>JANMDR010000321.1:0-30329 GCA_031376425.1 Betaproteobacteria bacterium
GCCGCCGGTGACGAGCCCGATAAACGTGCCGCTGATACCGACAGTAATTGGGGTGACAAAGCTGCGTTGGCTGAGTGCAATCCAAAGCTGCACCATGCCGAGCGAAAGTGAAAGCAACCACATCATGGATAAATAATGTCCTAACAAAACCCAAGGAAAATGGCCGATGGGTGCGTTGGTGGGAAAGAATTCATCCAGCAGTATTGCAACTAGTCTTAACTCGACCGCAAAAATTCCGGTACTGAAGCCAAGTAGGGCCATTAACACCACAGCTTTGGTGACAAAAAACTTCCATCGCGCAATCGGTAGAGCCAAAAGGTGATCCCACATGCGATTGGCATGTTCGACTTGAGCGAGAAGGGCGCTCAGCATTGCAACGGTAAGGGGTAGTAGAAACATTCCCCAGAAAGAAACTGCGCCTTTAATAACTTCAGTCCAAAGCGCCGGTTTTTGTTTAATGCACAGCAGAAAAACAATAGCGGCAAGAACGGAAGGAACCGTAGTGCAAACGGCCAGCAAAAGAGTTCCTTTCAGCTTTTGAATCTCCGTGTAAACGGTATTTAACATACCGATGCCTCTGCTGCAGAACGAGCATGGAGATACAAATCTTCCAGAGTTGCGGGCTTCGTGCTCAGTTCCCACAGGCTTACCGTGGCACTTTGTACCGCTCTGCTTATTTGCGCCGCATCCTGATCGACATTATGGCTTATCACATTGATCAATCTGTGATCGCTTGCCCAAGTGGGCGTAAACCCAGCCGCGTGAAGACTTGCAAAGCTTTTAGTTAAATCACTGGATCGGACGCTTAAGGTTGTGGGCAAGCGCTCAATGAGTTTTTTTAGCGCCCCCTGTAGAACCAGTTGACCTTCATGCATCACGCCAATGTGCGTCGCCATCTGCTGAACCTCGGCGAGGTTGTGTGAACTCAGGAGTACGGTCAGGTTTTCTTGCTCTGGTAGTGAGCGAATAATAGTTCGCATTTGCGCTATACCTTCGGGGTCAAGCCCATTCATAGGCTCGTCTAAGATGAGGAGTTTTGGCTTTGCTAACATTGCCCGCGCTAGACCTAAACGTTGACGCATTCCCAGTGAGTAGTATGCGACAAGCTTATTCGCATCCACATGCAGATCAACCAGACCAAGAGCGCGAATGATGCAAGAAGAATTAAGTCCAAGAAGCTTTCGCGTAAGTTCTAGATTTTCTTTTCCGGTCAGATTTTCATAGACAGAACGAGCGTCAATGAGTGCGCCAACGCAGAGCGCTACCTGCATGCGCGCACGCACGGTGCAATAGTCGGCAATATGTGCGGTACCCACGCTAGGTCTAAGTAATCCGAGAAGCATGCGTAGCGTAGTAGTTTTTCCGGAGCCGTTACGACCAAGAAAACCAAATACGCTCCGCTCCCCAATATGGAGATTCATGTTTTGAACCGCCCAACTTGAGCCAAATTTTTTGCCTAAGCTACTGGTTTGAACAATCATCGCGGTGCCATTAAAGAGTAAAGTGTCTCAAGTATAATTTAACTAATACTTAAACTCAAGAAAATTAATTTAATTAATAGTTAAATTAATCTAGGCTTTGCGTCAACTCTACTCATGGGCAAGCGGACGCGTGCGAGTCGCTTTGTTTAGCGTCGAAGCCATTTCTTTAGATGGACAGTCTATTTACTCAAGAGCCCCCCATTAGTTCCAGCAGCGCCATAATCAATGCGTTCAAATTCGATCTTTGATATATGGCTCAAGGACTGTGCTAATTCGCACGGTGGCGTTCGCTCGTGCACGTTTTCAATTTTCTGGGATACGGTTAAATTATCTAAGTATCTGAATTTATTAAGAAAATTTTTATAGTTGCTGTTGGCATGGCACTTGCTCATACAGATGCAAACACAGTTTTACTAATTGCTAAACAGGAAAAACGGCAAATAAATAATGGACAAAGCAATTAGCCAAGCCACAATAAAATTACGTAAGCGCAAAACTATCATCGGTCTTTGCTCGGTTATCGTATTGCTCGCTGGTGCTAGTTGGGCAATAAACCGAGGCATCAGCGCCAGTGTTGCCTTGGGCGAATTGCGGGTGTCCGAAGCGCGTATCGGTGCTATTGATAACACTATCAACGCTGCTGGTATTGTTGTACCGGTACGCGAAGAACAACTTTCTAGCCCGAATCAATCACGGGTAACCAAGGTGGTTGCTAAGGCCGGCCAAATGGTGGCGGTAGGTGAGTTGTTGATGGTGCTTGATGACAACACCATCAAGCTTGCCATTGATAATTTGCGCGAACAAATTTCGCAGCAAGATTTGCGAGTGCAAGTGCTCAATAGCGAGATGCATGCCAGCCTGAAAAAAATTGCCAGCGAAACGGAGTTGCTCGATTTAGACTTGCAAAACAATAAAGTAAAGCTCGCGCGTTCACAAAAGCTCGGTGCCATTGGCATCACCTCCGCCGCTGATATGCAGGCAGCGGAGCTCGCAGTTAAGCGCAATGAAGTGCAATTGCGACAGCACCGCGAGGCGTTGATAGACACGCGCACTACTACGCAGGGTAATGTGGAAGCGGCGCGCTTGCAGAAGTCCATTTTTCAAAAGCAACTAGAATCGCAACAGCGTTTGCTTGATCAAACACAGGTAAAAGCACCGTTTGCAGGGCTTTTAACGTGGATTTTAGCTGACGAAGGCGCAAGTGTAAGCACCGGGCAGCTTATCGCTAAAGTATCGACTTTAAACGACTTCAAAGTAGAGGCTACGGTGTCCGATTTTTATGCCCGTTATTTGAGCGTAGGACAAAAAGCGCAGATTGAATATAGTGGGCAAAAGCTCAGCGCGCAGGTGCAGACAATTTTTCCTGAAATTCAAAATGGCACGGTGAAACTTTTGCTCAGCCTTGTGCAGCCAAATCATCCTGCACTCCGGCACAAATTAAGAGTTGAAGCCAATATTGTGACGGAACAAAAAGAGCGTGTCTTAGTGTTTGAAACCGGTGTGGCCATAAACGGCAAAGGCCGCCAAGATGTATTTGTGCTCGAAGGTGGGGATGCCGTTAAACGGAGTGTAGAAATTGGCTTAAGCGATAGTCGCATGGTGGAAGTGTTAAGCGGACTAAAGGCGGGTGACAAGATCGTGATATCAGATGTAAGTCGTTTTATTCATCTTGCGCGATTTCGCGTAATGCAGTAAGACCCTAACCAATTGAAGTTATAGTTTCCAACTTGAAAAAGAAAGAGCGCGCAATATGATTAAATTAGAAAATGTATCAAAGACATATCAAACCGACAAGATAGAAACCTTAGCGCTCAAGAATATTAATTTAAACGTGAAGCGCGCGGAATTTGTATCTATCATGGGGCCTAGCGGCTGTGGCAAAAGCACCTTGCTTAACGTAATTGGCTTACTGGATCGCCCCGGAATGGGCGTTATTGAAATTGATGGAAAAGCCCTAAATACCGGCCGCGACAAGGACTTGGCGGCCATGCGTAATCGCACATTTGGATTTATTTTTCAGAGCTTCCATTTAATCAACGATTTGCGCGTGCTTGATAATGTAGAACTACCGTTGCTATACCGTAGCTGCAGCGCCAAAGAGCGACGGCAACTGGCGCAAGATGCCTTAGCGCGGGTGGGCTTGTCGGCGCGTATGGATCACTATCCCAATCAGCTATCTGGTGGGCAGCAACAGCGCGTCGCCATTGCCCGCGCAGTAGTAGGGCGACCGTTGATTTTGCTGGCTGACGAGCCTACAGGAAATTTGGATAGCCAGATGGGTGCCGAGGTAATGGATATTTTGCTTAAACTAAACCAAGAAGGCACTACAGTGGTGATGGTGACACACGATGAACGCCAAGCGAAATTGGGCGGCAGAATCATCCGCGTATTTGACGGCCAGTTAGTTCATTAAATGAGGCTGTTATGCTAAAAAATTACTTTCTTATTGCCTGCTCGGTATATGTGCGCCGCAAGCTATTTACCGCCATCAATCTGATGTGTATTGTGCTTACCCTAACCGTGTTGCTGGTGCTAACGGCCGCGCTGCAAACCTTGTTTTATCCCACCGGTGTGGAAGGTAAAAGTGTGCGGTTTTTGCAGGTGGAGCGCATTACGCAAACCAACAAAGAAAGCTCGCAAAGCAATGGCTTAGGCTACAAAGTAATTGAGCAATATTTGCGCAAAATGAAGACGGTAGAGGCGGTGGCGGCGTTGTCGGGAATTAACGAGGTATCGGTGTTTCAAGAAGAACGTTTGGTAGAGGTGCAAATGCGCCATACCGATGCCGCATACTGGCAGATACTTGATTTTAAAGTGTTGGCGGGCAGGGTATATAACGCGGACGACTTTGAAAAGGGCAGATTTGTCGCAGTAATAAGTGCCGCCACTGCAAAAAAACTATTTAATGTTGAACCAAGCGTTGGCAAGAAAATAAACGTAATGGGGCAGGTGTTCGAAGTCATTGGGGTGGTGGCCGATGAGTTTCATATCAACGCATTCGGGGGGCTTTGGGCACCGATTACTACATTTCCAAACTCATCGTATCGCAATGAATTTACCGGTTACTTTAGCGCCTTGTTGCTGGCTAAAAACGTTGGCGATATTGCGTTGATAAAAGATGAAATAGCGCAAATTTCCAAGCAGATAAATGCCGATGAGCCAGGTCAGTGGCAGAGCACGCATATTTGGGCAGATGGCAAGCTCGATTTTGTCGCCAGAACCTTAATGAATAATCAAACCGTAACAGATTCTGGTGCTGGAAAACTGGTGGCGATTATAGTAGCTTTTATGCTGCTTTTTATGGTGGTACCAGCGCTAAATTTAATTAATTTAAATTCTGGTCGCATTCAGGAGCGTGCCTCTGAAATTGGTGTGCGCAAGGCTTTTGGTGCATCGAATGCGCAACTGGTGGCGCAGTTTGTGATGGAAAATATTCTCCTATGTTTAGTAGGTGGTAGCGTTGGCTTACTGCTTGCAAAAGGTGTGCTGGTATGGCTTGGTAGCGTGGGTATTGTGCCGCATTTGCAGGAAGATTTAAATGGGCAGGTGCTGGCCTACGGCTTGGTCATCACAGTGGTATTTGGATTAATTTCAGGCGTCATTCCGGCTTGGCGTATGGCGCAACTTGATCCAGTATTAGCGTTAAAAGGCGGTGCAACATGATTAACTTACGCGCAGTGCATTTGCTCAAACCAATTTGGAGGCGCAAGTTTAAAAATAGCCTGCTGAGCTTAGAAATTTTACTGGCTTTTTTCGTCGTGTTTGCGTTGGCTTTACTCGCCGCGCGCTATCACCAGCTCTATTATTTGCCAATTGGGTTTGAATACCAGCATATGTGGTCAGTTGAATTGCAAACCTCCGCAAGCTCAGGTTCGAAGATTGATGCTGTAGCTTATGATAATTTCAAACGCAATGTAGGAGCGATGCCGGAGGTTGAGGGCCTAGGTTTCGTACTTTATTCGCCTTACCGTTGGTCTACCTGGACGACAACTTATCATTTGCCGGATGGCGCTAAGCACTTTAGCGCAAATCAATTTGAAATGGATGATGATGCTGCAAAAGCGCTAAATATGGGCTACTTGGAAGGGCGCGGATTTTCAGAGGCCGACGAAGGTGCGCCACATACGGCAATATTGGTCAATAAAATATTTGCTACAAAGATGTTTGGTAGGCAAAGCCCGATTGGCAAAATTGTGCAGGACAATAAACCGGGTTCGCCAGATGCGAGGAGCTATAAGGTGGTGGGATTGGTTGAGGAGTTTCGTAATCGTGGTGAATTCATGATGCCGGTGCCATATCTTATCAAGCGCTTCTCGCCGCTTAGCAATAAACATAGGCTTGGCGCGATGGTCGTAAAGGTAAAGCCCAATACATCGCGACTTTTTGAAGCTAAGCTCACGCAGCAGTTAAAATTGATTCGATCGGATTGGGGCTATCGAGTGGCACCACTTGTTGAGCTACGTAAGTCTATGTTTGCCACCGATACGATTCCGCTGATTATACTTTCAGTTATTGCCGCATTTTTAATGGTGATGGTAGGCTTCGGATTGTTTGGTGTGCTGTGGCAAAACACCACGCAGCGCATTCCTGAAATTGGCTTGCGTCGGGCTGTGGGTGCTACAACAGCCGATATTTATAAACAAATTATTTTGGAGCAATTATTGCTATGCTCCATGGCTATTGCAGTGGGTTTATTATTGCTGGTGCAGATTCCCATTACCGGCGTATTTGGCGAATCAGTTAACTGGACCGTGTTTGGTATTGCAACGGTAGTATCTATTTTTATGATCTTCAGCCTGTCGGTAATTTGTTCGCTGTATCCTGCATGGCGCGCTAGCCGTTTAAGCCCCACGGAGGCGTTACGCTATGAGTAGAAAGTGTTGATGAATTCAGCTATGACGCCAACGCCTGCGCTTAAAAAAATCCTCATTATTGATGACGATGTATCTGTACAGGCATCGTTAGCGCTCGTGCTCAAGCAGTCCGGTTATGCTGCACTAGCTTGCGATGATCAGCAACAAGCGCTTGATTTATTAGCGGTACAAGCGGTTGATTTAGTGCTGCTTGATATGAATTTTTCGCGGAGCACCACAGGGGAAGAGGGGTTGGCATTACTGACGGAAATTAAAAAAGCCTACCCAAATTTGCCTGTGTTGTTGATGTCAGCTTGGGGCTCGATTGCATTGGCGGTGCGCGGGGTAAAGCTTGGTGCCGCAGATTTTTTTACCAAGCCTTGGAACAATGCACAACTGGTACAGTTGGTGCAAACCACCTTGTATTTGGCCAGTAGCGAGGCAGAGGCCGGACGCAAAGCTGAAGGCTTAAGCCGGAAATATTTGGACGCGCAGTTTGAATTTTCCGCTATCGTTGGCGAGCACCCTGACTTGCTTAAGGTATTAGCAACCATTGGCCGTGTGGCTAACACCAAAGCGTCAGTGCTTATTCTGGGTGAGAGTGGCACCGGTAAAGAGCTTATTGCCGATGCTATTCATCGAAACAGCCCGCGTGCTGGGCTGCCAGCGGTGAAAGTAAATATGGGTGCAGTGTCTAGCGCACTATTTGAAAGCGAAATGTTTGGGCATGTGAAGGGTGCATTTACCGATGCCAAAAGCGACCGCAAAGGGCACTTTGTTACGGCTCACGGCAGCACCCTTTTTTTAGATGAAATTGGTGAGCTTAATCGTGCGGATCAAGTAAAGTTGTTACGCGTGCTACAAAGCCATACCGTGCAGGCCGTGGGGCGCAGTGAGGCTGTAGATGTAGACGTGCGCATTGTGTGCGCCACCAACAGTGAGCTTGCTGAGCAAGTTGCTGCTGGCGAATTTCGTGAAGACTTATTTTATCGCCTGAACCTTATCACTATCCGTTTACCTGCCTTGCGCGAGCGCCGTAGCGATATTCCGCTGCTCGCCACCCAGCTCATTAAATCGCTCGTTAGCAGCTATGGTATGGCTAGCGTGAACCTTGCGCCATCAGCTTATGCTTGGCTCGCTTCGCGCCCTTGGCCCGGCAATATTCGGCAACTTAAACAAAGCATTGAACGCACGCTATTGCTAGTGGGTAAACCCGAGCTTGGGCAAGAAGATTTTGTATTCGCCGAGCAGCATGATGAGTCGCAAGAGCGTGGGCATTTTGCCGTGGATGGTATGACCCTTGATGCAGTTGAAAAACACATGATTGTCAAAGCGCTGGAAACGCATCAAGGCAATATTACGCATGTAGCAAAGGCGCTTGGTTTAAGCCGTTTTGCACTCTATCGACGCTTGGAAAAACACCATATTGCTATCGGTGACGACAAAACAGTGGCGGACAATTAGCAATGGCGTTGCAAAAGCGATTATTAGCGTATTTGGTGTTGCTGCATTTGTTTTTTTTAGCCATCGTATTTGCCTTTTACAACAACAATCCTGTCGCCGTGGTGCTGCTTGAATTTGGGCTAGTGTTAAGTTTGTTGTTGGGCATCTATCTGGTTCGGCAGGTGTTACAGCCGCTGGCGTTTGCGCGGCAATTTCAAGAGTTGTTGCAAGATCAAAATTATGCTGCGCGGATGCGGGCGAATGCCAATGCCGAGCTAAATGGTTTAGTGGGATTATTCAATCGCCTGCTTGAATCGTTGTACCAAGAACGGTTAAAACTCGGTGAGCAACGCGGTTTACTCGATAAGCTCTTGGCCGCCACGCCCACAGCAGTGATGGTGCTCGATTTCGATGGGAAAATGAGTCTGCTCAACAGCAGCGCACAGCAACTATTGGGTGCGACCTCAACGGAGTCAGATTCATTTACTGCCCCTATTGCGTCTGCTCTCATGGCATTTTTGACGGCCTTGCTGGTGGGTGAGAGCCGCGTATTTGCTGATGCGCAAGGGCGACGTTATCATTGCCAGCGCGGGCAGTTTATAGATCGGGGCTTCAGTCGTGATTTTATGTTGGTAGATGAAATCACAGTTGAATTAGCCCACTCCGAGAAAGCCACCTACGAAAAATTGGTTCGTGTGCTGGCGCATGAGGTAAATAATACCGTTGCAGCTACGGGTTCGGTGCTGGAATCGTTACTTTTTTATCGGCAGCAGCTTACGGAAGAAGATGGCGCAGATTTTTATACCGCTATATCGGCCGTGCGCCGTCGCAACGCCAATTTAGGTGAGTTCATTGAGCGCTTCACCCGCGTCGTAAAAATGCCCACTCCCGAGCTAAGGCCAACGAATTTGCGTGATTTGTTAGATGGCGTAATGCAGCTTTATACCAAGCAATGCGCTGAACGTAGGGTGACTCTCGCGTGGCGGTTATGCGATGCTATTGATGCGCAAATGGTCGATGCGCAGCTGCTGGAGCAGGCGTTAGTGAATATCATTAAGAACGCGATTGAAGCTGCAGAAATCAGAAGTGACGCTGCAATGTCAGCGTACGTGCATATCGTACTTGAGTTGGAGGAAGTAGAGGGCGCAGGGAACGGCACCCCAACGCGGGTGAGACTTTCGGTGATTGATTCTGGCAATGGGCTAGCCGATGTGCCGCATGGGCAGCTGTTCACCCCATTTTTTACAACTAAAAAAGGTGGGCAGGGCATCGGTTTGATTTTTGTCCGTGAAGTGCTGAACCGGCATGGATTCCAGCATCGCCTCTACAGCAATGCCAAGGCTGAAACGCAATTCGATATTTGGATTACGCAAGATTAGTGAAGCATTAGTGTCGTCAGAGGCATTACTTCAAGCCGTAAAATCTGCATTTCATCGGAAAGCGATCTGTTGTCATGTTTGCGTACAGTAGGATGACTGCTTTCCGATAAACCCAATAAAGGCTCTATATGAAAGCAATTTTTACCACACTCCTCATCAGCGCAGCAGCGCTTTTGAACCCAACTATTAGCGCCGCGCAGGATCTTGTGCGAATGCGTGAAGTGGTGGAGATGGCCGTAAAGAAAGGGCAATTCGCCGGATCAGTATTGATTACACAGGGCGATAAAGTGCTCTTTAATAGGGGTTATGGCTTGGCCAACCGCGAATGGAATATTGCTAATGCGCCCACCACTAAATTCCGTATCGGCTCAGTCACTAAGCAATTTACCGCTGCTGCCATCCTGCTATTAGAAGAACGCGGCAAGTTAAAGCTCACGGATTCAATAAAGCAGTACGTTCCCGACGCGCCTGCCGCGTGGGATGGCATCACCATTGCGCATTTGCTTAACCATACCGCAGGGCTGCACAATTTTACCGATTTGCCCGCGTATCAAAAAATTAAAATACAGCAACTGCAACCGGCAGATACTTTAAAAATAATGCGTGATTTGCCGCTAGATTTTGCAGCGGGTTCAGAATTTCGCTATAGCAATTCCGGCTATGTATTGTTAGGACAAATTATCGAAACCGTAAGTGGTGAGACTTACGCAAAGTTTTTGCAGACCAATATCTTTAAACCACTTGGAATGGCAGATTCTAGTGTCGATTCGGCAGCAGCCATTTTGCCTTCGCGCGCGTCTGGCTACAAGTATGTGCAAGCCGACGAAAAAACGCCGCCCAATCTGGCGAATGCCGACGTTATTAACATGAGCATACCGCACGCGGCCGGTGCGATCATTTCAACCACGCATGATTTACACCGTTGGCAAAAGGCGCTGTATGGCAACAAGGGCGCCGTTAAGCTACTATCCGAATCTTCACTCAAAAAAATGCTCACACCCAACAAAGGTGGATATGCACTTGGCGTACAGGTAGCAGAAATTACTTCCAAAAATAACACCACCGGTGCCGATAAACTAGTGCGCCGAATCGAGCACGGCGGTGGCATTGACGGCTTTGCGGCTTGGCTGCAATACAATGAATCAAATGCGCTAAACGTTGTTGTGCTCGGCAATATTGAGGGCGGATTATCGGGGTATATAGCTGGTCGCCTAAGCGCGATGTCCGAAGGCGGACTACCGTACGCCTCCCTTCCTTTTTATTTGCGCGGTAGTATGAATAAGTGGGATACCAGCGCCCGTATGGTGCTCGTGCGTCGGCAGATGTGGGCGGTAGATATAGCGCTTGAAGCAGGTAGTCATGAATTTAAATTTGGCTCAGAAGATTTCCGGCAAATTGATTTTGGTGGGAGTGACGGCCAACAGAGTTTGAACTTGGCTTCGAAGCCAGTTTTAAGCATCGGTGGTAACAACTTGAAAATAGATATTCCGCAAAGCGGTAACTATCGTTTCAATCTCAATGCGCGCGATGGGTATGGGCCGAAGTTGATTGTGGAGCAACTGCGCTAGTCGTCGTCCTACGTGAGTCCAGCGCTGCTGTTGCAGCGGTCGTTGTACTTTCAAGTAATGGCTATAAACGCCTGTATTTAGGGCGTTTATAGCTAGTCTAAAAAAATAAAATAGCAGCGCGCTAAGGCATGGCGCAGCCTATCTGCGAACTGTTGGTGTCTTAAATGTTGCACAGTTACAACATTGAAAGCCAGCGACAGCCTTCTGAAATCGGATGCGACGCACACGCTGTTACATTCGATGTGCGGGTAAGGATTTGTTTTGGTTAGCGTTTTTTGGTGCGCATTGGTAATCGAGGGTATTCATTGAGTGCAAACGCGCCTGATGGATACAAATTGCTACGCGGAAAGTGAAAGTGTTGAAGCAAACCCGTAATAGACTAAAAAACATATTTTGATTTAGCCGATTTGGCTATTTTCGATATTTTCATTTTGGGTTGGCACATGATCTCGCACATTCAGTTGAAGTACTGGCATTTTCTTTGCTGCCTTTGCATCGCAATGTTTGCGATGCCGACTGCACGTGCCGAATTGTTGGTGCCTGCAAACAGCGCCATTACATTCGCGAATGGCGTCGTGGATATGGGTTGTGCCGACATCACAGTTGCAGGCACGCTTAACCTAATTTCCGGAAAAATAACCAACGTGCGTTCGCTCACCATTCAGTTAGGTGGCAGGATAAATGGTGACGCTGGCGCAATTGAGTTGAGCGGAAACTGGAGCAATAATAGTGGCACCGCAACGGGTTTTGTCGGTGGAACCAGCGTGGTGAGTTTTGTTGATAACGCCGCCTGTGCAAGCTCCTCAACTATCAGCGGCAACACAGTTTTTGCCTCACTAAATTTGGTCACAACCGTGGGTAAAACTTTTACCCTTGCTGCGGGCAGCATCCAAACTGTGACGGGGCAATTGAGCATTGTTGGCACACCTGCAGTTGCATTGGTGTTAACCAGCAGTGTGTTAAATCAGTTCGCCACAATTGACGTACGCGGTACGCAACGAATTGCTGATGTTGCCGCAAATTGGATTGCCGCAACGGGTGTTTGGCTTGGCGTTGGCTTGGTGAATCGCAACCCCAATGGCGTTACGCAACGCCTATTCGGGCTAGGTGAGGCGGTTCAAGAAGTGCCAACCTTAAGCCCGCTTAATTTGTTATTTTTGATCCTGCTTCTTAGCGCAGTCAGTGCTACAACGCTGCGCCGTCAATGGCCTAAATAGGCGCACCACTACAATTACCAGAATCCAAACACTCATTTTTCGATTGGAAATAGCGATGAAAATATCGACCACCTTGATTTCAAAAAAGTACCAAATTCTGGCGATGAGCGTCGCATTAGCACTGTGCACCGCGCCGAAAATTAGTCAGGCCGCCGATCTGGAAATTCAAGCTGCAACGCCTGATGCTGTTGTGATTAAGAACGGTGCAGGCGCACCGATTATAAAGTTTACTAATGCTCGCCAGATTATTTTGCCGGGACTTGCGCTGCAGTCGGCCACTGCCAGTAACCCAATTTGTTTTGACCCTGCGTCAGGCACACTAGCACCTTGTGCCCAGCCCCAAAATGGCATCCCTGGACCGCCTGGGCCGATTGGATTAACGGGGCCGGCTGGTGCGGCAGGTGTTGCTGGTGCAGCCGGTGCAGCCGGTGTTAATGGCAAAGATGGCAAAACCTTATTGAATGGTGTGGCGAACCCCTCCGCTGCTCTAGGTAGCGATGGAGATTTCTTTTTGAATACGACAACGTTCACTATTTTCGGGCCAAAAACTGCAGGAAGTTGGCCAGCGGGCGTGGCGCTGGTTAGTGGCGCGGGCACAGTTGGTGCGCAAGGCCCTATCGGTCCAGCAGGCCCCGCCGGACCTGCTGGTGCAACGGGTGCCGCAGGTGCTGCAAGTACAGTGCCCGGTCCCGCCGGACCTATCGGTCCTGTTGGTCTTACCGGCCCTGCAGGTCCAATTGGTCCGGCGGGTGCCGCAAGTACCGTACCTGGTCCAGCAGGACCTGCTGGTGCAACCGGTGCGACTGGCGCTGCAAGTTCCGTGCCCGGTCCTGTAGGTGCTATTGGTCCTACTGGCCCAATTGGTCCAGCTGGTGCCGCAAGTACAGTGCCCGGTCCCGTAGGTCCTATTGGTCCTGCCGGTTCCACTGGTTCAGCTGGTGCCGCAAGTACAGTGCCCGGCCCTGCAGGTCCCATTGGTCCTGCCGGTCCCACTGGCCCAACTGGTGCTGCAAGTACAGTGCCCGGCCCTGTAGGCCCTATTGGTCCTGCCGGTTCCACAGGTTCAGCTGGTGCTGCAAGTACAGTGCCCGGCCCTGCAGGTCCTATTGGTCCTGCCGGTCCCACTGGCCCAACTGGCGCTGCAAGTACAGTGCCCGGCCCTGCAGGTCCTATTGGTCCTGCCGGTCCCACAGGTCCAACTGGTGCTGCAAGTACGGTGCCCGGCCCTATTGGTCCTGCTGGTCCCACTGGTCCAGCTGGTGCGGCAAGTACAATGCCTGGCCCCGCAGGTCCAACGGGACCTACTGGCGCGACGGGCTTAACAGGTGCTACTGGTGCCGCTAGTACGGTGCCAGGTCCTGCGGGCGCAACCGGACCCACTGGTGCCGCAGGTCCTGCAGGTGCTACAGGTGCCGCTGGTCCTAAGGGTACAGCGCCCTTTACCGTGGTGATTAACGGTACAGCGAGTACAGCCTTAGCGCAGCCTTTGTACCCAATAGGGCATGAATTCCCTGCCACCGTCAATTTCATTACCGCGCAAGGGTATGTGTTGTCCTTGAACCGTGGAAATATCAGTGGCTCGGGTAGTGTGAGCTTTTCGGGTGCTGGTTGCACTGGTACGGCGTTTACCCTTGCAGGAAACGTCGATGTGGGCGTTGTGGTGGCGGTTGATCCGGGAGCTCTAAAAATCTTTTATGTGCCAAAAACTGGTGTCACGATACTCACCAATCCGGCGCGGCAGTCAACTGCGGGCACCGGCACCGCTTGCGCGGCGAACACGGGTGCGCTGACTGGCTCTTACTACGAGTTAGTGCAGATTAATTCACCTGCCACTATTGCGGCCTCTGGTGTTGGAATTGGTGCTACTAACACCCAAGTAATCAACTACGCACCGTAGTTGATGCCGTAATTTGCAACAAATCACTTTAGAGTAACTTGGAAACGCTCTAAATATAGGCGTTTCCAAGCGTACTATTAGATCACTAGGCGCATGCATGCGCCGCCTAGTGGTGATGCTTCCGCCCGTACGGACCCGCCATGGGCAATGACAACTTGCCGCGCAAAACTTAGGCCAATGCCACTGCCTTGTGGTTTAGTAGTGAAAAACGGTAGAAATATATCGGTGCGATGTTGTTCAGCCACACCTGGGCCATTGTCTTCCACGTCAATGATGATTCGACTACTAGGGCTGCTTTTGGCACGAACATGGATGATAGGGTTTGCGGCGTGGCCAATGCTTGCTTGCGCGGCATTGCGCAGCAGATTTATGAGCACATGCACTAGTAATTGCTTGTCTGCCATGATTGTGAGCGCAGTGGGCGAATTTTCTACTTGCAGATGTACTTGTTGCGGTGAATATTCTGCACGAAACAAGGTTTCAATTTCTGAGAATAGGTCAGCAATGAAAATTTGCTCGATATGCAGTACAGGTGCGCCAGTTGCTTCCTGATAGCGGCTCACAAACTGCATCAAACCATCGGCGCGTCGCGCCACCGTTTCAATGGCGCTATGGAGTGATTCATTTTCGGTGTTGGTCGGTAGCTGTTTGGAAAGCGCCGATGCCGATTTTGCCAGCGATGTAACGGGTGTGAGTGAGTTCATAATTTCGTGCGTTAACACGCGCACTAGGTCATTAGATAGCGCGAGTTCTGCCGCGTCAATATCTGATTGTATCGGTTGCAATGCAATGAGGCGCTGCGGTTGGTTTTGCAAGGTAATGCGGGTTTGCGTCATGCGCATCCGCAGGGCAGCATCATCGGGTGGGTTAACGCAAACAATGCGGCTGATGTCGTCACTGCGGAGTTCTTCAACGAAGCTCTGCCCATACTGCGCAAATTCATTGAGCCTCGTTCCATGTGTGCGGTTAAATAAGCGTCGCGCCGCATTGTTGAGCAGCACCACGCGCTCGTTTGCGTCAATAGATAAAAGGGGAATTGGCACGTGGTCCACCAAGCTCGCAAGATGATTACTTTGGCTTTGCACGGCGATCATTTGCGCGCGCAGGTTTGATACTAAATCTTCGAGTGCCTGTGCTAACTCAGGGAAGTTAGCATCGCGTGCGCCAGCTTGAAATGATTGAGAGAAATCACCAAACTGTAGTGCGTTGGCCAATCGCGCCACTTCCAAATTAGTGCGTGACACTAAGCGCAGTACATCAGTAAATAATACGCCAATGAGGAGCAGCAATAGTAAGGTGGTTGCCCACGTATTTTGTTCGCGCAGTGCCGTCATCATTGCGGTGATTGCAGCAGCCCCTAAAATCATGATTGCCAGTAAGCGCCATATTAGCGCGTAGGCAAATGCGCCTCCGAATTTTGTATTCATAAGTTAAACCGTTCCATGCGCCGATAGAGCGACGCACGAGTAAGGCCTAAATCTTTGGCGGTGAGGGAAATATTCCAAGCGTGTTTGTTGAGTGCACGTTCAACAAGGAGCTTTTCCATACGCTCAAGATTTAAATCATCGTCTATAACTGCTGGTGCAGTCGGCGTAATCGTAGGAAATTTTGTTGCGTGTGAGAGCGCTAAATCTTCGGTTGAGTATTGCGCACCACTGCCTAAAATGACGGCACGTTCAATGGCGTGACGCAAAGCGCGGACATTACCCGGCCAATCGTATTGCTCAATGGCCTGCAATGCGCTTTGGCTAAAGCTTTTCGCCGTTTTCTCATATTTTTGCGCGTAATGATTTAAAAAATGTGCCGCTAAAACGGGAATATCTTCGCGGCGCTGGCGTAGCGGCGGAATATGAATTTCTACCGTATTCAAGCGAAACAATAAATCCGGACGAAACTGTTTTTCGTCTGCAAGTTGATCGCGCGATAAATTGGTGGCGCTAATGACGCGTACATCAACGTTCTCAGGTGCGTTCGCGCCTACACGGGTCACTTGGCGCTGCTCTAAAACGCTTAACAACTTAGGTTGTAACGTCAGTGGCAGATTACCGATTTCATCTAAAAATAAGGTGCCATGATGCGCCGCCGCGAAGCGCCCGATGCGGTCGGTTTTCGCATCTGTAAACGCCCCTTTTTTGTGACCAAATAGCTCACTTTCAAATAGGCTTGCTGTGACTGCACCTAAATCTACGGAAATCATTACCTCGTCGGTGCGCTTTGAAGCGTGGTGCAGCGCCCGCGCTACCAGTTCTTTGCCCGTGCCGTTTTCCCCTAAAATCAACACGTTTGCATCTGTGGGTGCGGCGCGTTGAATAAGCGATTGCACGTGTTGCATGGCCGGTGAATTGCCAATTAACATCGTTTTATCTGCGCCGCTGGCACCACTGAGTTCAAGCGCCTGTCGATGCGAGCGTTCAGCTGCACGCCTAGTCGCGCGGAGTTGTACCGCATTGTGCACGGTGGTTGCCAAGCGCTCATTATTCCAAGGCTTGGTGATGAAGTCAGTGGCACCCAGTTTCATGGCCTCTACGGCTAGTTTTACGCCGCCGTGCGCGGTGATAACCACGACCGCAGCATCGGCATCAAGCCGTCTGATCTCGCTTAACCAGCGTAGGCCTTCATCAGAGCTGGTAGCACCTCGTTGAAAATTCAAATCCAGCACAATTGCACCGATATCCTGTGCGGCAAGGATTGCGGGAATAACATCCGGATGACGATGGGTGAGGGTGGTGAAGCCTAAATGGCGCAACGCCAACGCGCTGGCTTGGAGCACATCAGGATCATCATCTACAATCAGCACAGTTTCAGACAAGATAAATCTCCAAATAATTATGTTCGTTATCGTACACTGAAATTGTCCGAAAATGAACACTTTAAATCTTGCAGATATGCTTTATCAAGATATTTTGTTTAAAAATCAGATAGTTAGTGCACTGGCACGGTGATTGCTATAGCTAAGATATGCAAATCTATTTTCAGAGCCAACTGCGACCATGCCCGAAGGCAAACTACCTGTAGCGCCCAACCGTATTAGCGGAATCGACATGGATAGTGCGATTAATAAATCGCGCTATCCATCGCGTCGTCAATTGTTTATCGGCGCAGTAATTGTTCTTGGCATGGCGGTTTTGGCGTGGCGCATCGTTCCCACATTTGCGTCGAATTCCCAATCGCTACAGTCAGATAGAGTTACAACAGCGTTGGTTTCAAGTGGTGTGTTTGAAGATTTCATTCCGCTTCGTGGCGTTGTCTCACCGCTCAACACCGTGTTTTTAGATGCCGTTGAGGGCGGTAGAGTTGAAAAACGCTTGGTAGAAGATGGTGCCATGCTCAGCGTCGGTCAGCCGTTGGCAGTGCTGACTAATAGTGGCTTGCAGCTGGAGGTAATTCGTAGCGAATCTGAGGTAACTAACCAGCTCAACAACTTGCGCACGATTGAAATTCAGCTGGAACGTAATAAGGTAGAAAACGAACGTGCCATAAACGAAATCAATTGGCAGTTAAAGCGCATCAGTCAAAAATCAGCACGAGATAAGAAACTTGCTGAAATAGGCTTTATCGCTCAAGCAAACGTTCAAGATAGTCAGGATGAAGAACACTATTGGCGTAACCGCTTGAACATCACCCAGCAAGGACAAACTACTGACGCGCAATTGCAAACAACGCAGGTTGCGCAATTGCGTCAGGCCACCAAACAACTACAGGCAAATCTGCTTCTTGCGCGTGCCAACTTAGATGCCCTCACTGTAAAAGCGCCCATTCCTGGGCGGCTCACAGCGTTTGATATCAACGTCGGGCAAAGTCTGACGCGGGGTCAGCGGCTGGGTCAAATTGATAGCCCCGAAGCCGCAAAGCTAATTATTAGTATTGATGAATATTATTTGAGCCGCGTTGCCGTAGGCCAAACGGCAACGCTGGATTGGGAAAACGTTTCCTACCCAATGATGATTCGAAAACTGAATCCGCAAGTGCGTGCGGGGCAATTTGAAGGTGAGTTGGTATTTACGACGACACAGCCAAAAAACCTGCGCCGGGGTCAGACCATGCAAGCTAAGTTAGCGCTAGGCGAAAACAAAGCGGCCATATTGTTGCCCACAGGCCCTTATCTAACTGACGGTGGTGGACATTTTGTGTTCGTGGTGAATGATCAAACGGCAACTAAGCAAACTGTGCAGCTAGGGCGGCGCAACGTTAGCTTCGTTGAGGTGCTTAGCGGGTTGAAGGTAGGTGATCGGGTGTTGACGTCTTCCTACGCGGGCTTGGTGGACAAAGATCGTTTACAGATTGCTAAATAATTATTTGTGCTTTAAAACTCTTGGAGGGTTCCATGTTGCAGCTTAAAAATTTGACTAAGATATATCGTACCGACACGGTACAGACTACCGCGCTACGCGACGTCAATATCACTATTCCCAAAGGCGAATTTAGCGCCATCATGGGGCCTTCCGGTTGTGGAAAATCAACCCTGCTAAACGTCATTGGAATGCTCGATTCTCCTGACTCAGGCGGCTATTTTTTCGATGGTCAAGACGTAGCGGGAATGGGCGAATCGCAATTGGCAAAGCTGCGTAAAAAGCATATTGGTTTTATTTTTCAGAGCTTTAATTTGATTGATGAATTAACCGTTGCCGAAAATATTGAACTTGCCCTGTTGTATCACGACATTCCCACAGCCGAGCGTCG
The DNA here is from genome assembly GCA_031376425.1 of Betaproteobacteria bacterium. Lineage (GTDB taxonomy): Bacteria > Pseudomonadota > Gammaproteobacteria > Burkholderiales > Usitatibacteraceae > JANMDR01. Next base: position 18,519 of record JANMDR010000321.1, read on the forward strand.
CGCCCGCGTTGAGGAAGCAATGGATAAAGTCGGTATCGGTCATCGGGCTAAACACATGCCTAGCCAGCTTAGCGGCGGCCAACAACAACGTGTTGCAGTGGGAAGGGCAGTTGTCGCTAAGCCAAATTTAATTTTAGCTGATGAACCCACTGGAAACTTAGATACTGCCCACGGTGACGAGGTGATGCGCATGTTGCGTGCACTCAACGAATCTGGGACTAACGTTGTCATGGTGACGCATACACCGCATCACGCCGACTATGCATCACGCATCATCAATTTAGTGGATGGCCAAGTCATTACCGAAAGCGCGCGGCCACTTTAAATACCGCGCTAATAAATAAACCTGACTCAATTCGAAAGCTAAATATATGTGGCGAAATTATTTAATTATTGCACTGCGTACTCTGGCGAAGAGCCGCTTATTCACGGCGCTAAATTTGGTTGGTCTTGCAGTGGGAATGGCGGCTTGCCTACTTATTGCTATGTGGGTGCGTAATGAAACAACATATGATCAATGGCTGCCCGATGCCGAGCGGATATTTGTAGTACAAGCAAAAACACAGTATCCGGGGAAAGAAATGGAAACCTGGGGACATGCATCTGCCATTATGCTACCCAAGCTGGAGGTTGATTTTTCGCAAATTGCAAGCTACACCCGACTTTTGCGGGGTGAGCGTGCCATGCGCTATGGGACGCGGGTAGAAAATCAGCCAATTGTGTTGGTGGATACTGGGTTTTTTGATGTGCTCGCCCTTCCGCTCCTTGAAGGTAGTCGTGAGACTGCTTTAAAGCGTCCTGACCAAATTGCGGTCAGCGATTCCTTTGCCAAAAAATGGTTTGGAACCAATCCTGCGGTGGGGCAAACATTAATAGTGACGGTTAAGGGCGAAAAAAGGCCATTTCAAGTTGCCGCAGTGTTTCGCGATTTGCCGTCTAATTCCATGCTTGAATTTAATGTGCTTATGCCGTTTCAAGATGCTGATTTCGCTACCCCAGCGCAGGTACTAAATTGGGGGAGTTTTACGACCCTATCGATAGTCAAACTCAAGGTTGCTAGTGATGCTACGGCCATCAATGCGGGCATGGATGGTTTTATTGAAAAACATGCGCCGCCATTTTCGAAAGTTGAAAATGGCTTTTATTATCGTCCCAATCTTCGAAATATTACCGACACGCATTTGCAGGAGTTGAAAGCCTCGGCAAATTTTCGGCCACAGGGTGATGCACGCTTAGTGGCTGCCTTGGCCGCTGTTGGCTTACTGATACTTGGCATTGCGACCATAACCTATATAAATTTAGCGACAGCACGCGTGTCACTGCGGGCGCGTGAAGTAGGATTACGAAAAACACTTGGTGCTGGGCGCGGGCAATTAATGGTGCAGTTTTTGGTGGAATCTAGCTTAATTGCTCTATTGGCCGGTATCTTGGCGTTGGCACTGGTGGAAATGGCGCTGCCCGCATTTAATTTTCTGCTCGCACAAAAATTGGTTTTGCAATATTTTGGGTTGCAGGGTGTACTCCTGCCTTTAGTACTAATGGTAGGTTTTGTGGGGATTGCAGGGGGCTGGTATCCGGCGTTGGTATTGGCGCGCTTACGTCCGCGAGAAGCGATTTCTGGCCAGCATGGGGCCGTGTTAAAAAGCGGACGCGTACCACTGCGCCAGCTACTGGTTATTGGTCAATTTAGTATCGCCATTTTGCTCATGACTTGCATGGCTATTATTTATGCTCAAGTATCGCATCTACGCAATGTAGATATGGGCTATCAACCTGATGGCCTCATCGTCATTCCAGGAATTCAACGTGCCGAGGTATTGCCTAACCAAAAAGCATTGCTAGCCGCACTCCTGCGTGTTCCAGATGTGCTGAGTGCAACCCGCTCAATGTTTGATCCGACAGGTAGCGGTCTGGCGCGACAGTCCGCACACTTACCGGGGGTGCCAGAATCACAGGCACCGCAGATCAGTATGAACCCTGTCGATTGGGGTTATCTAAAAACCTATGGCGGCACCATCATTGCAGGGCGTGATCTATCCGAAAAATATGGCAATGACGATTGGCCTTACCTACAGGATGCAGAGGAAGCAGCAAAGCGCGGTGTTAATGGCTTAGTTAATCGCGCCGCCTTGAAATTTTTTAACGTAACAGACCCTAACGCTGCAATTGGAAAGACCTTTAAGCTTGGTAGCCAAGCTGAGGCTTTACGTATTACCGTCACCGTGGTGGGCGTCATTGAGGATTTACGGATGCGATCCGCACGCGACGAAATTATACCTAGCCTTTATGTTCGTGGTGACGAAGGATTAACGGCAGTATCAGTGCGGTACAAAGCTGTGCCACCAGCGGAAATGGTGAGCCGTTTAGAGGCGGCGTGGAAACAACTGTTCCCAGAAACACCCTTTGCGGCAAGACTAGTCGATGAAGCCATCGTGGGCTATTATAAAAATGAGACCCGTCGCGGCCATTTATTTGCATTGTTTGCCGGTATTGCTATCGTGCTATGTGCAGTCGGCTTGTACGGGCTTGCGGTGTTTACGGCCGAACGGCGCACCAAAGAAATCGGCATTCGCAAAGTGCTAGGCGCTGAGGTGAGTGATATCGTGCGCTTATTGGTTTGGCAGTTTTCCAAGCCGGTTATGATCGCGACGCTCATTGCCTGGCCGATCGCGTGGTGGTTAATGCGCGAGTGGCTCAACGGCTTTAGTGTACGCATACCCCTTACGCCGCTACCTTTCATTGCTGCTGGTGCCAGTGCAATGTTTATCGCTTGGATTACCGTTGCGTGGCACGCCATGCGCGTTGCCCGCTCCAGCCCAATTCACGCCTTGCGTCATGAATGACGTAAATAGAACGATATTCAGGAAACGGTTGCGCTATGCCTGCTGAAAACGTGGTGAAGCAGTATGTAACGATGATAGAAGCAAATGAGCATCTGCATGCCATAGAAATGTTTTATGCGCCCGATGCCAAGGTTGTAGAAAATGCTAACGCGCCACTCACCGGAGTGAGGGCGTTGACAGCGCGCAAAGCGACTACCTTAGCGAATGTACGCTCGGTTCGTGCCAAATGCGTTCCACCGATTTTACAGAGCGGTGATTACGTCATGCTGCGTTGGATTTACTATTTTGAAACGCATGATGACAAGCTGAGGCGTGTGGAAGAGCTGGCTTTACAGCAATGGCAGGGGGACCAAATTATAGGGGAACAGTTTTTTTTCGACCCCGCACAATTGACGAAGGATCTCTAAAAAACCTGTTCTGGCAGCGTTGAAATTTGGGCTTTTAGCCCTTGTTGTAATAACACCATAGCGGCTGTAGCACGCCTATTCGTGTCCGTATGAAATTGTGCGAGTGTAGCGTTTTGTAACTACGTAAAGTATTGTTTTTAAAAGAATTTTTTATAGCCTGTGGTTTTTGATTCGTTTTGTTACATAGCCTCTTGGGCGCTCAATTATGGTCACGATTGGGTACAAATTTTCAATGTGCGGGTGGGTAGACTTCACTCACGTTTTTTTACCCCATTCATTGGGGCAACCTACCTCACAGGAATCCAAATGATTTTTATACGTAAACCAATGGTTTCAATACTAGCCAAAGTTGGGCTTGCTAGCGTGCTGTTGCAGATATCTATCGTTAACGCGCAACAGGCCGCACCCGTCCCGCCTACTCAAAAAGTAGAGCGCATTGAAGTAACTGGCTCAAACATCAAGCGGGTAGATGCAGAGACTTCTGCACCCATTCAAATCATCACCAGTGAAGACATAAAGCGTAGCGGCAAAACAACCGTTGTTGAGCTATTGCGCAGCTTACCTATTAATCAAAGCGGTGGGCTTAACGACTTGACCGCACAGTCTAGTTTTTCCTCCGGAGCGAGTTCAATTTCTTTGCGCGGCTTAGGATCAACCGCTACCTTGGTTTTACTTAATGGTAGGCGCATCGCACCTTATGGGCTATCTGACCCAAATTTTGGGCAATCAGCTGTTGTAAATTTAGATGCTCTGCCGTTGGACGTAATTGATCGCGTTGAAATTTTAAAAGATGGTGCCTCAGCAATTTACGGCTCCGAAGCCGTCGCGGGCGTAGTTAATATTATTTTGCGACGCGACTTCATCGGCGCACAAATTGGTGGCAGTTACTCAATCAATCGCGACAACGAATACCAAATCAAGCGTGTGGCAACTACATTGGGTGTAGGTGACTTAGCGCAGGACCGCTATAACGTGTTTTTTAACTACGAGCGCTTAGAGCGTAGTGTCGTAAAGTTTCTGGATGTAGATAATTATTTGAACCGCGATATTTTGGTCAATTCCGCGTACGCGACGGGACGCCGCTTTTCTAGCTCCTATGCGGGCAATTACGCAACAGCCGTGTTTAACCCTGTAACTTTAGCCGGTGCAACCTACACTGCATTGCGTGGTTCTGCGGGTGATTGCGCCGCCCGGGGTGAACGCTATCGACTAGTGGGCACAACTTGCCGGTTTGATTTGCCAGCAGAGCAGCAAATAGTGCCAAAGAGTAATCGGGATAATTTTTTTGCACGCGGCAGTATGGATTTTTCCGCCAACCTGTCTGGTTTTGCGGAAGCGGGTTACAACCGTACAGTCACCACCTATGATGCGGGATCACCGGAGGTCTATGGTGACTACGGCGCGTGGTTTAGCAGCACGCTAGGGCGCACGGTAAGCCTGCCAGAAGTGCTCCCAGTTGGGCACCCAAACAATCCCTTCGCAACACCGATTGGGTATCGGCACCGCTTTAGCGAAATTGGTAATATTGGCCGAAAGGTCACCGCGGAAGCTGCGCGTGGCGTGGCGGGCTTAAAAGGCACAGTGGCTAATTGGGATTGGGAATCAGCATTGCTGTACAGTAAGAGCGAAACTGAAGTGCAGAAATATAATGCGGTGCGTGCTTCGGTGTTGCGTAGAGGTGTATTGACTGGCGCGTACAATTTCTTGAATCCAACAGCAGGTGCCATAAAGCCGGACGACTTACGAATCAATCCGCGCGATGTTGCAACATCGTCATTTACGATTTTTGATCTGAAAGGTTCAACTGAACTAATGGCACTGCAGGCTGGCTCATTAGGACTGGCTGTTGGTGCTGAATACCGTAAAGAGCTCAGAGATGCACGTCCGGATCAGGCGACGCTTGACGGCGAAGTGGTTGGAGCAGGTGCCGCTGCAGCATCGGGCAAACGTAATGTGAAGAGTATCTTTGCGGAATTAAATGTTCCTATATTTAAAACGCTTGAAGCGCAAATTGCAGCACGAATGGACCAATATTCAGACTACGGCCGTTCAACCACGCCCAAACTTGGCATTAAGTGGAAAGCTACGCCAACTTTGGCTTTACGCAGCAGTTATGCAGAAGGCTACCGTGCACCATCATTGACGGAAATTGCGCCCTCTAGTGTTAGCGCCTTCACTAATGTGACTGACCCGAAGCTCTGTATTACGGGCGATGAACTGGCTTGTACTACTGGTATCGGGCTTTTGATTCAGTCTAATCCAAACCTTAAACCAGAAACCGCCAAGTCATTTACGGCTGGCTTTATATGGGACATCACCCAATCTGCGGCGATGACGGTTGATTTTTGGGATATCAAGCGTAAAAATGAAATTAGTATTTTTGATTTAGATAAAATCATCGCCAATGAAGACAGCGACCTCCCGTTCTACAAAGGGCGTGTGGTGCGGGGTGTGGCACCAACGCCTGGCGGTATTGGCCAAATTCAGAGCATCTCCGTGCCATTCGATAATTTGGGTGGAACAAAAACCCGTGGCCTAGATATCGATTTAGTCCTCAAAAATAACTTGGGTGAGTGGGGCAAGCTGGAGTCGCGTGCAGCGGGCACCTATACGATGTCAAATAAGCAATCGCTATCCGAAGGCGATCCCTACATTGAGTACATCGGCTACCGAAATGTACCGCGCACCCGCGCCACTATTGGCACTTCGTGGAGTTATCGTGACTACGTTGTGGGTGTAACCGGCAACTATATAGGTGGCTTTCGGGTAGCGGGTGAACCTGCTGAAACCTGTGCACAAGCCTCGCTGTTAGGCACTGCAGGTGTCTGCAAAGTGGGTGCGCAGTCAACGATGGCGATGAATTTCCAATATTCGGGCATTAAAAATCTAACCCTCGGTTTAGTGGTTAGAAATATCTTGGATAAACGGCCACCGCTAAACCCATTGGCTAGACCCGTCAGTTTTTATTGGAATGAATTCCAAAGTATTTACTACACCTTTAGTGCGAACTATAAATTTAAGTAATCTGAAAATTTAGGTTTTAGCTCCTGGGTTGGTGTGCTTTGGTTAGTGTGCGGAGAATAAGTGGGGCATTCGCTTCACTTGTTCTTGCAATTGTTGGATTGGCGCGTAGCCGTATTGCAGCCTAATTTGCAGTCTAATCTCGTTTTTTAAACCGCAGGAGTGAATAATTATGTTTAGTGGCCCTGAGAGTGGTGAAATGCCTGATAAAGAAGCGGCACTTTATCCGATGCCAGAACGTCGCCAACGTATTTTGTTGGTTGACGCCGATACTACCGCTTCGAGTGCGCTTGCTGACTACCTGCGGCAACGTGATTTTGAAGTGTTGATTGCATACGATGGCGAACAGATTGTCGCTATCGTCGCCGATTGGCACCCAAACCTAGTGCTTACCGATATCGAGTTGCCGGGATTAGACGGTTTTGAGGTATGCCGAGCGCTTCATGCACTTGAACTGAAAGTGCCTGTCATTATTTTGACGGCGCGTGCTGATGAATTTGATCAAGTGTTGGGGCTTGAATTAGGGGCAGATGATTATCTGGTCAAGCCAATGCAGCTACGCCTCGTACTAGCGCGTATTAAAGCGGTGCTGCGTAGGGCGGGCGCTAACGATTCTGAGTCCGACCAGTTTTTTGTAGTATCGGGGCAATCGGTTTTTACGCGGTCAGCACAATTTGCGAGTGACGGTGCCAAAGGCAAGTATTTCGCGGTATCTAGTACCAACGCCAAAGCGATGTATGCAAATCGAGCTGAAGTTCGATTACTTGAGTTTGGGCGATTGCGCATTGATCATGTGGCGCGACAGGTAAATTTAGCGGATGAGATTGTGAATATATCGGCGGCGGAATTCGACCTGCTATGGTTACTCGCGAGCAACGCGGGCAGAGTGTTGCCACGCCAAGAAATTTTGAAGGCATTACGCGGCTTAGAATACGATGGGGTTGATCGTTCTATAGATTCGCGGGTGTCGCGCCTGCGGCGTAAGCTCAATGATGACTTAGGGCCATCAAGCCATATAAAAACCGTTAGGCCGCATGGCTATTTATTCACACCCGCGTCGTGGTGAAATCATTTTTTGTCTTAAACATCGGCTATAATCTGGTTTTAGTCGGGGTGTAGCGCAGCCTGGTAGCGCACTTGCATGGGGTGCAAGGGGCCGGAAGTTCGAATCTTCTCACCCCGACCAAAACCTAATTTTTAGCTTCAATGAAAAAAGCCAACTTACTTAAGTTGGCTTTTTTGTTTTGTGGTTTGTATTCAAAAAATTGTTAGCCAGAATTATCACGCTTTTTATTGCGATACATATCTGCATCGGCAAATTTGATGAGAGAGCTCACATCCTGACCGTCCAATGGGTAGCAAGCGATGCCAATGGCCGCACCAGTGACCACGGTTGTGCTTCGGTCTTTAAGGTTTACGGTAATAGGCTCTGCCAGTTTCTCTTGCAGTTTTGCGCTAATTTTTTCGGCAGTTTGCTTGTTTTCGATTTGATCGAGCATGACAATAAATTCGTCGCCTGCATAGCGTGCAACAAAATCAGTCGCACGCACTGTCGCACGCATACGTTCACTAATCATGTGCAGCGCTTGATCGCCCGCGTCGTGTCCGTAATTATCATTAATCGCTTTAAACCGATTTAAATCTATAAAAAGCACCCCGAATAGACGTGGGTCAGCGTTACGGCGGCGGAGGATGATGGTATCTTCAATCCGTCGCATCAGTGCCTCGCGGTTGCCTAAGCCTGTCAGGCGATCTGTCATGAGTCGTTTTTGCATTTGCGCAAAACTCTTGGCGAGATCACCTAACTCATCATCACGCGCCATATTCACTGGGCTTTCTAGCGTACCGTCGCCCACATCACGCGTTAACTGGGTGAGCTTGCGTAAGTCACGGGTAACGGTAGCTAAAACCACATAACCAGTCGCAATAATGAGTAAGCAAACCAGTAGTGCTAACCATATGGTGCGCTTGACGTTGGCGGTAATGCCTGATAAAAAATCTTCACGTGGTACGGCCACCGCAATGACCCAATCCAGCCCTGCATTGTCTTGCACCCGCGCATAACCTACCTGCACATCGCCACCGTCTGGGCCTGAAAATACGGCTGTTTGTGGGTTAATAGCGGCGTTGCGTTTACTCATCAGCGTTTGCACCGCGCTATAGGTAGCAACAATCAATGGGTCATCGCTTGATGCGGCATTGAGGCGGCGGTTGTTTTCGCCAACGCCTTTGGTTAAATGTGGGCCGCGCGAAGCAGCAATCAAATTTCCATCAGGTTCAATAATGATTGCAAAACCGTTGGGGCTTAACTTTAATTGCCGTAAGAAAGTGCTTAAATGTTTAAGTGAAAGATCAGTTGCCACAACACCCGCAAATTCTCCAGCAGCGTTGTTCACCCGCCGTGCACGGGTACCGACTAGCTCAAGGGTTTTGTAATCTACATAAATTGAGGTCCATGTTTGCGTGCTCGTTCCCTGGCCAGCCTGAAACCACGGGCGTTTGCGGGCATCATATACCGTAGTTTCTGATTTTGGTTGTGAAGGTGCGCCTTTAATGCCGTTGAATTGAAAAATATTTCTCGGTTGGCCAGCTTCAGTCTGCAGACGTAATTCAGCCTCGTTTTGAGAGAAGCGCCACAGACCAAAGAAATGCCCGTTTTTATCGCCGTAATAGGCGTAATTATTGGGATCGAGGTGTACGGATGTGGCCAGCCAAAAGCGCGTGCGTAAATTTTCAATATCAGACTGAATCGATACAGGCGCACTCATGCCGGATGGAAATGCAGTCTCTAATACCGCACCTGAGCCGGCTACGTGGCGTTCAACAGCTTGCGAGATTCGGCCTACGGTTTCTTTCAGCAGATAGTCGGAAAGCGTATCCACCGCCTCGTGGCCGGTGCGATATGAAAGGTAACCTATAGTAAGCGTCGCCAGCAGCACCAGAAACACGTAGGGCAGGGTGAGTAACTGACGTAAGGTGAGCGCGCGAGTAAATTGCATTTTGGTTTTGAGTGATAAATAATTTCTTTGGTTACAGGTACTGATATGGCATGGTCAAAGCCGTTTGGTTGTTCGCTTGCGCTCAACATCTACGATTAACGGGCAACGTCAAAAGCAATCTGGTCATTCTGTTCATAGTATAGGCGCTTTGGCTATCTAGGCGTTTTATTCACTTTCGTTCATGGTCGAGATGTGAACAAATGCAAAAATGCCCGTGCTACTATCAGTGCGTCATCTTTTAACACGCGAAGGCACCAAATGAAAATGACCAAGAGCGTTAATTTTGCTGCAATTTTGATCAGCGGTTTTTTGGTATTAGCGGCTGCCACGCAACCGGCTTGGGCGGGGCTTGATGATTGCTTAAACGTAGTGCTTGATAGCGCTAATCCAAAAGATATGGAGAAGGCAGCAAACTTTGTAATCCAGCATCCAACATGTGTGCAAAATCTGGTGCCGCCAACTTTGGTGCCTTACGTAGCACTTAGCGGCTCACTAGATGCCGCAAATGCGTCAGGTGCGCTCAATAAAGTAGGTTTGGGGTTTAATAGTTACGAGCAATGTGTGGCTAAAGTGAACCCAGGAAAAGCGGCGCTAAAGCAACTGGCACCCGTGTTAAAGCCAATCTGCAATACCTTGCAAATGAATTGCAATAAGCTTGAAGGCCCGGCAGCCGATGAAGTAAATGCCCAGTTAGCCAGTGAAGTGCCGTTACTAAGCCTGTTGCCGTGCGCCTGTGCGGCGGCCAATAGCGGCCTTGGGGTAGAAAAAATAGCCGAGCTTGTCAGTAGCGCAAAGCAGTGCGGCGGCACGTTGGCGGAGGCGGGAAAAATTTTTAGCGCGGGTGCGAAGGGCGCGTATAAAACTGGCAGTAAAGTCGTGGGAGCAGGGAGCAAAGTAGCGGGCGAGGGCGCTAAGTTGGTGGCAGAAATAGGTGGACTGATGAAGGATGTAGGTTGTACTGTGGGCTTAGGTGGTTGCGAATCGCAAAGCCATAAAGTGGCGTCTAGCTTTTGTAAAAACCGTGGTGGTCTCAGTAATTATACGGCTGGCCCGACCTTTATGAAGTGTAAGAACGGCGATTTTTGCGATAACCAAGACGGCAAAGGATGGAAATGTATGACGGCGGCAGAGTTTGCAACCTCAATGGCGGAGAGTGAAAAGACCCTACAAAAATTCGCTGATATCACTAAGTTTAATGTCGGGTGGTGCGCCGATAAACGCGAGAGTTTAAAAGGTGAATACGCTAGCCGCTGCCGCGACAAATTATGTGAAGTGGCAATGACCCCAGCACTGGATAAATATGAAGCACAGTGCGCTAAATTTATACTACCCGGGCCGCAGTTTGTTGAGGGCAGTAAAAACAACTTCCAGCTACTAACGCTGCAAGGCCTTGTGGTTGAGTCTATTAAACGCGACCCAAAATCCACGCCATTAGAGTTATTAGCGCTGCAAGGCTGCAGACCGTTTTTAGGGCGCGAAGATCAATCCTTATGTGAGCGCCCCATGGCTTCTGATCCTGCCAGTGTGGCCTTGTGCAAAAAATTTGTGCTGAGCGGTCAGATTAAAAGGTGCCAATGGAGCGATGGTTCTAGCTATCCCTTGGCGATGAAAACGGCACCGTTTCCGAAGGCTGCTGACAGCATAAGAATGACTCCCCAGAAATAGTGAAAAATAAGCTGAAGAAGCTGGTGTTAAGGGTATCTTCAGCCTATTTTTGAGCGCTAAAAGCGCTAGTAATGCTTAATCTGGCTGCCGATAATCGTTTTCAATCCACTTCATGGCACTTGCTTCTGTGAGCTTAAAGGCGGCTGACACGCGTACTTCGGCTATCGGTGCATCTTCGCGATTACGCGCTTCGCGGCAGGTGAGCACGGCGTATGGATGTTCTTCGTCCGGCGTGATATCTAAGGTAACGCTATAGGCGCGATTCTGAATAGCTACAACGACTTTTTTATGCAAGGTGGCGGCTAAGTGCTGTTCCGCGCGGCGACGCACCTCATAGGCGGTTTTAACCAGCGTTTGAAAGGCACCAGTACTCAATGGTTTGGGATTTTTTTTATCGCGCCCCATCGTCCACGGCCCTACCAAGGCGGGTGCCGGTTCGCCTTCCTTGGTCATTTCTACCGCCCAACCGTCGTCCTCTTCATTTTTAATTACGCGCGCAGTCCAGCCGTCATCGCGCCATAGACGATCTTCGTAAATCGGGGGCAGTTCTAAAATATCATCGGTCATAAATTTAAGTTTGATTCAGGTTTACTTAATAGGGTATTGAGTCTAACGCAAAGTGCGCATAGATGCCGCCGTGCAGTGTATTCATTTGGCGTATTATTGGTTGCCCAATCTATATTAATTGTCCAGATGACACACCCCACCATCCTTTTAAATTTTACACGTCAGTCACTCATGGCACTCGGTTAAGGTTTCTTTGGGCATAAATCAAGTTTCTTGCAGTCTGACGCGGCACAGTTAATAGCGGTAGTTTTTTAGGCCTTCGTTTCTTCGCGCGCGGCTCAATGCGATCGGGTCGTTCCGGCAACGTTA
>JANMDR010000325.1:0-28246 GCA_031376425.1 Betaproteobacteria bacterium
ATTCGCTTTTCATCACAATAAGCGACATGGTATGACCAAGAACATCATGTAAGTCGCGACTAATACGTTCACGCTCGGCTAATCTTGCCAGGCGTTGCACTTCTTGTTGCGATTGCTGCAACTGCTGTCTGCCTGCCTCAATACGTTGACCGTATATAGCTTGCGCCACAAGCGCACCGCTAAATATAACGGTAAAAATAAGCCATTCGATTGGATAGCCAATATAAATCACCTCAGCAGCAACTAACAATAAGGCAATTGCTAAAAATAGGATAGCGCGAGCTGTTCGCACCCGATAAGTCGCACTAATCACACCATAAATTACATAGGTGTTACCGCTCGGGTTAAAGGGAATAACGCATAGCGCTAATAACACCATCGCTGCCGCGCAGAGCATGGCAGTGCGGGTCTTAGCACGGAACACGGCAAAATGTAGTGGCAAATAAATCATCACACTCACAAGCGTTACTGCGATGTCTGTGCTCGACACATTCCTACCAAGCGCTAACGGGAAAATCAAAAACACTAAATAGATCAAGTTGACGTACATGAGCGGACGCATCGACGATCGACTATTTGGTTTGGTACTTTCTTCGTCGTGATTTATATTGAAGCGCACAATCGGTCTCTTAAATTAGGTATTGATGACGCACCATAATTACTATTTTAGCTTCATGCGCGACCACAATGCGATTGCTGCGTAGAGCATTAGTGCTGTTACCCCTGCAAGATAGGCAAGATGTTGCCATAGCGGCACGCCCGAATCAGCACCTACTACCTTAAGCGCAATTTGAGCGGCGTGATAAGAGGGCCATACTGGTGCCACTGCGGCAATGTATTTAGGCAACACGGTTAGCGGAATCCACAGACCAGATAAAAACGCCATCGGCAGATAAATGAAATTGATGATAGCGGGCGCGGCTTGGCTATTCACCAAGGTGCCAACCACCAAACCCAACGCACAAAATGGCAGAGCCGCAAACAGGGTAATTAGTAATAGCAAAAACCACTGTAACAGCGTTAGTTGGACACCGCCCAAGGTTGCCGCAATCAGTGCCAGCTCCAAGAATATGATGAATGCAAAGCCCATTGCCATGAGCATTTTCGAGACAAAATATGCGCCGGCTAAAGAAGGTACGGCACGCCGCCATTTTAGCCAGCCTTTGTCACGCTCTACCGCAACACTAACGCCAAAACCAAATAACCCCGGCCCCATCGCACCGAATATTAAATAGGTACATAGCAAATAAGTACTGGCTTTAACGCCTCCTTGTTTGCTCGCCATCAGAATACCGAACAATAAATAAAACATCGCTGGGAAGAGCAACGAAGGTATCGCAAACGACGGCATGCGCAGGGTACGAATAAATTCGAAGCGCGCTTCCAAGGCATAAATCGAAAACGCATTCGGTAAGGCTTCACTAGCTTTAGTCATGACTATTGTTCCTTTGTGAGTTGTACAAATGCTTCGGCCAATCCTGCGCGGGTGATTTCCAACTGGGATAAATCAGGGTCCGCTTCCAACAACTGACGCACTACTGCCTCGGCATGAATCGTTTGGATGTGTAACATCTCAGCCTTAAGTACAGCACTTTCTACGTCCGTCCAAGTGCGCACGATTTCGGCGCTAGTCTTGGTAACGCAGCGGATACTTTTTACCGCTACGCGGCCACGAATAGCTTCCACACTCCCCTCAGCAACAATCTGCCCTTGCGCAATCACCACCACCCGATTGGCTAGGGCTTCTGCCTCCTCCAAGTAGTGAGTGGTGAGCACGATGGCAACGCCGCTATCAACCAAGGTGCGTACGCTACGCCACATGGCTTCGCGCGCGTCAATATCTAAGCCTGTTGTAGGCTCATCCAAAAATAAAATATCTACATGCGCACAAATGGCGAGCGCAAATTGCACGCGGCGCTGTTGTCCACCTGAAAGTTTGCCGTAGGGGCGCTGCAATAGCTCGGCAATACCGCTCATGGCGTAGAGTTCAGTTTTATCACGTGGTTTGCTGTAATAACTTTGCGTAAGCTCGATTAGCTCACATACCTTTAAGGTGTCGGGTAAATCCGCCGCCTGCATCATTACCCCGACGCGCAGCCGCGCTGCGCGGGTACTGGCGGCCAGATCAAATAAGGTCACCGCCCCTGCATCAGGTTGCAATAAATTGAGCCACAATGAAACCGCTGTTGTTTTGCCCGCACCGTTTGGCCCTAACAAGGCCAGCACTTCACCCGCGTGAACGCTCAAATTTAAACCGTTTAATGCAGTAACGGCACCGTATTTTTTACTCACATTTTGCAGCTGCGCTAAAATCGGCGATATTGGCTTAAGTACAGTATCTGTATTCATCATATTTACTTCTCCCTCGTAGTTGTTTCTTCCTTATATGCATGATGCAATAACGAAGTGAAGCGCAACAGTGGGCGATGTCAGGTTTTTTAGGTGACAATTGTCATGAAACAGTAGTACGATTTGGTTCAAATCGCATGATAATAATTAGAAAGGGTTCCCGCCATGCCATTATTTGCTGCAGGATTAACGACCATTGCCATCATTGTCTGTCTAGTGATGTGGCGCAAACAAGTTGCTGCAAAACGCGAAGCAGTCGTGCGGCATTATGTGCTGCCGCGCGGTCTATTTCTTAAGCTACGTAATCACCATCCCGACTTGACGGAAAAACAATGCCAACTTGTTGCACAAGGTTTGCGACAATTTTTTTATGCTTATCTTAAAAGCGGCTGTCAGTTTGTCTCTATGCCTTCGCAAGTGGCGGATGACCTTTGGCATGAATTTATTTTGTACACCAAGGAATATCAACAGTTTTGTAATCAGGCGTTTGGTTGCTTTTTGCATCACACCCCTGCTGTGGTGCTCAGTGCCGATAAACAAAACAACACCGGTATTCGCCGCACTTGGCGTTATGCGTGTAAGGATGAAAATATCAACCCTCACGCGCCGGAACGTATCCCTTTATTATTTGCGCTAGACACCAAACTAAAAATTCCGAACGGGTTTCGTTATGTGGCTAATTGCGATGGCGTTAGGCGTGCTGGTGTTGCCGCAGGTAGCAGCCACACCGTTCACTGTGGCGGTGATTTTTCGAGCAGCAGTTTTGACGGTGGCACTTCCGGCTTGGACTCCGGCAGTGATAGCGGATCAAGTGACAGTAGTAGCGATAGCGGCGGCAGTGATAGTGGCGGTGGTGGCTGTGGCGGCGGGAGTAGTGATTAAGCTACCGTTTATGCGTAAGTGCGCTTGCCATAACGCTTATTGCGACGGCGCTTATCTTCTTGGCTCTTAGTCAGCACATTTCCACCACGATCACCGTAGGGATTCGCGGCATTTTTTAGCTCAACTCTGAGCGGTGTGCCTTTGAGGTCAAAGGCTTTTTGGAAGTAGCTTTCTAAATAGCGCACATAAGATTTCGGCAAGCTATCCAAACCGGTGCCGTGAATAATCACTAGCGGCGGGTTATGGCCCCCTTGGTGGGCATAGCGGAGTTTAGGACGATGCAGGCCATTCATTGGCGGCTGATGTGCTGCTGTGGCCGCTAACAGGGCGCGGGTGAGCTTGGGCGTAGGCATACGTGCCATCGCGGCAAGGAACGTGGCATCAATGGAGCCAAAGAGCTTGCCCACACCCATACCATCAAGCGCAGAAATGGTGTGGAAATTGGCGAAATTTAAAAAATGCAGTTTGCGGTCAAATTCAGCTTTGGTGCGCTCGCGGGTGTATTCATCAAGATTATCCCACTTATTAATTGCCACCACTACGGCGCGACCCGACTCAAGCACAAAGCCCGCAATATGGGCATCTTGGTCAGAAATTTCTTGTCTAGCGTCTAGCAACAGCAGCACGACATTAGCGTCTTCAACGGCTTGTAAAGTTTTGATTACAGAGAATTTTTCTACAGCTTCAAATACTTTACCGCGACGTCTTATACCCGCCGTATCGATAATGGTGTATTTCTTGTCGCCGCGCTGCAGCGGAATATAAATAGAATCACGCGTGGTGCCGGGCTCATCAAATGCAATAACACGCTCTTCACCCAACATGCGATTTGCGAGCGTTGATTTACCCACATTGGGGCGACCGACAATCGCAATCTTGGGGTGATCGTCTTCTTCAACTTCTTCTTCTTCGGGAAAGCTTTCAAGCACAAACTCGATTAAGCTTTTTACGCCTTCACCGTGTGCAGCAGAAATTGCGTGGGGATCACCAAGCGCTAGTTCATGAAACTCCGCCACGGCCACATCGTCGTTCATGCCTTCGGTTTTATTTACCGCAACAATAATCGGCGCACCGCGATTCACGCATTGTTTACGCAAGCGTTCAGCAATAATATTATCTTGCGCCGTGAGACCTTGGCGGCCATCGGTAACAAAAATAATCGCATCTGCTTCATCAACGGCTTGCAGGGTTTGCTTTGCCATTTCATGCAAAATACCATCTGTAACTACGGGCTCAAAGCCACCGGTATCCACAATTAAATAGGGCTTGGACGCACCGACGCCATGACCGTAATGACGGTCGCGGGTTAGTCCAGGCTGGTCGTGGACAATAGCGTCGCGCGACTTAGTGAGTCGATTAAATAAAAGTGATTTACCGACGTTTGGTCGGCCAACAAGCACGATGGTAGGTTTCATAATTTTTGTGCTTTTCTTGCTTTAACGTTATGCGGTGCTGCGAGAATAAAATTGCGGATATTGCTTATACTAATTACGTATTGCGTTAGGGATTACTCTCAGTATCTACTTCGAGACTGTCAGAGCAAACACCCCGCCTTTTTCGGTTTGCGCGATGGCGCGGGTAGCTTGAGCACTGAATGCGGTAATGGCTGTACCATCGGTCGTAACACTACTGAGTAAATCGCCATTGACCACACTGAGCGCATGTACCGCACCAAAATCATCGGCAACCAATAATTTGCCGCCAAGCAAAACCGGAATGCGTGGCACCCGTTTGATCAGCTTTTCTTGCTTCCACACTGATGCGCCGGTGAGCTTATCGAGTGCATGGATATTGCCCTGCACGTCAACTACATAAAGGTTTTTAGCATCTACTACCACGCCTGCAGCACTCGATAAATCACGCGCCCAAAGGACATTGCCATTCAATGTTTCTAAACAACCTGTACGGCCTTGAAACACGCCAACACAAATACGATTGTCGTCCAATACCGGTAATGCTGCAACGTCCGAAATACGTTCAAGTTCTGTAGCGCCACGGGGAACAGAAATGGTTGCTTCCCAAACCGGTTTGCCACTATCAAGCTCGATAGCCACAACGCGACCACCCGCATAACCCGCGTAAACCGTGCTGCGGCTAACGATAACGCCAGCATTGGTGCGCAGGGTGAGCGCTGGTGTAGCGCGTTGGTACACCCAGATGCGCTTGCCATCACCGCGATTTAAACTAAGGATACGGCCATCTGCAGCGCGTACCAGTACGGCATTGCTGGTAACCACAGGGGGGGCTAAAATTTCACCAGCAACATCGCTTCGCCAAAGCTGGCGACCGGCTAAATCAAAAGCAAATATTTCGCCTTTATCCGTACCGACGGCAATTAGGTTTTCACCCACGCCAACGCCACCAGAAATTGCTTTGGGTAATTCCACTTTTGAAACTGGGCGACCATTTTCTTCTGCTAATGCGGCGATGCCACCCGTAGCACCAGTAACATAAATTTGTTTTTCACCAAAAGCGGGCATAAAGCCATTACCTTTGGCGCGACCCACTGCAGATTGCCACTGCACCGCCACCGAATTGGCCGCAGTGCCCGCAGGAATAGGTGCACCCGAACCACGCCATTTATCGCCAAGTGTAGGAACCGTATTCTTAATGACAGTGCACGACGCTAAGCTGCAAACGACGAGCGCTGCCAGTGCGACGTTGGTGATTTTATAGCTAGCCTTATTAGGCAACTGAGCAGGCAATACTGCGTTTACTTCTGCGTTCACTTAGCGGCTCCTGTTTTTGCATCTTTTGCGGCGTCCTTAGTGGCGTCCTTACCTGCCCCAGCAACCACTTGCACTCCAGCAGCACCAACGCCGATGGCGTCAAGCTTTGATTGCGTAAATGCTTTGATAGCGCTACGCGAATCCGATTTTTCAATCGCCAACTGATAAGCAGTGCGGGCTTCGTCAGTACGACCTAAGGCCTGTAACACATCGCCCTTTAAATCGGCCGCAAGCGGTACAAAAGCGTCGTCTTTAATAGTATCTAGCACCTTTAAAGCGTCATCGGATTTTTGGTTTTCAAACATTACTGTTGCCAAACGCAGCCGGGCAATACTGCGATGCGTATCACGACCATTATCCACAACCCATTGCAAATGCTTAGTGGCCGTCGTGTAATCGCCAGCGTCGAATGTTGCCTTTGCCGCAAGCAATTGCGCTTCCGTGGCATAAAACGTGCTCGGCAAGTTTGCCGCCAGCGCATCGGCAGCAGCGGTGAGTTTTTTAGGGTCTTTGCTCGTGCTAGCTTCAGTGACTGCTGTCTTCACCGCTTTAAATTCAATTTCCGCTTTGTCGGCTTGATTGCGCTGCCACGCTTTCCACGCGACTGAACCTAACACGGCGGCCAAGGTAATAATCACCGCGCCATAAACAAATGTGCCCCACTTGTTCCACCAGTCTTTGAGTGCGTCAATACGTTCTTGTTCTTCTAAATCATATGCGGCCATAGCGTTTTTCCTAAAAATAATTTACTAATTGGTGTTGTTGCAAATACTGAAAAATACCTAATTCATCAAGGGTTTCGCGCCGCCAATACATGCGCTACCAAGGCATCAATGGTTAATGATTGCTGCGAACCGTCCTGCAAATTCTTGACAGCAAAAACATCCGCTGCTACTTCATCTGTGCCGCGAATAATAGCAAAGCGTGCGCCACTTGCATCCGCCTTCTTCATTTGCGATTTAAAGCTCGCATCCGTACCATCTGCATTGGCGTGCAGTACTACGCGCAACCCAGCGTTTCGCAACGCTTCGGCTTGCGCAAATGCGGCTGCACTCAAGCCCTCACCATAAATAAAATAGGCATCAATTGCGGCAGGTAATGCAGCGGGCGGATTAGCTTCTAACATAAGCATCACCCGTTCGGCACCGATGCCAAAACCACAACTTGGCGCTGGCTTACCGCCCAATTGCTCACACAAGCCATCGTATCGACCGCCGCCGCCGATAGTAAGTTCCCAATCTGCGCCTTTGCCAATAAATTCAAAGACAGTGCGGTTGTAATAATCAAAGCCGCGTACCAAGCGTGGATTCACGGTGTAAGCCACCCCCGCTGCTTCTAAGCGACTCGTAACGCCTAAAAAATGCACTTTGGCGGCCTCATCTAAATAATCGGCCAACTTCGGTGCGGCATCCACCAAACTTTGCATGGCCGGATTTTTTGTATCCAAGGTACGCAAAGGATTAGTGTGTAAGCGACGTTTAGCATCCTCATCTAACTTGTCTTCATTGGCTTCAAAATACGCAACCAACGCTGCCCGATGCGCCTGACGCGCTGGCACATCACCGATGGAGTTGATTTCAAGCCGCACATGGTCTAATCCCAACTCTCGCCAGAGCCGTGCCAACATCACAATTTGTTCAGCGTCTACATCCGGCCCTGCATAGCCCATCGCCTCAACGTCAAACTGGTGAAACTGCCGGAGTCGCCCTTTTTGCGGACGTTCATGGCGAAACATCGGCCCAAAGGTCCAGATACGTTTTGGTCCTTCGCGCAGCAAGCTATGCTCAACTGCCGCACGCACCAAGCCTGCAGTAGCTTCAGGGCGTAGCGTCAGCGCATCACCGTTCATACTATCGAGAAAGGAATACATTTCTTTTTCAACAATATCCGTCACTTCACCGATGGAACGCGCAAATAACGGCGTCGGTTCCACAATGGGTGTGCGCATGAGCTGATAGCCATGCGCCTCAAACACGCGCCGCGTCGTATCTTCAAAAAACTGCCAGAGCGCGCTGTGCTGCGGCAACAAATCATGCATACCCTTTACCGCTTGCAAGCGTTGTAGGGAAGCTGACTTAGGTGCAGACTGGGAGGCAGTTTTAACGATATTTTGTAGAGAAGGCGACGACATGAAAGTAATTTTGCGCGGTCAAGCCGCAGACGAGAATTTGAAAACTCTCTATTTTACAACGATTTAGCACAGTTAAGGGGGTTTTTAGGGCATTTGATGGCGAATTGCCTATATTGTGCTGCCTTGATTTACAAGACAGCACCATATAGGCAGATTTTGCAAAAACGACGGAGCGTGAAGCCAAAATAGAGAACGTACAGGCGGGCTGTGCGATCCTATTACAGCGATATAGTTACAAAAGCTACGCTTTCGTAAACGTAATTATCCCATTCACCGCTTCCACATTCACCACATCTTTCGGGCCAAACTTGCCTTCTAATAAACTGCGGGCAAGCGGGTTTTCTATTTGACTTTGGATGGCACGTTTTAGTGGACGGGCACCATAATCGGCTTCAAAGCCGCTTTGCGCTAACTCATTTAGTGCTCTATCACTGACATTTAGGGTGATATCCATTTTCGCTAGTCGTGCAATTAACGCCTGCAATTGAATTTTTGCAATCGCCGAGATTTGCGCTTCGCCTAAAGCGTGGAACACCACTACTTCATCGATGCGATTAATAAATTCTGGGCGGAAGGTCGCTTTAACTTCAGCCATCACGGCTAGTTTTACTACACCATATTCATTGCCCGACATAGCCTGAATTTGCTTGGAACCTAAGTTTGACGTCATCACGATGATGGTGTTTTTAAAATCTACTGTGCGGCCTTGCCCGTCCGTTAAACGGCCATCATCAAGCACTTGCAACAGCACATTAAACACGTCTGGATGCGCTTTTTCGATCTCATCCATTAACACTACACTGTAGGGCTTACGACGTACGGCTTCGGTCAGATAACCGCCCTCCTCGTAACCTACATAGCCTGGCGGGGCACCGATTAGGCGAGCGACGGAATGTTTCTCCATGAACTCACTCATGTCAATGCGGATGAGTTGTTCTTGCGAATCAAACAAAAATTCAGCGAGCGCTTTGCATAGCTCGGTTTTACCCACACCGGTTGGGCCTAAAAACAGGAAGGAGCCGGTGGGACGACCGGGATCAGAAAGTCCTGCACGAGAACGCCGAATCGCGTCCGACACCAAGCGTACCGCCTCATCTTGACCGATGATGCGCTTGTGCAAACGCGCTTCCATTTGCACTAATTTTTCACGATCACCCTGCATCATTTTAGCTACAGGAATGCCGGTGGAACGCGATACAACTTCGGCGATTTCCTCAGCTCCTACGCGGGTGCGCAGTAGGCGTGGTTTGGCACTATCGGCAGCATTGGCGAGTTCGGCCGCTTTTAGCTGCGCTTCTAATTCTGGGAGTTTGGCGTATTGCAGTTCAGCTAATTTATCGAGCTGCCCCGTGCGTAAGAATTCCGCCATTTCCAGCTTCACCGCGTCAATTTCTGTTTTCACATGCGCAACGCTTTGCACCTGCGCTTTTTCGGCTTTCCAAATTTCTTCTAGATCAGAAAACTCTTTTTCCAAACGACGAATTTCATCTTCAATCAGCGCTCGGCGTTTGGCGCTTGATTCATCTTTATCTTTTTTAACCGCTTCGCGCTCAATTTTTAATTGAATTAAACGGCGCTCCAGCTTATCGAGCACTTCTGGTTTGGAATCAATTTCCATTTTAACTTTTGCGGCGGCTTCATCGATTAAATCAATGGCTTTATCCGGTAGAAAACGGTCAGAAATATAGCGATGCGATAGCTCCGCCGCCGCAACCAGAGCAGGGTCGGTAATATCAACACCATGATGCAATTCATACTTCTCCTGCAATCCGCGCAGGATGGCGATGGTGGCTTCAACGCTGGGTTGATCGACCAATACTTTTTGAAAGCGCCGCTCAAGGGCAGCATCTTTTTCTACGTATTTACGATATTCATCGAGCGTTGTCGCACCCACACAATGTAGCTCACCGCGCGCCAGTGCGGGCTTGAGCATATTGCCCGCATCCATCGCACCTTCGGCTTTGCCAGCACCTACCATGGTGTGCAACTCATCAATGAATACGATGGTTTGGCCTTCATCTTTGGCAAGATCTTTTAGCACGGCTTTTAACCGCTCTTCAAACTCACCGCGATATTTGGCTCCCGCCAACATGGCGGCAAAATCAAGCGATAACACACGCTTACCTTTCAAGCTTTCTGGTACTTCGCCATTAACGATACGTTGCGCCAAGCCTTCAACAATGGCGGTCTTGCCCACACCGGGTTCACCGATAAGTACGGGATTATTTTTGGTACGCCGTTGCAATACTTGAATGGTGCGACGTATTTCATCGTCACGGCCAATCACCGGATCAAGTTTGCCAGAGCGCGCGCGTTCGGTGAGGTCAATCGTATATTTATCCAGCGATTTGCGCTGCCCTTCTGATTCCGCACTATCAGCGCCACTATCGCCGCGAACACTCTCTACGGCAGCGGTAATCGCCGCAGTTGTACCACCGCAATCACGCAATATACGTCCAGTGCTGCCCTTATCTGCCGCCAATACCAGCAAAAATAGCTCGCTCGCGATAAACTGATCGCCGCGCTGGCTCGCTTGTTTATCGGTAAGATTTAGCAAGTTCGAAAGTTCACGGCCGACGGCAATTTCGCCGTTTAAACCTTCGACCTTTGGCAGGTTAGCGATAGCATTTTCAAGCGCGGTTTTAAGCTTAGTTACCGCAACCCCTGCTTTAGCCAAAATTGCCGCCGTACCGCCATCTTCTTGCGCCATTAGGCTTTGCAATAGGTGTACGGGGTCAATAGAGCCAGCATCACGCGCTAATGCGGTGCTTTGGGCATCGGCTAAGGCTTGTTGAAATTTTGTGGTGAGTTTATCGATTCTCATAGGGAATTCCTTTTCTTGATTTTGAGTGCAACCGAGCATAAGCCCTTAAGCCTAACTTCAGCTTTGGCACTTATTGCCGTATTACAATCATAAATTGGGCAGATTCTGCAATTGTCAAGATGCTGGCGGACGCCAATAGTAGTTAGGCTAATTGGGATACTTAACCCTCACTTCACGCTATTTTCCATTATCATCAGTCCATGCAAACTTATAAAACCGATTTTTTAGATGCCGTCATTGCCACCGATGTTACCCGCGCACTGGCAGAGGATGTAGGCGTAGGTGCGGGGTTGGGTGCGGGGTTGGGTGACCTAACCGCAAGCCTAATCCCCGCCGGTAAACGTGGCCATGCCCGCGTCATTACGCGTGAGACTGCTGTGTTAGCCGGGGTTGGTTGGTTTAATGCGGTATTTACGCGTTTAGATCCCACGGTAAAAATTACATGGTACGCCAATGACGGTGATGCTATTGCTGCCAATGATCTATTGTGCGAAATTGACGGTGATGCTCGCGCCATGCTCACGGCAGAGCGTTCTGCGCTTAATTTTGTGCAGCTTCTTTCTGCTGTTGCTACAAAAACGCAGCGCTATGTTGCGGCTGTTGCCGGCACCAAGGCAAAAATTTTAGATACCCGAAAAACTCTTCCGGGCTTGCGTTTGGCTCTTAAATACGCCGTAACTTGCGGTGGCGGTGTGAATCACCGAGTAGGGCTTTATGATGGTATTTTAATTAAGGAAAACCATATTGCAGCGGCTGGTAGTATTACCTTGGCAGTGGCTGCTGCGCAGTCGATTATGGCTAGTGCTAAAACAACGATGCTGATGGTGGAGGTAGAGAATTTTCTGCAACTCGAAGAAGCGCTGGCCTGCGGCGTAAAACTTATTTTGCTGGATAATATGAAATTAACGCAACTGCGTGAAGCCGTAGCCATCAACGCTGGTCGTGCGCAATTAGAAGCGTCGGGCGGCGTTACCTTACTTACCGTGGCCGACATCGCAGCGACGGGTGTAGACCGAATTTCAATTGGTGCACTAACAAAAGATATTGAGGCGCTAGATTTATCGATGCGCTTCACGATGACTGCCTAGCTACTGTAAATGCTAGAAACGCTTCAATCACTTCAATCATTTCAAAGGGTTGTAATGAACAAACTTTCCAAATTCTTTTCCTCTCTCACTATTAGCCTTTGCGCATTTAGTATTTTAGGGGGCTGCGCGTCGACAGGTAGCGGCATTCCGGCAGACCCTTTAGAAGGCTTTAACCGCACCGTGTTCAGCATCAACGATACGGTAGACGGCGCGGTATTAAAACCAATCGCCAAAGGCTATGTTGCCGTTACGCCTTCGGCGGCGCGTGCTGGGGTAGCGAATGCCTTTAGCAATATTGGCGATGCTGGAACCGCCGTAAACAATTTATTGCAGGGCAAACCGGGTGATGCATTAAGCGACGTGGGGCGATTATTAGTTAATTCTACCCTTGGCATTTTAGGGCTCTGGGACGTCGCAACCCCAATGGGATTAACGAAGCATAACGAGGATTTTGGACAAACCTTGGGCAAATGGGGTGTAGGTTCCGGACCTTATTTGATATTGCCCTTTTCAGGGCCAAGCACCGTGCGCGATACGGCTGGTAGATTTACCATTGATCGGGCAACTGGCTACTCAAATTATGTTGACCACAAGCTCACCCGCTACAGCGCAACTGCGTTAGAGCTACTAACGGTACGGGCTTCATTACTGTCAGCGGGCGATGCCCTAGACGCAGCATCTACCGATAAATATGCGTTTTTGCGCGATGCCTACCTGCAACGCCGCCTCAATCAGGTACACGATGGTGCTGTGCCATCGGCACTGCGCGAAGCCTTAGTCGATAGCCTAGAGCCGCTAGCAACAGCCCCCGCAAAACCATCACCATCGAGCAAGTAAGCCAATGAGCTCCACAGTAGCAAATTTTTGGCTTATAGCCGCCTTTCTTGCCTTTATAGGGGCTATGGCAGCGGTATTTGCAGTATGTGTGCGCGAACGCCGCCGCCAAGCGCCTTTGCGACATCAACCGTCTCAATCGATTAGCCAAAGTGATGCTGCAAGCGATAACCGCGTAGCGCTGGTTATATTTGGCGGTATCATCGTTGGCGCACTGTTGGCATTATTGGTTGGCTACGTGGTGTTTTTTTCAGGCTTAGCAGACTAAAAAATTAGCGGCTAATTTTTTACCGGCTTGCCGCCATCTTCGTCGTCAATTGCCCCAGCCGCCATTAAGCCTAGCAGCATTTTTTTATGCATTGCCACCCAGAGCACCACCGGTATCACCGTGGGCAAAATCAATGAGCCGAGTTGATAGCCTAGCGCGACTATATTGCGGTCAAACGCACTAAAGGAGTGGCTAAAGAACATTGCCGTTGCGGGGTTGAGCACTAATTGCTGCAATACATCGAACGTCACGCTGACGCTTTGCGCTAGCAAGATAACAACTGATCCTAACAGCAATTTTGGAATCATTTTGCGCTCACGCGCTGCAAAAACTAGTGCGAAAAAAAGCGGAAGACCAATTGCATAATGTAGTGGACTGATTTCTACCGTAAGATTTTTTGCTGCCGTGGCAATGCTGGTGTCACGTCGCCAATTAGGGTCAAATTGCTTGGGCGATACTCCCAATTGCTGTTCTGGCGAACTCACATAACCATCGACACTGACTTGCAGGTGTCGCGCAGCGGCGTCAATACGCATTTGCGTTACCGTAAACGCCGAAAATTGGTTTAATACAAGCTTTGATACCCAAACCGGGGGAGTGATCAGCGCTTGCCACGCAAAATACCAGCATGCAAAACCCACCAGCAGCCAGACCATAGCACGCGAGAAAAAACGGAAAATTTCAGCAGCAGACGATTGCATAGAACCTTAAGTGTGCGCTGCTGCGTTTGCGTCTGAGTTCGCGTCTGAGTTGGCCTCTGCTGCCGTCGCGTTTTTTGTAGCTGGCGCACGCGATAGCAGGCGCACCCACAACAGCCAGACGATCAACACATCAAGCATAATCAAAACCTGCCATCCATAAAGGTGCGCCCAATCAAAGACTGGTTTCGACCATTGCCCTAAATAAAATAAGCTCAGAATACGTACCAAATTTAAGGATTGGACCGCCACAAAACCGGCCAACAAACCCAGCAGTCGCTGCATTAATGTGGCGGGAAACGCCATCATTGCTGCAAATAGGACGATCATCGCTTCAACGCCGTTGCAGCCCGCCATAATCACCACACCAAATCCAGTGCGCCGATCGGACAACACCGCACCATTCGCGATCACCGATGGATCAAGGAGGGTGGCAATGGCGGCACTCACGCTCGCTACGGTATTTGTCCAAGGCACAACCACCGCCTGCCCTATTGGGGTTAGCTGCAGCGCGAATAGGCTGATGAGCAAAGCAAAAAATACAACTAAAAAACGCGTCATGTGGCGAGATGGTAAGTATTATAAAAATAAGTTGTTTGGGTTTATTGCCTATCAACTCAGCCGCCGAAGATGCGGCTGAACTTTATTTTACGCAATTAAGCGATAGTTATGGATACGGGCAAAGCAAAAGGGATTTTTCCTGCTCCAATCATCACTCTTATCCACGTTACCAGATTACGCTGGCTAGTACCTAAATTGCAAGGCGAGAATTAAAAGTTTAAAAATAGCACCGAACTTAGCGGCTTAACTGCTAACCACAAAAAGAAAAGCGCCCTCATCAGGCGCCTTTCTTATTTTGCAACTTGCGGTATTACGCTGGCTCAGTTCATTATCCTTACTGCGCCAGCACTATGCTCCTAACTTTGCCCTAATCGGCGGCCGCGCTTCAACTCACGGTAACCGAAGACGCCCATCAGCATAATCAACAACATCAGCGCCCACTCAGATAACGTTGGCACTTCTTGCGTTGTGGCGATCAACTGCAAACGCGTTGGATCAGAAGTACCACCAGACGCTGGGTCATCCGATAGCACATTAGTTAGCTCTGGAATGCCATCACCATCATAATCCCAAGACGATGTCGCCTGATTAGTTACGGAGGCAACACCAGGCGTTACCGTGGCACGGAAGCTGATAATAACTGGGTTTAGCGCCGTGGCTTCAGTTGGGCGGCCATTATCGATACCTACTGAGCCACTCCAGACTACAGAACCGCGTGGATTGGCTGCCGTTGGCGCGATAAAGTCGCATGACTTGGTGATCGATGTGCCTTTGGCAGTACAGGTTAATGTACCTGCAAAACCATTATCAACAGGGATTGGATCGACAATCGTCACGTTTGCCGCGAATTCAGTTGATGAGTTAATCCAAACCATTCTCCATTCAACTAAGTTAGCGCCTACTAGCGTACCGATCTTACGTACTGACGGTGGATCAATAATCGAAGCCAAAATTGCTGAGCCTGAGCTTGCGGTGGAAGGCGGTGAACCATTTGGTGTGCCCGCAGCATTGGCTGGTGTACCTTCAACCGTAGCCACATTAGTTAGGCTGCCAATAATCTTCGTTGTTCTGAAGAACGTGACCGACGCACCGGGTGCTAACGGTAGTACGCCGCTGCCAGGTACCTGCGTTAGGGTGCCAATGCTCAGTACTTGGGCATTGGTGCCTAGATCAAGTTTAGTATCAGTAATTTTCAGGTTGGTCATATGTGCAGGACCTGGATTAGTAACCTTGAAGCAGTAGGTCACATCGATACCGGTACCAGTCTTATCCACTACGATAAGTTTGGTTTTTGCAGTTGGGCAACCTGCGCCATTGCTTAAACCTTCGTAGAGGGTTTTGACGAGTTGGATCGGTTGACCAGCGGCTGGTGGGAACATACCGAAGTCAATCGTTGGATTATTCTCACCGGGCGCTAACACTACTGAGTTTGAACGACCAGTGGTTACGTTTGCGTTGCTATCAGTTGCTCGATTTGACCCCACACCCTGCGGCGAGTAGCTATAGCCCGGTAACTTATCGGCACCGACAACATATTCAACACCGGGCGTTAAGTTAGTGAACGCATACTTACCGTTCGCATCGGTGGTAGTGGTTGAGATGATGACGCCGTTTTGGAACAGATACACGGTCACACCAGCCAAGCCAGGCTCGCCCGCATCTTGAATACCGTCTTTATTGGTGTCGCTCCAAACAAAATCACCCAACGATGCGGTTAGCGTTGTGCGCAAGCCAAAGTCAACCGTCATATTGCCATTGGCATCTGTACCACCTTGACCAGAACTGCTTAGATCAGTTTCGCCGGTTGGCTCTGAAGCGCCTGGTCCAACTGTAACGGCGTTCGCACGTAGTGCACCATTAACCGCTGTTACGCCATTATTGTCGTTATCCACATCATTGTTAGGATTAGCACCAGTCGCCGGAACGATAGTTGGCGTGTAGCCAGCTGGCATTACCACTTCCACTTGATAGCTGCCTGCCGGTAAGTTATCAAAGCGATAGTAACCGTTGCCATCTGTGGTGGTGGTGGCGATCACTGCCGCACCGTTGCCATCTAGCAGGCGCACAGTCAAGCCACCAATACCAGGCTCCACACCATCGCGCACACCGTTGCCATTGGTATCTAACCATACGCGGTTACCAACGCTGTAATTTGACGATGGCGTAAAGCCGAAGTCTACCGTCATATTTGCGTTGTTATCTGCACCACCTTGGCCGCTAGGTGATAAGTCGGCCTCAGACGTTGGCTCGCTACCCAGCGAACCTAAAGTAACGGTTCCGCTGCGAACACCACCGGCAACTGGATTCGCACCGTTGTTGTCGTTATCAACATCATTATTTGGTGTAGCGCCAGTTGATGGCACCAAGGTTGGTGTGGTACCCGCTGGTGTAGTCACTTCAACCACATAGTTACCAGCAGGTAAGTTATCGAAACGATAGTAACCATTACTGTCGGTTGCTGTTGTGGCAATGAGGTTACCAGCAGTATCCAATAACTTCACCGTCGCGCCAGCAATTCCAGGCTCGCCTGCTTCACGCAGACCATTGCCGTTGGTATCACTCCAAACACGATTACCTAAGTTGTAGTTTGGTACGAAACCGAAATCAACCGTTAAATTGCTACGATTATCTGGTGCTTCACCCGCTACTGCTGGGCTGACAACATCAGTTTCACCAACTGGCTCATTCGTTGTTGGTCCTAAGGTAACTACACCAGAACGAATTGCGCCAGAAACCGGCGCATCAAGACCATTATCGTTACGGTCACCGTCGCTATTCGGATTACTTTCTTGACCCGCACCGGTGCTTGACTTAAAGCTTGGTAGCGCACCAGTTATTGCGAAGTTAACTGCAGCAACCTGCACAATATAATCACCAGCAGGTAGATTATCGAAGCGATAGAAACCACCTGACGCTGTTACCGTAGTAGCAATCACACTACCCGTAGTTGGGTTAAGCAACTCAATAGTCACACCATCGCGACCTACTTCGCCATTGTTTTGAATACCATCGTTATTGGTGTCAATCCAAACACGGTTGCCCAAACTATAGGTCGCCGCGTTCACCACAATGGTGGCTTCAGCGTCATTATTAGTTGGTGATGTTGCGGTATTTGTAGCAGACGTTGGTGGGGTGCCTAATGGGTTGCTTTCAACTGACGAATCAGTCGGTGATTTATCCACGTAAGCAACGTTCTTCAAGCTACCAGTAGTTGCCGTAATAACACCCTTGTACTTAATTGTAAGTGCGTTGGCGTTACCGGCTGGCAAGTCTGCAGTACCGGTACAGTTAAGTGATTGTCCCGAAAAGACGCAGCCGCTAAACCCTGTGCTGGAAGTAACCACTAAGCTGGATACACCAACCGGAACAGCATCTTTCACGGTATAGCCTGCAAGCGCTGTTGCAGGGCCATTATTAACAACCACCAAGGTATATTCAACAGTGTCACCAGTGTTGTACGGGCTACCCGTTGCAGGGGCGACGGGGGCGACTGATTTGCTCAATGCCAAATCAATTTGCCCATAAATACCCGCATCCCAATTTGGATCATTTTGACCACTCACCAGTGTGATTGGATCAGTACGACCAGTCGTCACATTGGCATCACTATCGGCAACATCACTAGTGGACGCGCCCGGACCTTTAGTCGTGAACTGATAGGTTGCAGGTAAATTGGTGAACTCGACAATATAAGCACGGCCTGGCGTTAGCATCGCGAAATTGTAGTTACCGCTAGCATCCGTGGTGGTAGTAGCCACGATTGCATCAGTAAGCGCATCGCGCAGGTTAACAGTAACGTTTGGTACACCTGGCTCGCCTGCATCTTGAATACCATTCTTATTCAAGTCATGCCAGACACGATCACCAAGACCAGCAGTAAAGAATAAACCAGCATCAAGCGTTAGGTTCGTTTGGTCAGGACCCAAGGTAACAATAGAGCTCAACATGGTAACGGGATCAGCATCGCTATCCACAGCATCGTCGGTGCCCTGAACTTTAGGTGAGATCACATAGCCTGCAGGCGGCATAAATTTCACTTGATAGCTACCCACTGGCAACTCTTTAAATAGGTAGTTACCGTTGCTATCGGTGGTTGTAGTTACCGGCACACCATTACGATCAAGCACGGGATTGCCCATACCATCTAACAATTTTACTACGACGCCAGGAATGCCGGTTTCGCCAGCATCTTGAATGCCATTGCCGTTGGTATCAAGCCAAACGCGATCACCTAGACTGCTCAGTGGGTAGAAGCCAAAATCTACGGTCATATTGGCTTGTGTATCGGGGTGCGGGCCTTGGCCGCTACTGCTCAAATCAGTTTCACCCGCTGGCTCAGGCTGCCCCGGACCCACGGTAATTTTGCCGCTCTTCACGCCAGTTGTTTCTGGGTTAGGTGCGTCAATACCATTGTCATCATTATCGACGTCAGTATTAGAGTTAGCTTGCGTTGGCGTCGAACTTAAGAATGGCCGCAGTACTGCTGCTGTCTGGAAGTTTGATTTATCAATTACAACAACGTAATCGCCTTTATTTAGATTATCAAAGCGATAGTAGCCAGATCCATCCGTCATGGTAGATGTCAATGCCGCACCAATTGGATTACCGGCTGCGTCAGCAGCAAATAAATTTACTACCACGTTGGCGATACCCGGCTCTGTGGCTTGACGTTGCCCATCATTATTACTGTCGCGCCATACACGATTACCGATACTGTACTTAGGTGGGACAAAACCGAAATCAATGGTGCTATTTGTAGCGGCATCACCACCAGGACCTTGCGCACCTTGACCAGTACCGGCGTGATCCGCCTCACCCAGTGGTTGCAAACCAGTGCCTACTGTTACTGGGGATGACCGGAAGTTCCCGCCCACTGCTACATCAATACCTTTGTCACCGTTATCACCGGCCACAGATCCCGTTGAGCTTGTTGCACCTACTTCAAGCGTGGTGCCAATGACTTCGACAATATAAGTTCCAGCCGGAATATCATCAAAGCGATAGTAGCCTTGCGCGTCCGTGGTCTGCAAAGGCACACCAGCAACCGGCACCCCTGCTGCGTTTAACAGGCGCAATTGCACGTTCGGCAAAGGTAACTCACCAGCGTCTTGCTTACCGTTGTTATTTGGGTCTGAGAAAACACGGTTACCGATTGAAAACGTCGGAAGGAAGCCAAAGTCAATGGTCGAATTAACGTTCACATCTGGGACGGCCGTTGCGGCCGGTGAACCACCACCAATTTTCACTGGGTTAGTGGCACCTGGACTTGCTTCACCGATCGGTCCAGCACCTGGTGCTAAATTTATAACACCAGAGCGCACCACAGTACCTACCGGCGTACCGTGATCTTTATTATCGTCCGCGACTGCACTCGAAGGCGCAATTGTTGGCCCCGATGACGATAAACCAGCTGGTATGGTCGCCTCGATCACATATTGACCACCCGGCAATCCTACAAATAAATAGTTACCGTTGGCATCTGTTGTGGTTGTGGCAATAGCCGGACCATCAGGCACACCATCATTATTTTGATCATTAAATATGCTGATGGAAACACCAGCAATCGGTGGCTCCGAACCATTGCGAATACCGTCATTGGCTACACCGCCACCAGAACCATCATCACGGAATACTAAATTGCCTACACTCATGGTGTAGAAACCAAAATCGGCCGTTAAATTGCTGCGGTCGTCACTCATCGTATCGGGGTTGCCCGGCGTGGTGTTTCCGTCTTCACCCACGGGCTGATTGTTTCCTGGCCCTAGCGTGTAAAGATTACTAATGACCGCGCCTGCTGGTACTGCACCAGCACTAGCTAATAGCTTAACGCCATGATCTTTATTGGTACCGGTCGCCGTATTATCGACTGAACCAGCACCCTCATCTAACGCACCGCCACTAGTCTGACTGGTGCTGCTGGAATATAGCCCACTCAGCGGTGCACCACTGGCAAAATTTGAGGTGGGGATGACGACTTTATAGGTACCAGCGGGCAATGTTTTGAACAGATAATATCCGCCCGACGTTGTCGTTGTTACCGCGAAAGGAGCAGAGCCAGTCGGCACGCCACCCGCATCCGTCGTCCAGATTTGCACTGATACACCATCAATACCCGCTTCAGCACCATCTAAAGTCGCACTATTGTTAGTATCAAACCAAACACGATTACCTAAGGAATAACCTGGAGGCTGTGTGGTAAAGCCGAAGTCAACCGTCATATTGGCTTGCGCATCAGGGAACCCTACATACGGTCCTTGACCGCCTGGGCCTAGGTCTGTTTCCGCAGCAGGTTCAGCAGGTACAGCAAGCGGATTAGTCGGTGTGCCAAGGGTAACAACACCACTGCGAATCGCGCCAACTACACCGACGTCAATACCGTTATCGTTCTTATCAACATCTAGATTCGGGTTGTCTTCTTGACCAGCACCCGTGGTTGTCCACAAGCCATCCAAAGGCTGCCCAGCACCGAAGTTGGCCGCAATGACTTCGACAATATAGTTACCCGGTGGCAGGTTATCGAAACGATAGTAACCGCCAGCAGAAGTCGTCGCAGTAACAGTCTGCGTACCTGCCGTCACTGGATCACCATCAATATCTACGCCTAGCGCATCTTTTAATTTCAACACAACGCCAGCGGGGCCAGTTTCCGCGCCATCCATAATGGCGTTATTCGGCGTACCGCCACCGGTTGGCGTATCCAGCCATACTCTATTACCTAAACTGTAAGGACGGAATAAACCAAAATCAACCGTCATATTCGCTTGCGCATCAGGAATACCACCCGCTACACCGGTAACTGGGTTTGGTCCCTGACCGCCTGGCCCTAAATCTGCTTCGGCTAAAGGTTCTGCGGGAAGCGTGATGGTTCCTAGCGTAACCACTTTGCTACGAATTGAGCCCGTTGCAGCATTAAATGTCGTGCCGTTATCGTCGCTATCTGCTGGCACGGTATCAGGGCTAGGTGTGGCGGCACCTTCATAAGGACCAGTAACTGCACCAACAACGCCAGTACTACTAGACAATCCAGCAGGTGCGATGATCTCAACAATATATTGCGCTGCTGCCAAATTATCGAAACGGTAATAGCCGTTTACATCCGTGGTGGTAGTCACAGCTTGAACACCAGCTACATCGGGATTACCGTCAACTGGATTGCCAAGGCTATCGAGTAGATTTACAGTAACCAAATTGATGCCAGCTTCACCACCATCGATCAGGCCATTATTATTAGTATCAAACCAAACGCGATTGCCTAGGCTAAATGGACGATGGAAACCAAAGTCAACCGATAAATTAGACAAATTGTCAGGATACTTATCTACGTTCCCATTTGTTTGCAATGAATCAAAGGTGTTAGGCGGTGCGCCCGTGTCGTCATCAACACCGCCGATGCGGTCAACCTCATTTGTAGGTTCAATTTGCCCGCCAAGCGTGATTAATCCAGAGGCCAAACCGGCTATCGGTGAAGCTGCCGCCAACACTGGATTGGTGCCATTTTGGTTGTTATCACCGTCGGTATTTGGTGTGAGTTCCTTTCCGAATGCAGATGGCGCTAAGTTGGCCAAGACCGTAGGTGTCGTTACCTGCAAAGTTGGAATTACTACGAAGTAATTTCCGGCAGGCAAATTTTCGAACAAATATTTGCCATTGACGTCAGTTGTAGTGGTGGCTACCACTGTATCGGCCGCATCTAAACCCGCAGGGCCAATATCACGAACCAGCTTAATATCCACGCCAGCCAGAGGAGGCTCCCCCGCATCGGCTTTGCCGTTGTGATTGGTGTCGAGCCAAACTAGATTACCAACGCGATAACGCTCTGGCACAAAAATACCGACGCGACGCGGTGCGGCGGTTGGCAGGCGGCCCGCAGAGGTGCCGGTCGCGCGATGTCCCACGGTGTTCCATGCAATGCGCGTAGGCGGCGCATTAGCGGGAACCATCACCGGCACTGTAATCGAAAAGGTGCTCAGTATCGCAAAATTACCCGCGCCATCAAAGGGGATTTTTACGCGAAACGAACGTGCCGATTTCCAGCCATCAGGGAAGTTAGCCGTGTCTGCGAGCGGATTAGTTACCCAGGTATTATTGCATCCCGCTTGCCAATGATTAGCAGGCGCTTCGGTCGCGCTGGATGACATTTCCGGGCGGCAAGATGACTGTTCTGCTGGGTTATATTCAACGATAGGTGCTGTCGCAGACCCCGTCACGCCAGTAAGCACTATCGGGCCCGTTAAGAATGAACGGAACTGTGAACCACGGCCGCTATTCTCAAGTGCCTGCACCACACCAACATCACCTGGGAAGGGCAGTACATCATAGAGTACATAGTTGGTGAGGGTTTCATTTCCGGCGTTCGAAACATCAATACGATACTCATAGTTCGTGCCCGGCAAGGTACGGGCAACGCAATTGGCACGCGTAAAGTTGGAGCCTGGAGGGTCGTCTGGACAAGGCAGAACAGCCGCGCCGTTAGTCGGGTCGAGGACATTCGGGAGAGTGGTTGGGTCAGCGCTTTTCACCCATTTTTTTGCTTCGAGCGAAGCTGACGAAACAACAGTCAACGTCAGCGAGCCTTTGCAATAAGTGGTCGCCGCACTTAAAGAACCATTACCGTCGATATCAACGCCGGAAGTAACTTCGTCAGTCAAGGAACTGCCTTCGCAACTCTGGCGGACGCCACGGTCAATGATAGCTAGGTCATTGATGAAACTCCCTGCTGGCGTCCCCGGCTTAATCTTGAACCGAATGTCCATCGTTGGCATGTCAGCACTCAACGTTGTCTCGGGCAAAGATATCGGGTTAATCGTACCTGCTGAGCCATTAAATTTAACGCTCGCTGTAGGTGGCAGCGACGTCCCCCAGCTAAATCGGAGCATCGTTCTGGTTCCACTATAATTTTGGATCACTTCTAAATTCGGAGAATTCGAGGTGAATGCACCACCATAGGCCTGCCAATCAACAAATTCTGAATTCGCTGGCAATAAATCTGCCAACACTGGATTAACAATAGGCCCAGTGGAGTCGTTGGCCACATGATCTAATTTCAGACGAATGGTGTAGATGTTGTTATCAGC
Source organism: Betaproteobacteria bacterium (assembly GCA_031376425.1). Classification (GTDB taxonomy): domain Bacteria; phylum Pseudomonadota; class Gammaproteobacteria; order Burkholderiales; family Usitatibacteraceae; genus JANMDR01. The sequence goes on from JANMDR010000325.1 coordinate 23,439, forward strand.
CTCATTGAAAGGCTTCATTTGGCTCGCATCGCCCACGATCAGCGTTTTTTGCGATGACACTGCCGGGGTACCTAACTCAATATTAGGTGTAGCGCAAGCTTGCACGGCTGAAGGGTTAGTGAAAGTAAACGCGTCAACGCAGTTTTGAGCAACGGCTGGCAGCGCAGGAGTGTAAACGAAGGGCAATGGCTGAGTAGGTATCGTTACAATCGGCGCGGTAGAAAACACAAAAGATTTTGGGATGCCAGTATCTGCTGCAAACGATCCATCAGATGTCTTATAAAACTGCCAGCGGACGCACAGGGCGGCTGGGGGGGTGGTTAACGCAACCGCTGTGCCCGTCGCGGTAACAGCTGGGCCATAACTTGCTGGCGCACAGCCTACTGTGCTGGAAAATGAAATATCTGCAGATACGCCCGCTGCCCATTCGCCCGAAGTTACGGTTTTGGATGTCAAGATCAAACCGTTTGGCGATGTCGGAAAAGTATCGATGAACTGCACCTGCTTTGGCGGCGCGTTTGAGTTTGAGACGCTTATGCCCAGTGTGTAAACTAGGTTTTGGCCCGGAGTTACATGGGGTGCACTTTTCGACGGGGCGGGAAGGGACTGCGCCACCGATATAGGGCTTGTAGTGCTACCGTTACACTGGCCTGGTACTTGATTTAAACAAACGCCAGGCGCTGTGCTCGCGGTTTTGCCAGTGTAAGCAACACTATTCGTAACGTTGGTCGCAATTGGAAATGTTCCCGCGGGATAATTTACGGTTATCGCCTTCACAACACAACGATCAGCAGTCGCGGACTGTCCGGCATACAGGTTCGCCAATGTAATCGCTGGCGCAAAGTCCGCCAAAGTCCAAGTAATTGTGTTTCCCGATACCATCCCGCCGCCGTTGTTCACGACGGTTGCGCCCGCTGGGAACGTATCTACAAGCGTTAGCGCCGTAAGATCTTCATTACCGACCAATGATTCAGAGCAAACCCTGACGTTGTAAGTTACGTCCTGCCCTAGCCCTGGATTGAGTGGAGGTGTGGGATCAACACGATTTTTGCTGGTACGCCATTTTGGCGTATTTGGGCCTGTGGTAACACCAGGGGCCGAGCTCATACCTGTCGCCGGCGAGGGCGGCGTGACATTAGGCGTAGTGATAGTCCAGCTGGCTGTATTATTGATTGGGGTTGCTGGGGCGGTACCAGGCAGCACTCTAAATCGCAGCGTAATAATACCGGTATCGCCATCGAGGTGCGTAGCGCGCGAAAGTGAAACCGAACCTGTATTACCGGCGCTACATCCGGTACAAACTACGCCACCCGGCAATGAAGCAGCCACAAACTCCGTGCCACCCGGCACGTTATCTATAATAGTTAACGCACCGCAGCCTGTAAAGTTAGAAGCGCACGCATAACTCAATTTATAGATGATCTCCTCACCCACCTTAGGATTTGCTGGGGTAGCGGGGTCGAGCGTTTTAGAAAAAGTTTCCACGCCTTGAGCAACTGCCGAAGCCGCGCAGACGATGCTAAGCGACGCTATTAACTGCGCAGCGCGTGTAAACAATGCCTTACTTGAAAATAAACTATTCATACCGCCCCCTTGAACCTATTTTTAATCACACTTTGGTTTTGCGTTATCCCCTAAATTCACATCCACGACACATAGGGGATTCACCTACCGACGATAAACTATGCCTGATTTTCGCGTCCGTTACAAACGTAACGGCTCATTTTTGACCGCAATGGACAAAATTTCACATATATTCTGCGAAAAACCACACTTTGAAAGCTTAGGTGAAAAATTAGTACGCTAAGGTATACGCGTTTGTGAATTTGCGGCGGTGTCGCCGCTTACTTTCGGTCAGCGATATTACGTCTGTAATGCCACCACACGCCTAATTTCTCGCTTTACCGCATCTGCATCTGCAGGTAAGGCAATAAACCGCTGTGGTAGCGCTTCGATATTTGCGAAGGCGGGGGGGCGATGGGGGGCGTGGCCTAGCGCTTGGGTTACGGCAGCTTCAAATTTGGCGGGAAGTGCAGTTTCTAGACAAATTACCGGGCTATTTACCTTTGCGGCGACGTCTTGCACCACTTTTAAGCCGTCGGCTGTATGGGTATCAATTTCAACTTTGTAGTTATCCCACACTTGCTTTATGACCGTTAAGCGCTCTGCATGCGTGCTGCGGCCTGAAATAAATCCCATATTCTCTAGTGGTTTTAACCCCAGGCTTAGGCTGATATCAAAGCCTTCGCCACGATCTACGTCTGCCCAAAGCGCGCGAATTTTTGCGCTATCGCGACCAACAACGTCAAACATGAACCGTTCAAAGTTAGATGCTTTTGAAATATCCATCGACGGGCTGCTGGTTTGACGGGTCTCCGCTGAGGTGCGCGGGCGATATTTGCCGGTTTTAAAAAACTCATCAAGCACATCGTTTTCGTTCGTGGCTAAAATCAGCTTATCTATGGGTAAGCCCATTTGCCGTGCAATATGGCCAGCGAGTATATTGCCAAAATTGCCCGATGGCACCGCAAAACTGACCTTTTCAGCGTTGGTTTTAGTCACCGCAAAATAGGCTTTAAAGTAGTACACCACCTGCGCCACAATACGCGCCCAATTGATGGAGTTTACCGCACCAATATTGTATTTAGCTTTAAAAGCCAGATCATTTGATACTGCCTTAACGACATCCTGACAGTCATCAAACACGCCTTCACAGGCAATATTGATGATATTAGGCTCTTGCAGCGAGAACATTTGCGCGGTTTGAAAAGGCGACATTTTGCCAGCAGGCGAGAGCATAAACACCCTTACCCCGCGCTTGCCCTTCATGGCGTGTTCCGCGCTAGAACCCGTGTCACCCGAGGTTGCCCCCAAAATATTGAGTTCACCGCCACTTTTAGCCAGCACATATTCAAACAAATGGCCTAAAAACTGCATAGCGATATCTTTAAACGCCAAAGTAGGCCCATTGGAACATTGCAGCAGGTGTAGCTTAGGCGCAAGCGTTTTAACGGGCGTGATATCTGCGGAGCCGAATACTTCTTGGGTATAGGCTTTATTAATAATACCTTGTAGGTCAGCACGCGGAATATCGGTGGCATAAAGGCTGATAATTTCACCCGCAAGCTCAGGATACGATAGCTTGCGAAGGCTTGTTAATAGAGCATCTCCAAGCACTGGATAATGCTGGGGCAGATATAATCCGCCATCAGGCGCTAGCCCTTCTAACAAAATTTGGCTGAAGGTTTTTGGGGTATCGGTGGCTTGGCCACGGGTTGAGATGTAATGCATGGTTTACTCTTTTTTGGTGGGGGTTCGACTGGAATAAATTGTGCCGTCATTCCAGCGGAGGTTGGAAGGGCGTTAAACCAAATCCTCCAACCGTATCCGCACGACTTTTTGTGCAATGGTTTCTAACGCTTCGATGGCGGCGATGGCTTTATTGGCATCGGCTTCTACGCAGCGATGGGTGATGATGACCACGTCGGCTACGTTTTCACCGGGCTTGGCTTCCTTTTGCAGCATGGCGTTAATGGAGATCGAGTTTTCGGCCAAAATACGGGTTACGTTGGCCATAACACCTGGTTTATCAAAAGCGCTTAAACGTAAGTAGTTAGCAGTAACCACTTTTTCCATCGGCAAAATCGGCGTGTTATCCATCTGCCTAAAAGCAAGGTGCGGCACTCTATTTACCGCATTTGCGCCTAACAGGCGCGCAACGTCTACTAAATCAGCTACAACTGCGCTGGCGGTAGGCTCCGACCCAGCACCACGGCCATAATAAAGCGATACGCCCATGGCGTCACCTTTCACCATCACGGCGTTCATCACACCTTCTACATTGGCAATAAGCCGTTGGGTAGGAATGAGCGTTGGATGCACTCTTAACTCAATGCCTTCCACGGTACGGCGGGCAAAGCCTATGAGCTTAATACGGTAGCCTAATTGCTCCGCGTATTTAATATCCGTATCCGTCAGTTTTGAAATGCCTTCGGTATAGGCCCGATCAAATTGCACCGGCACACCAAAGCCAATTGCGGCAAGAATCGTGAGTTTATGGGCAGCATCCACGCCTTCAATATCAAAAGTGGGATCAGCTTCAGCATAGCCGAGCGCTTGCGCTTGCGCCAGCACATCGGCGAAACTCGCACCCTTATCCCGCATTTCGCTTAGAATAAAGTTAGATGTGCCGTTGATAATGCCAGCAATCCATTCCACCTTATTTGCCGCCACGCCTTCGCGCAGCGCCTTGATAATAGGCACTCCACCGGCTACCGCCGCTTCAAAACTAACAGAAACCCCAGCAGCTTCCGCAGCTGCAAATATTTCTGTACCGTATTTTGCAAGCAAGGCTTTATTGGCGGTTACCACATGCTTACCGGCGGCAATGGCTTGTAATACCAGCGTCTTGGTAAAAGTGTCACCGCCGATCAGCTCACACACCACGTCAATTTCTGGGTGGTTAATGATAATTTGCGGGTCGGTAACCACGGTAATACCATCAAGCGAAACGCTACGCAGCTTGGTCACATCGCGAGCGGTAGCATGGGTGATAATAATTTCACGCCCTGCGCGACGGGCGATTTCTTCACGATTACGCCGCAGCACTTCGATAGTGCCGGTGCCGACAATGCCAAGGCCAAGGAGGCCGACTTTTAGAGGTTTAGCTGATTGCATGATTTTGTGTTTTATAAAATTGATTTTTGGGAGGGAGAGGGGGGAACCGCGTATCAGCGGGCTTGGGGGGGGCGCCCCCCCCCCCCACCACCCCCCCGCCGAGGGGGGCGCAAAAAAAAAAAAAAAAAACA
>JANMDR010000335.1:0-9019 GCA_031376425.1 Betaproteobacteria bacterium
GACCAATCCACTTTTTTCTGAAACATATCCTTCAATTTAAGCATATCTAATAGCGCTGAAATGTCCTGCGGCCGTTGCCAAATGAGCGATGTTGTACGCGGATCTTGGGTATCCGGCCCGTAAACTGACGCCTCACCAAAATGATTAACACCAATCACCACAAACCCATCTGCCGCCAGCTTTTCGGCAATCCAGCTAAGCCCACGCGCAGAGCCCATTGCGCCGTGGGAGAGCACGATGACTCTGTTGGCACGTGCCCCTTCGGCTACACACAATTGCTTGTCATTCAAGGGCTTGTCATTTAAGGGTTTCTCATCAAGCGCAGCGCATTTGCCTTTTGGAAACCAAACATTGACGGTGCTGAGCCTGCCTGTAGCCAGTACCCCCATTTCTACTTTTTCCGTTTGCACGGATGTTGCAACATCACCGGTTTGGGCATCGGCTGATTGGATGTGAACCAGCAACATCAAAAGCATCGCGTTCATGTATTTTTTCATTTTAAGTCCGGTTGCACTTTAGTTAGGATGATAAAGTTTAGCTTTTAAAAGTTGGGCTTACTGTGCAGAAAGTGCGATGATTCCAATTTAGTTTGAACTCTGGTTGTGCCCCATTACACTGAAGTGCATGACTTTCCATCCAGATCAATCGGAAAATACATAGCCGTAACGAGATCTGCCTCGGCAGTAGTGGCGGGGTTGTTTAAATAAACTTGTACGATGCTGTGATCTCTTAGCCGTATTTGCTCCGGTACTATCCAAGTCGCATATACGCGTGAGATGGTCTGCCACATCAAACTATAGCTGCCTCGGTGATGGAACCTTGCCCATGTACCTTGCTGCCAGGTAAACTCAGCAAGCGGAAACTCAGCAAGCGGAAACTCCACCAACAGTAGCTTCGTGGGCGAGCTTGTTGCCGCAATACCTAGAAAAAACTGGCTCTTACTCTGATCGCCCTGCCACGGTGTTTCTAGCGACACCCCAATTGGCGCAACGTCTAAATCGTCCAAACCATGCTCACGCAGCACCTTTGCCAACTGCTTAAAGAGAGAATTTCCCAAATCAACAAAACTACTATTTTTGAACCCGGCACCATATAGACCGCGAAATTTTTGGGTCGGCAACGTCACTATTTCTGGCATAAGCGCAGCATCACTGTCTGGCGATTTCTTGATTGTGTTGGGTGTGCGCCAAACGCAATCTGAGCCGCGCTTAACATCATTTGGTGTGCACCCAAAAGCACTCAAAAAAGCCCGAGAAAAACTGGAATGCGACTGATAGCCAGCGGCCAAACTTGCCGCAATAACGGAGGTATTTCCTGCTGCAAGCAAGGCATAGGCGGCTTGCAGTCGCCGCCGCTGAATAAACTCGCCCAACTGAAACCCTGTGGTGGCTTGGAACAAACGATTCAAATGAAATTTAGAAATGCCAAGCCGCAATGCCAAATCATCGAGCACAATTTCCTCATCTAAATGCGCTTGCACATATTCGCTAATTTGATTTGCAAGTGCTTGATAAAAATTAGAATTCCCGGTGGACATGCGGTAATAACTCCCTCAGAAAGCATTAATTGAGCGTAATGGGAATGCAATAGCAAAATTCATACTGAAACAGCACCATAATTAGTTCGTGGCACAGCCAATTTGCAGTCAACTCACTTTATCATGCTTGGTGCAAGCCGCAGACCCCACGGTAGCACCCTTAGAAACACCCTAAAATTTACGCAGCGATACGCTATTAAACAATTGCCGCGCACGGTATTTATTAGCTTCTCAAACTTTACGACGAAAACAGTTGCTTTTTTCTAAATACTGTATAAAAATACAGCTATGAAAACTCCCTCAAGTAACCAAATACCAGCGCAACCTGCCCCCGCCAACGTCACCCTCACGGCGCGGCAGCAGGAATTACTTACCCTAATTAAGGCATGGCTTGTTGAGCGCGGCATGCCGCCCACACGGGCTGAAATTTGTGCGGCGCTGGGGTTCCGCTCACCTAACGCAGCGGAGGAGCATTTACGCGCCCTTCAGCGTAAAGGTGCCATTGAGATGATGCCTGGTGCTTCACGTGGCATACGTGTGGTGGAAACGATGGAAGAAAGTGAGCGCTTTCGCGATGATTCCATTGATGAAGAAGACACAACAGCTGAATCTGGCAACCCGAACGGCAATAGCGCTAAACCTTACACCATCGATGCGCGCAGCACCCGCATTGTCACTGCACAAGGTGCGGTTAACGCAAAGGCGGGGGCGGGTACAGAAGTGGGGACGGGGACAGCAAGCAGCGTGATGAATCTGGGCAAGTCAAAAAATAGTAGAACGGGCTCCACCACAAGCAACTCGGCCGGAAATGCCGCTAATAACATCACCCACCTACCCGCACATGCTGCTAATGAAGAATATTCACTACCACTCATTGGTAAAGTAGCTGCAGGCCAGCCCATTATGGCGCAAGAAAACTATAGTGGCCGCTATCCTGTAAGCCCGTTGCTCTTTAGTCCACGTGCAGATTATCTCTTGCAAGTTTCTGGCTTAAGCATGAAGGATATTGGCATTATGGATGGCGATTGGTTAGCAATCCATAAAACCGAGCAAGCCCGCAATGGTCAAATAATTGTTGCTCGCGTAGATGGCGATGTAACAGTTAAGCGCTTGAAATTAAAGGGAAATAAGGCGTTTTTAATCGCTGAAAACGCTGATTTTTTACCTATCGTGGTTGATTTGGAATTAACACCTTTGGCAATCGAAGGCTTGGTGGTAGGCGTAATTCGGTCGTTTCATTAACGCTAGTGATCTCATTAGGTTTAAGCGGTACGAAACATTGTTGTAAATTGGGTTGAAAACAAGCTAATTGCGGCTAAGGCCAGCGGAACGAAGGGAAATTGCTCGGAAGCGCGGTAAAATTAGGGTATGGGGTCACGCATATTGGCTAACACTTAGCTTACCAACAGTGCAGATGCTGTAATGAGTGCAGTGGTGGGGTTAGTGGTGAACTTAGTAACAAGCTAATTATCGCAATCTCCTACAACCAAAGCAATCTAAGCGCTCCGCTCCGGCATTACCTTATTCACGTCATTCTCCGCACCCTAATCAGTACAATAAACTCGCCGTCACATCTCCCTAATGAGCCATATTCTCATCACCGGCGCCGCCGGTTTCATCGGTTATCACTTAAGCTTGCGCCTACTTGCCCGTGGCGATACGGTTTACGGTATTGATAATCTCAACGACTACTACGATCCGTCGCTAAAATTAGCGCGCCTAGCGCAGCTTCAAGCGCATCCTAATTTTCGCTGTGCGAAGATGGATATTACGGATGGCGATGCCATTAAGTCATTGTTTATAAGTGAGAAGTTTGACGCTGCCATGCATCTTGCCGCGCAAGCGGGAGTGCGCTACTCACTTGAAAATCCGCAAGCTTATATAGAAGCTAACCTACGTGGCTTTACTAATATTTTGGAAGCGGCGCGGCATTCTAAGCTGGGTCATTTGGTCTACGCTTCGTCAAGCTCCGTATACGGTGCGAATACAAAACTACCGTTTTCAGAATCTGATTCTGTAGACCATCCCGTGTCACTTTACGCTGCCAGCAAAAAAGCCAATGAACTCATGGCGCATAGCTATGCCCATTTGTTTAATTTAAATTGTACCGGTCTCCGGTTTTTTACCGTATACGGTCCTTGGGGTCGGCCAGATATGGCGCTGTTTAAATTTACCAAGGCTATTTTGGCCGGTGCGCCAATTGATCTATTTAATAACGGCAATATGGTGCGTGACTTTACCTATATTGATGACATCGTTGAAGGTATAGTGCGCATTATCGACAAACCCGCACAACCTGACCCCACTTGGAACGGCTACAGCCCAAACCCTGCCACAAGTTATGCGCCCTACCGAATTTTTAACATCGGCAATAGCAACAGAATGACATTGATGGGTTATGTGCAAGCTATCGAAAAAGCACTAGGTAAAACTGCAAAATTAAATATGCTACCAATGCAACCCGGTGATGTACCCGCCACCGAAGCTGATGTATCCAAGATCACCCAATACGTGCAATTCAAACCGTCCACCTCGGTAGACGTGGGTATTGAAGCGTTTATCAAATGGTATTTGGATTATTATCCGCAGGTACCATCATAAGATGCATAATTAAGTCACCAAGCGTACTTGTAATAGTTCTGCAGCGCCACGAGTAGGAAGACAATGCGATCAACTACAAAAATATTTCTCTGGGTAAGCACTGGTGCATTGATAGTTGGTGTGATCACTTTTGGCGTTATGCAGTTATTGCCAAAAACCTTAACCGAAGATGAACGAGCCATAAAAAATGCTCTAGAGTTGGCAGTACTGCAGCTAAATGCGTCACTACCAATGCCGAAGCTAGCCATTATTCCGAAGGCAAATATCGCTGCACCTTCCGCTCAAGAAATAATCGCTCGAAACGCCAAACTACGCAGCGGAGACATCTCAGATTTCCGTTCAGCGCTTACTAACGCTGTCGCAAATTTTGAGGCCGGAACCGGTAGCGATCGCGAGATATTAAAGGTCATGGAAAGTATATCCCGACCCTACGAGGCGATGCTGGTCGCCTTGGATAAGTGGGTTGCAGAAAATGAACCAAACTCTATTTATGCCGCGCTTATTGCGCGCGGCCAGATGCGTCGAAAATTCGGGTGGCATGCCCGTGGCACCGATTACATACCCTATACGCACGAGCAAAATTTTACTGAGTTATCTAAGTGGAACAAACTTGCTGTAGAAGATTTTGTGGCCGCAATACCGAAATCCAAATATCCGATCAATGCCACTGCGTCACTCATCTACGATGCTATCGATTATAGCCATGCCGACCTGAAAGACAAGCTGTACAAGGCGGGCGAAAAAATTTTTCCTGCATCAGAAGCACTATTTAATCACTACTCAGTAGGGCTATTTCACGAAAACGGTGGTGGCTCCATTCCCGCCGCGCAAGCGTTTCTAGTGCGTGCCACTAAAAACGGCGTGCCGGAAGATGTCCGTGAATCCGTTACACAACGCTTAGCCAATATCTATGCGAACAACTACAAGATTGGCGAATACCGAAGTGCGTTGGCATACACCATAGAACAAACAAAGCAAAAAGACAATGCTGGAACATGGCTCGCGCGCGCCGAAGAGGAGCGCCGCGCCAAGCTATATGAGGAGGCGCTAGTCTCGACGCAGCGGGCACTCAAGCACGAACCTGCCCACGCCCGCGCCCTCAATGAACAAGCCTATATCCTCCTCCAATTAAGTCGCCCTGATGAGGCAAAAGCGGCTCGTCGATTAGCGGCAGACCTTGGCGACAATTGGGCGCAGCATCTGATTATTGATGACTTAGTTTGGGAACGCAACGGGGAAACACGCGACTGGGTAAAAATTCGCGCTGAATGCGAGGCATCCGCCGCGATGCTCAATCCGACAGGGCAAACCTGCATGGGCGGCATGATTACCGATGGCGTTGCAGGATTTACGCGGGACAACGCCAAAGAAATTGCATGGTATGAACTCGCCGCACGCCAAGGTGATAGCAAGGCGCAATACAACTATGGCTGGATGCTCTACCAAGGAATGGGCACCAAACCAGACCAAGAAAAAGGAATTTTCTATCTCAGAAATTCGGCTCGTCAAGGTTTCGATATGGCGTTAAAAAAGCTTATTCAACTCGGTGAACGTACCGACAACTTAGAATGGAAAGCCTCTAACTGGGAAAGCTTTACCCGCTGGGTGCGGCGCGTGAAAGACCGTGGCATCAATTAAAAAACAATAGGAATAACGAAGGGACAGGCCGCTTCGGCGGTGGTAGATAGTTACGGAAGTTTAGGAAAGCGACTGAGATGTTCATGAATAATTTGAAGACGCCCTTGCTCCTCGACAAGGACTCGCGTCCCTCTCCCTTGCATACGGAACGGACGCCCATCTTGCCTACCTTCCCAGTTGTACGTATAGGTTGCAGTGGCGCTTGCTTGATCTACTGAGAGTACGACGATATCGCTCAGATAGAAGCGCTCCTTCTTGACGCCAGACCCGCTCTTCCACGTTTTCTCAAATGCTGCCTGTATTGATTTACGACCAACGAAATCACCATCATTAAAGCGAAAGACCGCTCTTTCGTGAACCATGTCCCGAAGCAAGCTAAAGTCTTCCTTTTCCGCTATTTCTTCGAAGCGATTGAGAAACTGGACTACAGATTCCTTTGAAATTATCTTTGCGCTCATGGGCATAGGCTCTTTCGCCAACAAAGTATTACATTGTGTACCAATGCAGGCCACTACTGTAAGCAATAATAATAAAGTGGCGCACGATCGTTGAACTATCATAATTCAGCCTAGGTTTAGCGGCAACATGCGGGGCGCTCGTACCACCTTATATTTGCTTTAGACCGTCGGCGTTGCAGAATATGGCAGTAACCCACGCCAGCCGGACATCTAGGAGTCGTAAAATCAATGATTCTGCTTAGATAAGCATTGACTTAATCATCCACTTAAAATCCCGCAGCGTCCACTATTTCTTATTTTTCGCCGCTGCGCGATCCGCTGTACGGCTTGCGGCACGACTAGCAGCGCGACCAGCAGTACGACCCGCTACACGTCCCTTAACGAAGCCATCAAGCTCAGTCAACGTATCGGCCAAATCTAAGGTGGCGGAATCTAGGCGCTGCCGTTTTGGGATTTGCTCGCCGCGTTTAAACAATCGATTATCCAAGGTACGGCTTTGGTCTTTTAACACTTCAAAATTTATCGTAATACCGTATTTCGCAAAGATAGGTTCTAGCTCATAGCGGCGTTTTAGCAAATCGCGGCGAGTTCCCTGATAGGCGTGCTCACACACCTGCTTGCGGGTGGAGTAGCTGAACAAGTTGGTGAAAAACATTTTTGCATCGTCTTTGCTTGGCTCAAACAGCACTACGTCGCAATCTTCGAACATGGTTTGATATTTTTGCAAGCCTACATGCATACGCGAATGAATGAGTGCGCGAAAGGTTTGCGAAAGTACCGTGAGTAGGCCGCCTTCAACCAATTTTTCCATTTCTTGTTTGCCGCGTCGTTTTGCGTAGTTGGCGTCAAACGGGACAAGCGGATTGACTGCCAACACAAATTTAGCACCTTCCTGCATCGCCACGGAAGCGTTTAGCGTCTTTTTAAGCGCGCCATCTACATAGTAATGCCCGTCAATTTCAACTGGCGGGAATAAGCCCGGCAAGGCTGCAGATGCTTGCACTGCAACTGAAATAGGCACGTGCTCAAAACCAACACCGCCAAAACGTACGGATTCACCCGTATCTAAGTCGGTGGCAACGGAAAAAAGCTTGGGCTTCAACTGACGAAAATCATCGCTTCTACCCGGTTCACTAAACGTTTTTTTCAAAAATAAGCGAATCGAGGTGTTATCAAATAACCCCGTAGGCAGCGCCCGCGTGAGGCCAGCAAATTTATCGAGCAAGGAACCAGAAAATGGGTGTCGCGCCGTGCGCAACAAGGCTTTTGCCAATAACGGCGGCATAGATTTCACGCGTGAAAAGTATTCAGCCCATGCAGGCTTTAAAAACAATTCAGGACGTAAGGTTTCTTTACCGCCACCGCGTTTAGCGATGCCTTTATCAGCGGCGCGATTTTCAATAAATAGCTTAAAAATTTCGCTGGGCGTAATTTTATTGGCCAAACCAGCGGTAATAAAACTGCCTGCCGACACGCCCACATAGATATCAAACTCATTAAAATCAAGGCCCTCCAAGGCTTCATCAAGCGCCAATAACACGCCAATTTCGTACATTGCACCCAAGGGGCCGCCACCCGCTAGTGCCAAGCCACGTTTAAGCGGCGCGCCGTTAGCACGACCAGCAGCCGCGCCTGATACAGGCACAGCCTTTTGTTGGGATTTAGTGGGTGGTGAAGTACTTAATTTTGCTGGTTGTTTGATTGCCACAATTGCCCCGAAAACAGTAACTATCTATGTGAAAAAAGCGCGTCTGAGCTGGACGCGCTTTAGTTTTTACTACAATTGCCTGAAATAATTTAAGCGTGCTTGCGCTTCAATTGGGTCAGCGCTTTCTGCAAATCTGCCATGCGCGCTTGCAACTCTTTAATATTTTGGCTAGATGGAACACCAAATGTATTCAATGTTTTTGCAACGCGAGCTTCAAATACATGCTCAAGCTTGGTCACGCCTTCACGTGCATTAGCCACTGTCGTGTTTAGTGCATGCTCAACATTGGTTTTGAAGCTTTTCTCGCTCTTTGCAGCAAAGTTCTTCATTTCTTTTGCAGCAGCTTCGGCTTTTTCCAAGGCTACAGCTTGCGCTTGCGCCTGCATTTTTTGGCCATCTTTAGCAAAGCTAGAGGTTTTTTTAGCGATTGCAGCGGCGACGTCAGAAGACATTGCACGTAAGGTTTCAGCTTGGGTAGTTACTTGCGTAGCGATTGCGCCGTAAGCTTTCACGGCTTCCGCTTGAAAACGCTGTGCCGCGCCGACACCGGCGAGCAATACTTTATGTGCAGAGTCAGCAACATCGGTTGCGGTGTTGCTAACATTTTTAACTGCTGGCTTTGCCTTAGCTTTTGATGCGGATTTTTTTACAGATGCTGCAGCTTTTTGAACAGGCTTCTTAACCATGAAATTTCTCCATTTGTGGCCAAGAATAAGGGCTGGCCATGTGCTGTATAGACTAATAGAATGAATCGGGTGATGTTGCGTTGTAGTGTTACCTTTTGCTGTTACCTTGTACGGTTGCTTTTTGCTTCTGAACCGTACTTTAAGCCAACGCCTTAGAGGGAACACACTAAAAAGATATTAAGTGCAAAGATTTTTCTAGGGCTACGCTTTAACCCAATTGCTAAAATTGCTAATATTGTTTTGACACCGTTAAAAGACCTCTGCACAACCACATAAAACCCGATGAATTTGAGCGCTAGCGCAGCGTTGAAGAATTTCTAAGTTGATTGAGCGAAATCAATGTACTTTTCGCAGTTAAATCACGCGCCTTTGCGCTTGTTAGTCGTTATTT
>JANMDR010000020.1:0-1635 GCA_031376425.1 Betaproteobacteria bacterium
CGGATATCTCACAGGTCTTTACCTTAATGCCAACCTCAAGGTACTCTTTTTGCACCACAGTATCAAACGTACATGGCGGTGGTGCACCGAGTACCGTAACGTCTTCTGTCAGCACGGGAGCAGCATTGCAGTCTAATTTGCCTGCACCGCCTTTACCGGTAGCCGTTAAGTGAAACTTGCCTGGTTTGTTATACGAAGCGCCGAACGATTTGGTGGCAGGATTCATAGTGTCGGTCAACGCGATGGGCCATGTTTTGCCATTTCCATCGTTAATCATTACGCCGCACTGCGCCGTACCACTCGCCACCAAACTCACCTGCTCACCGACCTTGACAGTCTTTTTAACGGCATAAAAGCCTGTGAGTTGGCCTGCAATTGCCGCGTTCGCGCCGCAAATAAGGGTTGTGCAAACGCCAGCTTGGACTAAATTTTTAAATAATTTCTTCATGATTAATTCCTAATTAAATAACTTGTTGTGAATAGAGTGTTTGGCTATTGCGCCTATATTTCATGTCGCACAATCCAAACCACGCTGCTTAAAATAACTTCTTGCTAATGTTGAGTCGAACAAATGAGCGGATAGGTTCATTTAGGAAGACATTATTGCGTTAACGATCGCGTCGTATAACGGGCCCATCACCACATCAAATCGATGCTAGCGCCCATCCTCGGCAACAATCAAAAAACCTAGTTCTGATCAACCTTAAACTCTAACCAGTCGCTCCATTCAAATGTTGTTTTAAACTTGGAGGCGCGCACTTTCACGCGCCACTCGGTGCCTTGCTTGAAGCCCGATACACTAAATGGCACCGATACGTCTTGAAGCTTCATCGCGTTAGCCCAACTGCTGTCGACATAAGGGCTATTAGTAGCCAGCACCCAGCCGCCGTAGCCATTTTTGAAGTTGAACTCCACTTCGCAACAGGTTGCAAATTGAGTCGTTTTAATCGCCTGGGTTAGCGCCACCTTAAGCCAAATAATACTGTCTTTTGATTTTGAAAATGCGCTGCCAGCTGTTGGTTGCTTATCGAATGACAAAGTGGGCTTGCCCAATACATTTGAAATTGATGTTTTTGGCGTTACTTTAAAATCCACGGCTGCATTACCAGTACAGCCATTTTTGCCTTTAACGCTGGCGCTGTATGAGCCTTCGGCCAAGGTGCCAAAATGCGTGCCGTTGTACAGCACGGGGCTGCCTGCTAGAGCCAGCGGTTTTTCATCAAAAGTTTTATCGTAGCTGCCACCATAGCTGGCGTTAGAAATCTTCAAATCCATCGCGCAACCACCGGTGCCGTTGACTTGAATTTTTTGGGCTTCATCTTCAGCAAAGCTGCCGCCGGGGACCAGCATACTGGTAATGTTGCCAGTGGCTTGGGAAGGCGTGCCGGGGATATTTCCGCCGCCTGGCACACCGCCAGGACCGCTATCGCTATGCCCTAGCACTAATTGCCCACCTTCGCGCACTGTAAACTCAACATACCATGCCTTGATAGTATTCGCATAGTTTAGCTCTTGTTTTGTTTCGCACTGCTCTTCATGCCCAGATACTTCAACGCGATATTTACCCGCTTTCAGTGGGCCTAAACCAGCGCGTACAATCGGAAATGCTATCGGGCTTTCGTAAGCACCAGCCCA
>JANMDR010000023.1:0-4497 GCA_031376425.1 Betaproteobacteria bacterium
GTGGGAAGGCACGCCGAGAAGTCCTTGCGTGCAGGTGCTGCATTAAGCGCATATGGCGATGTTTCCCTCATCACCGCCAATATCTCCACGTCCGATGATTTGCAAGCACTACGCCTTGCCCTTGATGCGGAGCACAAGGATATTGATTTGATGGTAAACGCGGCGGGAGTATTTTTCCCAAAAGCGTTTTTAGAGCATGGCGAAAGTGATTATGATCAATATATGGCGCTTAACAAAGCAAGTTTTTTTATCTGCCAAACAGTTGCGGCAAATTTGATTAAAGAAAATCGCGTTGGCGCTATTGTGAACGTTGGTTCCATGTGGGCACAACAAGCGATTGCAGCCACGCCATCTTCCGCCTATTCGATGGCTAAAGCTGGGCTGCATGCGTTGACACAACATCTGGCAATGGAATTGGCGAAACACAATATTCGCGTAAATGCGGTGTCACCAGCGGTAGTGAATACCCCAATTTATGAGGGCTTTATCGCCAAAGACCAAGTGCAAAATGCATTAGAAGGTTTTAACAGTTTTCACCCCATCGGTCGCGTTGGCACGCCACAAAATGTGGCTGAGGTTATTACCTTTCTTCTCTCCGACCGCGCGGAGTGGGTGACTGGTGCTATTTGGGATGTAGATGGCGGGGTGATGGCAGGTCGAAACTAGGAGTCCGCATTTATGTTGTTCGCTACACCGTCCGCGCACAGCATTGCGGACGGTGCGGACAACCTAAATTAAGTTAATTTATTATATAAATCAATAGCTTAGAAGTTGGCACGATAGCTGCTTATAGGAGGTATAAACCTTTCAGCGAGCTATCATGATCCGTGAACCTCTAACCCAAGATGCACAATTAACGCCGAATGTGCTTGCCCAGTTTGCGCGCGCACGAAAACTGCGCTACGGTGCTTTCGCGTTGATCGGTGTTTTACTCATTGGCGGCGCAGTAGCGCTGTTTAATGCGTGGCGCAGTAGCTCGCAATCAGTAAATGCCTCGCGTATTCGCACCGCAGTGGTGACGCGCGGCACCCTTGTTCGTGATGCTTCCGTTAATGGCAAGGTGGTTGCGGCGGTGAGCCCAACACTGTTTTCAACGGCGGTGAGCACCGTAAATTTAAAGGCTAATGCCGGTGACACGGTAAAAAAGGGTGATGTGCTGGCGGAACTGGAATCGCCGGATTTAACGGATGCGTTAAAGCGCGAGCAATCAAACACCGAGCAGCTTGAAGCCGAAGTGGCACGCCAACAAATTCAAGCGAAGAAGCAAAAGCTCAATGCCAAGCGCGATGCCGATCAGGCTGAAATTGAACGGGTATCGGCCAAACGCGCCTTTGAGCGAGTGCAGGCTGTGGGTGTGGGTATTGTTTCCAAAGTGGATTATTTAAAGGCGGAAGATGCCTTAAAGTCAGCCGAAATACGCGCCAAGCATGCCGATGCCGCAACGGAGCTTGAAAGCCAAAATGTTGACCTTGAGCTTAAAACCAAACTCAGCCAATTGCAAAACCAGCGTTTAAGCTATAGCAACGCCAAGCGTCGCGTGGAGGAACTAAAACTACGGGCACCGATGGATGGTTTTATTGGCACTTTATCGGTTGCTAACCGCAGTGTGGTGCCTGCCAACACACCGATTATGACCTTGGTGGATTTATCGCAATTAGAAATTGAGCTAGAAATTCCGGAAACCTATGTGGTGGATTTAGGTATCGGTATGAAAGTTGAAATTGATATTACTGGTAGCAAGCACATTGGTATTTTGTCAGCAATTTCCCCCGAAGTGGTGAAAAGTCAGGTACTGGCACGGGTACGGTTTAAAGACGCGCAGCCAGCAAGATTGCGCCAAAACCAGCGCATATCGGCACGTATTTTGATTGAAGAAAAACCGAATGTTGTCATGGTGCAACGCGGTTCGTTTGTGGAACAGGGTAACGGCAAATCAGCATATGTGATGGAAGGCAATATTGCCGTTAAACGCGAAATTCGCGTCGGTGCAAGCAGCGTGGCAGCCGTAGAGATTTTGCAGGGACTGCGTGAAGGCGATGCAGTGGTGGTTTCTGGCAGTGAAATATTTGAGAAGGCCGAACGGATTTCGATAAACAATTGAATCATCAATATCACTAACCTAACTATTTTTTAAAGGAATATCCATGTTGAAAATGAAAAACCTAAGCAAAGTCTATCGAACCCATATGATAGAAACCCACGCCTTGCGCGGCTTTGAGATTGATGTAAAACAGGGCGAATTTGTTACCGTAACCGGACCATCAGGCTCGGGTAAAACCAGCTTTTTAAATATTGCGGGTTTGCTGGAAGAATTTAGCGGCGGTGAGTATTTTTTAGATGGTGTGGACGTGAGTGGCTTAAATGATGCGGGACGCTCTAAACTGCGCAATGAAAAACTCGGCTTTATTTTTCAGGGCTTTAATTTAATTCCAGACTTAAATTTATTCGATAACGTCGATGTGCCCTTACGCTATCGCGGTTTAAATGCCGCTGAGCGCAAAACCCGCATTGAGCAGGCGCTAGGGCAAGTGGGTTTGGCCTCCCGTGCCAAGCATTATCCGGCGGAATTGTCGGGTGGCCAGCAGCAACGTGTGGCAATTGCACGAGCGCTCGCTGGTCAGCCCAAGGTTTTGCTGGCCGATGAACCCACAGGTAATTTAGATAGCCAAATGGCGCGTAGCGTGATGGAGTTGCTCGAAGAAATTAATGCCAAAGGCACTACTATTTTGATGGTGACTCATGACCCTGAATTGGCGGTACGCACCCAACGCAATGTGCATATTATTGATGGTCAGGTAAGCGACTTAGTGCGTAAACCACCGTCTTTATTAGCTTCCCAGGCTAGTCATGGGGCTGGTGTAGCGCACGCAGCGCACGCAATCAACGCATAAGGAGCATGACTATGTTTAGTTATTACTTCAAACTCGGGCTTAACAGCTTGAAGCGCAATCCGATATTAACGACATTGATGGTGTTGACCTTAGCGGTAGGTGTGGCCGCAAGTATCTCAACCCTGACGATATTAACGGCGATGATGAGCGATCCAATTCCTGAAAAAAGCCGTAACTTACTGGTGCCGCTCATTGATAACGGACCCGTGCTGGGGTATGAAGCTGGTAAGCCGCAAGAACAATCGCATTTACCTTATCGCGATGCGGTGGCATTTTTAAACAGCAAACAAGGCGTGCGGCGTACGGCGGTTTATACAGTAACTGGTGCCATTGAACCTACGCAGCCTAATTTACCAGTAACTTCTGTGGCAGGATCTGCCACCACCGCAGATTTTTTTGCGATGTTTAATGTGCCGTTTTTGTTTGGTGGTACATGGCGAGTTGAGGATGATGCCAATGCGGCTAATGTGGTGGTAATAAGCAAAACCATTAGTGAAAAATTGTTCGGCAAAGATAATCCTGTGGGTAAGCGCATCAAGTTGTTTGGTGGTGAATATCAAATAGCTGGCGTGGCGAATACATGGCAGCCATCGCCGCGCTTTGTCAATGTATTCAACAACCAAAGCGGAGCCTATGTGGGTGAAGAGGATGTATTTATTCCTTTCGCCAACGCTATTGCTAACAAGAAAAATCACGATGGCAGCACATGGTGTATGGGCGACAAAATGGGGCCGGGATTTCAGGGCATGTTGGACTCAGAATGCACCTGGATACAATTTTGGTTTGAGGTTGAAAATGCGGCGGGGCGCACGGCAGTGCTTGATTATTTGCGCGGTTTTACCGCCGAGCAGCGCAAGCTTGGGCGTTATCTGCGGGCCAACAAAGACCAAGTGTTTGATGTGATGGAATGGATGAGCCATCGAGGTGTGGTGTCGAACGATAGGAAGTTGTCTGTTTGGTTGGCGTTTGGATTTTTATTGCTGTGCTTGGTCAATACTATTGGCCTGCTGCTGGCTAAGTTTTCTACGCGTGGTTCCGAGGTGGGCGTGCGGCGGGCATTAGGCGCGTCACGGGGGCAAATTTTTACGCAGTTTTTTGTTGAAACCGCAGTGCTGGGTTTGGCTGGTGGCCTATTAGGGCTCATGCTAACGTTTGGCGGCTTGTGGTTATTGTCGCAACAGTCACTGCAAATCGCTGCCGTGGCACGTATTGATTGGCTCATGTTTTTCGCTACCTTCGCCTTGGCCGTAGGCGCTAGTTTAGTCGCAGGTATTTGGCCTACATGGCGGGCGTGTACGGTTAGCCCAGCCGTTGAACTTAAATCCCAATAAAAATTTTTAAAGGAAGCTATCATGGAAATTAGACCGATATTTTCAGCTTTAATGCGCAATAAAATGGCACCCTTATTGGTGGCAGCCCAAGTGGCAATTAGTTTAGCGCTGTTAGCCAATGCCCTGCATATAGTAAAAGAACGCACGGCGCTATCAGCCAGACCTAGCGGGATGGCCGATGAAGCCTCTACCTTTGTGCTGCATCTACGTCACCTAACGCCGCCACTACACGAAGTAAATATTGCCCTACAACTACGTCAAAAGAACCTATTGGC
>JANMDR010000113.1:0-11933 GCA_031376425.1 Betaproteobacteria bacterium
CGGGCCAAGGCCATGGTGGTGGTGGGCAGCCGTCTGGAGGCGGTGCGCTGGAAACTCGCCATCGAGAAATACATCACCGAACACGGCTACAAAATCGGCACGGTGGTGGCCTTCTCCGGCGAGGTGGACGACCAGGAGTCAGGTCCGGACGCTTTCACAAAAAACAGCCCGGCCTTGAACCCGAACCTGAAAGGCCGCGACATCCGCGAAGCCTTCAAGGGCGACGAGTATCAGATTCTGCTGGTGGCGAACAAATTCCAGACCGGCTTCGATCAGCCGCTGCTGTGCGGCATGTATGTGGACAAGCGGCTGGCCGGTATCCAGGCCGTGCAAACTCTCTCGCGCCTAAACCGCGCCTACCCCGGCAAGGACACGACCTATGTGCTGGATTTTGTGAACGATCCCGAGGAGGTGCTGGCCTCCTTCAAGGCATATCACACCACAGCAGAACTCTCAACGACGACCGACCCGAATCTTGTTTTCAATCTGCGCGCCAAGCTGGATGCCGCCGGACACTACGATGACTTCGAGGTGGATCGTGTGGTGGAAGTAGAGTTGAACCAGCACGCCAAACAAAGCGAGCTGGTCGCAGCACTAGCGCCGGTGCAGGATCGCGTACTGAAGCGCTACAAGGCCACACAGGCAGCATTGAAGGCAGCACAGGCCAACGAGGGTGAAGCCGCAACCAAGGCGGCACAGGACGAGCTGAACGCCCTGATCCTGTTCAAGGCCGACATGGGTGCCTTCATCCGGCTTTATACCTTCCTCTCGCAAATCTTCGACTACGGCAACACCGCCATCGAGAAACGCGCCATCTTCTACAAACGCCTGCTGCCGCTGCTGGAATTTGGCCGCGAGCGCGAAGGCATCGACCTCTCGAAAGTGGTGCTGACGCATCACGACCTGAAGAACAAGGGTAAGCACACCATGCTCTTGGGCGAAGGCGAGACGCCCAAGATTGATCCCATTACCGAAGCCGGTAGCGGCAGTGTGCAGGAGAAAGAGAAAGCCTGGCTGAACGAGATCATCGAAAAGGTGAATAGCCTCTTTGACGGCGAACTCACCGACCAAGATAAACTGGTCTATGTGAACAACGTCATCAAGGGAAAGCTACTGGAGTCGGCCAAACTAATGCAGCAGGCATCGAATAACACCAAAGAACAATTCGCCAATTCACCCGACCTGAAAACCGAACTGATGAACGCCATCATGGGCGCACTGGATGCGCACACGCTGATGAGCACACAGGCGCTGAATTCTGTTGCGATACAGGGCGGGATGAAAGACATCCTGCTCAACAATGCGGGGCTTTACGAGACACTGCGCGCGCAGGCTGCTGCGTAAAGGAGGTACAACCTAATGCCTAAAGGCTACACGTCTATTTTGCGAAACAGATTCAAGTCATCACCGATACCGCCCAAAGTTTTGTCGATCATCCCGAGCCGCTTTGCGATCCCGACCAACGATACCCCAGCAAAAGTATTACGCCGGTAGGATAGACTTTCTCGGGGCTCAGGCTATAATAAGTTGCGAATGCGGTCGCTGACTTGGTTTGTTAATCGAACGGATAGTAAAAATGGTTTGCGTGGTTTCATGGGTTTTATTATTGCTGCATACTCATACAGTTACCAGTCTCTCAGCCAATATCCGCTGCACTCGTCGAGGTTTTTATAAAATGAATTTATGCAGCAACGACGATTTTATTTTGCAAGTTTTGCGGCATACATTACGTTATATCTACCCAAACAGAGAACCGATGACCGACAACGCTGTTTGCAAGCACGCGTCCCGAAGGACATCGAATTTGCCACCAAAAGTGAAACTGGAAACGCAGAAAATTGAAGCCACCCTTCTAGCGGCCAGTAGGCCACGCGGCACGTTGCTTACCGATACCGACTGTGATGACGATACGGCTTTGCTCCTATTAATGTACGGCGATGTTATCGCGCTGCAATATTACCGCTGTCATCTGACACAATAATTTCTACGCGACGGTTAAGCTGTCTGCCGGTAAACGTATCGTTGCCAGAAATGGGGTGGGCTTCACCGTAACCTACTGCAGAAATTCTTGATGCGCTCAGACCCATGCCAATTAGTGCGGTCAATACTGAATTGGCGCGGTTCTCGGACAAAATCATATTACTGCTTGCACTACCTACGCTATCGGTAAAACCTTCAACCACCACTTTTCGCAAGGGGTATAGTTTGGAGAATGCGGCAAGCTTTTGCAGGCTGACTAGGGCACTATTTTTTAGTTGTGCTTTATTGGTATCAAACAACACATCACCCAAGGTAACAACATAGCCACGCGCTGTTTGTTTACCTTCTAACTCTTTTAACTGCGCTTCTAACTGGCGCGTGCGGCTTTCGGCATCGGCTGTTTTAAGTTGCGCATCTTGCACTTGTTGTTGTGCTTGTTGTTGTGCCAATTGTTGTGCTGCTGCAGCACTAGCAAGCGCGGTATTAGAGGCTTCTTTTTGTGCCATTGCCTCACGTTGGGCAGCGGCGGCGGCAACAGCGTTTGATTGCGCGTTCAAGCGTTGAATTTCTTCGTTTTTCTGGGCGATGGCTGCGGTTTTTTGCGCGGTTTCGGCGCTTTGTTGCGCGGCTTGCGCATCGCGTTGCGCAGTTTCTGCGCTTAGCTGCGATGCCTTGGCATTGCTGGTGGCTGCAAACGCTTCGAGCTTGGCGGTTTCGACTTCACGGGTACGTGCTGCTAGGCGCACGCGATCACGTTCAGCGCCCGCGGTCACGGCGGAATTTTCAGCGCCTTTTTGATTCGCCGTTTGTTCGGCAATGGCTACTTTTTGCTTTGCAATATAGGCCAAATGGTCTACCGCGCTTGCGCTCTCGCCTTTGAGCCAGGCGCTATTGGCCGTTTCCAGTGCATCACCAGCATCCTTCATTTCAACGGCTGCAAAGGTAGTTGTCTGTGAGCGGGCTTGCGCAGCACGATAGTCTCCCCGCGCTTCTTCCAAACGGGTATTGCCGTTAGGCAGGCTGCTACATGCAGCTAGGCACACCGAGATCACGGCGGCAGTCAGTATTAATAAATTATTTTTCATGCGAAGCTCCTGGGCTATATTTATTTGGTTTTGCGATTAATTTCTTCGCGCAAAATGCGCAAGTCTTCTTCAATGACTGCGGCTGCCTTTTGCGCTTTTGCAGATTGGGATTTTTTTTCTGCAAGTCGCGCATCGGTCTGTGCTTGTTCTGCTAAAATTTTGGCTTCGGTGTACTGCTCTTTTTCCATCGCGCGACGCGCCTGTTCAAATTTATCCTGTGCGGCACGCATATCAAGCGCAGCGAATTCGTTGCCTCCCGCGCTTTCTGCGTTGGCAATACTGGCTTTAGTTACCGCCATTTGCGCAATCGGTGGTTCAATACTGGCGCAACCAATGAGAGATAATGTAGTTGCAGCGGCGATACAGTAAGTTATAAATTTTGTGGTGCGCATACGGAAAATTCCCTATTTAAAATCAGCAAAGCTGAGGTAGATTCAAGATAGCGACTAACTGACAAAAACTCAGTTCGGTGGCGTACGGAACAGTAAATAAATAGTTTAAAGTTACTTGTGTCTGCGACGCGACTTCGCATCATCGCTACCCGCTACACCAAGTAACTTTGCAACTACACCCGTGCTACTACCGGCGACGGCGCTCAGCAATAATTTACCCACATTGAACCGCCGCCAAGGTTTAAGTATCACTACGGCAGAGCCCAATACCGCGCTGGCGGCGATAAGGCGGAGGGGGTGTTGCCGCGCTTGATCGTGCAATAAGCTGCTGGCCACTTGCGCCACCGCACGCGCAGGATGCCCATGCCACCAGCCTTGCACCAGCCCTTCGCCGATCACCGACAACACGCTGGTAACGGCACTAGGCACTGCTTGGCTGGGTTGCGATTGCTGGCGATTTTGGCCGCCTGCGGAACTATTTCTAGCTGGATCAAGGTTCGTTGTGGCTACATTGCGTAAGTGCTGCCTGCGGTCAAGCATGGCTTCAGAAAAAGTATCGTTGCTACCACTGGAGGCAGTAAGCAAGCGCCGTAACGCTTCGCGACGTGCCTTCATCTCCGTTGCGATAACAACGCTTTGCGACGTCGGCAATTCGCTATTAACGGGTGTTGATTGATTCATATTGGTTCACCACAATATTGTGCATAAGGTAAGGTAAATAAGGCAATTTGAATAAGGGGTGTGGCTATGGCGCGTGAAGCAAATGCTTTGCCATTGCCGCATCTGCAGCCATTTGTGCGCGAACTTGCGCAAACGCAGGGCTTGGCGCTCCGCCCACTAGCTTTTGATAGGCAATCAAGGTAATCAAAATAAATAACGCTGGTACAGCGATGAGCAACCAAATTTGATTGCTCACCACCGCCCACATCATGAGTCCGATTGCGCACAACAACACACTGATAACACTGAGTGCTGCAAAGGCAACGGCGAAATATAATTTCTGCTCCATATGGCGCTTGTAAGTAAGCGCTTCAATTTGCAGCAAATCTACATAACCACTCGCATAGTCCAGCAACAATTCCGGGTGGGTTGTCATCACTCGAACAAGGCGTGCAATCATGATATTTATCTCTTCGCTTATGGTGTGTTGCTACAATGCTACGTCGATAGTCTTAAAGTTGCAGCACTAACGGCGGTTTTGCAAAGCTGACATCAGTAAGGCCGTTACTGTCGCCCCGATGGCCGCGGATATGACAATTGAGCGCACTGGGTTCTCAGCAACATAGCTACAGGTGGCGTCGCTATAGCGGTTGTATAGACCCTTAGCGTTGCTGCCAACTTCCTCAGCAGCGTGCTTGGCTGAATTCAAACCACGTTCCGCATAATCGCTCGCCTTGGCACCAAAGCGCTCAAACGCAGCTTCGCCACGCGCCAGCATTTGTTCTGCACTGTGCTTAGCGTTATTCAGGGATTCGCTCGCTGCGTCTTCAGCGGCATCAAGGCCACGGTGGGCGTTGTTGCTCATAGAATCAACAGCATCACCTAGTTTATTTGCGCCATTTTTAAGTGCAAGTGCGGCGTTGTCAGCAAAATTTTGATCAGTTTTCATGTTCGTTTTCCTCAGTTTTTGGGTTGGTATTTCATTCTTGCAGCTTAAGTTTTACTACTTCATTTGCCGGTTGACGAAGCGCTGGCTAGCTTTGCATCGCGCTCTTGCACCATCGCAATATGCGCGGCAAGTTGCACACTATGTTCCTGCAGTTGCGCTTCTAAACTGACTATTTTTGCATCACGCTCGCGGATGGTTTGTGCCTCTGCCAGTAACGATGCGTCGCGCGCCTTCACGGCGTCAATATGCTCAGCAAGCTCGACGCTATGCTCTTGCAATTGCCGCGCTAAATCGGCTATTTTTGCATCGCGATCACGAATGCCCTGCGCATGCGCAACAAGCAAGGCATCGCGCGCAACTACCTTGCCAATTTGATCGGCAAGCTCGCCATTTAAGGTAGTTAATTTATCCGCAAATTGGGATGTTTCTGCTGCAAGCGTACCAGTAGAAGCCAATAGGTCTGCTTGCAAGGTATTGATCTGCGCCCGGTCTTGCGCCGCGATAGAGCCGACCTTAGCAACATCGCTTGAATCTGGTGCTAGGGAGGGCGCACGTGGTGGCGTATTTCCGTTGGCCTCATCAGCAATTCGCTTGCCCATTTTATTTTCCATATTATGCATTTTCAACCTTCGTTATTTCAGATATCTCGACAGCGCCGCTACATAACTAACAGAAGCAGCAAAACCACGTACAGCTAAAGCAAATCGCCTAGCTTCAAGCCCATCACTTTTCTAGCTGCACGTGAAGCAATCAGTGCTCTTACTTGCCGAAGCGGGTTTTTGCTTCTGCAACACACTGGTCTTTTACGGTGCCAGCCAATGCATCACATTTCTCTACCGCTACTTTGTACTCAGCGGTACGCTTATCAGCAGCGCCATCAGCGCGCACTTCAGCTACTTTTTTGCTTGCCTGATCGCGTTCGGTAGCGGTGCTGGTGGCATAAGCTTTGCTTTCATCCACAATCGCCAATTCGGTTTTTGCATCGGCACGCGCACTCACGCGTACGGCTTTGGCTTTTTGCATACAAACGTCTTTGGCATTACCGGCTTGCTCATCACAAAGCTCGCTGGATACCGAGTAAATCGCTTGGGCTGCTGCCATACGAACGTCATAGCGGGTTTGTTGGCTCGGCATATTCATGCGCGCTAGCTCTGCTAACGCCACATTTTCTTTGCCTTTGGCTTCGGCCATACACACATCTTTAGCGTTGGCTTTGAGTAATTTGCAGTTTGCTTTCGCGGCTTTGTAGTCGTTAGCTGTTACTGTTTTTGCAACTTTGTAAGCTTCTTTGGTCATCGTTTGCGCGACAGATGCACCCGCAAACCCTAAACTTAGTAGCCCTACTGCCGCGCAAATAATCGATTTTTTCATTTTAATTCCTTTAATTTTTATAGTTAGCTAAAGACGCAAGATTGCGCCCTTAGCGTCGTGTGCTGCTATTTTTTACTAGGTACTTCGGCAACGGCATCATCAAATTTTTGCTTACCCAACCAGTCCGAAACTTGACGTTCAGTTTCTTCCTTGGTGATACCGTAAGCTTCTTGAATACGACCTACCAAGTGATCGCGTTTACCTGCGATTACGTCAAACTGGTCGTCAGTGAGCTTGCCCCACTGCTCCTTTGCCGTGCCTTTAAATTGCTTCCAATTTCCTTCTACGCGATCCCAGTTCATGGTGTATTCCTTTTAATTAGTTGGAGTATTACTTCTATCTGCCAGCACAATTACCAGCATATTTACAGCTTATTTGCTTTGTAGAATGCAGTCTGTTGGTTAGCGTACACAGCAACAAATAAGCAGCATTATTTTTTGCATGCGGCATTTATTGCCCAAGAAAATCACCCAAAGGCTTGAGTGAATCCACATGATCGCAAATCACCTTTGCGATAGCAACCAAGGGTGCGCCTAACAGCAAGCCCCAAATTCCCCAGAGCCAGCCAAAGAATAGTAGCGAGATGAACAGCACTGCCGCATTCAGTTTGGCGAAGCGGCTTTGTAACCACGTCATAATGACAGAGCCGATAATAGCCGCCACGATCATGGAACTGCCACCCACAAATAACGCATCGGTCACAGTGCCAAATTGCATGAATGCTGCGGCAGCTGAAAACAACGCCAACACCACCGATCCAAAGTATGGGATGAAATGCAAAACACCCGCCGTGATGCCCCATGCGCCCGCGTTCTCTAGTCCGAGCACTGAGAACAACAACCAAGTGCTAACGCCAACCAAAATGTTGGCACCAACCATAGAAAAGAGATAGCGCTGGATCTGCACATTAATTTCATCCAACACACGTACCGTGTCTTTTTTACGTGAGAATGACGGTCCCACCAGTTGCACTAATTTGCGTCTAAAATGATGTCCCGATGCCAGCAAAAAATAGGTCAACAAAATCACGATAGGTGCCTGTGATGCTACCGTGAATAGCAAAGCGGTCTGTACCAAAATATAGTCGCGTAACCAAACGCTGGGTTGTGATGGTAGTGTTGCTGGCACGCCGCCAGCAACCGAAGGCTTGTCGCCTGCACCCACACCCTTAATATTTACGGGCGGCTTAGACTTCGCGGCAGTGCTATCTGGCGTGGTTGGTGTTATTGGTGTTATTACGGCTGTGTTGGCTGTAGGAACAGCCACACTGTTTGCGCTTACCGTCGCAGCGCCCCCCGTTACTGCCGTGGCTGTCCCCTGAAAGTCAGTGGCTGCTTCCTGCAGTTTTTGCAGTGCCGAGGGGCCGCTTTCCGCATTCCTCGCGATAAGCATTCTTACTTTTCGAGCCGCTTCCGGAAGCTTCTCAATCATTGCCGCGGCATCATCACCTAGGGAAACCAGCCCCCAGCAAGCGGCAGTCATGGCTGCCGCCAACACCACAGCAGCACCAAGCGGCTCAGGAATTCGTCGTGCCTTTAGCCAATCAACGAATGGTCGCAAAGCATAACTTGCCAAAATGCCAATAAGCAGAGGTACAAAAAAAGCGCGCGCAAAATAAAGCGCAGCCACAACACCTAAAGCTGCAAGTATCGCCACACTAATCGCCATTGACGTTGTCGTGTTTTGAATTCCGAGTAAATCATGGTTCGCATCCGCGTTGTCCAGCCCTTCGGTTTGCGCTTCCATATTTATCGGAACATTGGCGGTACTGCCCGCAGCAGGTGCCGCAGCAGGGTTGCTCATTTTTTGGCTTTGCGCGGCTTTGCCTCGTCGTTACCTTTGTGTTCTTGCTCACCATCTACAGCACCGTCGTGTTCAACAGTCACTGTTCGTTCCGGCACTGCTTGCGGTAGCAAATCGGCCAGCTCATCTGCGTGCTCTTCTTCCACAGCAAGTATGGATTCAAGCATGCGCTTGGTAGTGGGATCGTTATCCTGCAGATACTGGATAAAATTGCGATAGCTATCAATGGCAATACGTTCTGCAACAATATTTTCTTTGATCATATCGAACAAAGAACTGCCCTCAACGTATTCCGCGTGGCTGCGCTGCGTCAGACTATCTGGTGAAAAATCGGGCTCGCCGCCAAGCTGAACAATGCGCTCGGCTATTTGGTCGGCGTGGCGTTGTTCCTCCTTCGAGTGCGCTAGAAATTCATTGGCAACGCTTCGCGAATGAATTCCCTTCGCCGTAAAGTGATGACGGCGATACCGTAGCACGCAGACGATTTCTGTAGCCAAGGAATCATTTAGCCGCTTTAACACCTCAACTCTATTGGCGCTATACCCAGCGGTAACGGCACCTTGTTCTACATAATCGCGCGCCTGTTTACGGAGTTTTTTTGTCTCTAAAAACGAATTGTTATTTTGCATAATTGCCTAACATAAGTGGTCAACTAAGGAGTTTAAAAATTGAAAAATACTCAGAGCGCTTCTGTGAAAAAAAACGCTTGAATACTTATTAACGCAGCAAGATGTGGCAAATTACTTGATGCGCATATCGTTTTTAACCGACTTCACACCACGCACACCACGCGCTACTTCAACCGCACGATTGATATTGGCTTGCGATGATACAAAGCCGCTAAGCTGAACAATGCCTTTAAAGGTTTCTACATTAATTTCAGCAGACTTTAAATCAGGTGCTTCAAAAATTGACGCTTTAACTTTAGTCGTAATAACGGTATCGTCAATGTATTCGCCGGTGCCTTCGTCACGCGGGGTTGACGCGCAACCCATCATAAAAAATACGGCTGCTACAGCAAAAAGTGAAAGCAAAGGTTTGAAATAGTTCATGATTATTTTCTCCAGAAGGGATTGAAATTTAAGATTCTAATTTTGTGCACAGTAAGTACTAAGACACTAAACTCACTACTCCCCCGCGCACAAACATATAATCTCAAAGGCGCTAATGCTTGGTCTGTGCGATAGCGTACGCAACATTGAAATAGCAATGTCCTTACAGTTCCAGTTAGGTGCGCTGGCGTACAGATGTGGCCGCGTAGTTTGACTATCCTCAAGCTATTTACGTCATGTATGAATATCGAGCCGCTATCGCCTGCAAGCATTGGTCAGCCCACTCCAGACAGCCTGGCGTTGTCTGGCGCTTGGAATATTTATGGCATCAGCACTATCGAGAAGGCGCTCGATGGCTTAAACATCGAACCCAATACAGTTAAATTTTGCGATGGGGCCAACGTTAGTGCACTAGATACTGCAGGCGCATGGCTACTGCAGAAATTGTTGCAACGGCTGAACAGCGATGGCGCGGCTATTGAGATCAGTAATTTGAAGCCGGAGTTCGCCAAACTTTTTAGCGCCGTATTGGAGCAAGTAGCTGACCAAGTTGCGAACGAAGCAGCACCAGCTGCCTCCACCTCACCTCCGTCATCTCCGTCACCTAACTCACCCTCCCTACCAACCTCACCACCCACAAAGCCTACTCCGCAGAAAAAAGTGCCCTCAATAATTTCGCGCGTCGGCAAGGCTACAGCTGATGTCGCAGAACAAGGCATCGGCCTAATCAACTTCACTGGTGAGGTAGCCATTGTGTTCGCTACGAGCGCACTGAACCCGAAGCGTATTCGCTGGCGTCCCATTTTGTTTAATCTACGTACAGCAGGGTTTGATGCTTTACCTATTGTGGGATTACTGGCATTTTTATTAGGCATTGTCGTGGCTTATCAAGGCGCTGATCAGTTGCGACAGTACGGTGCAAATATTTTTGTAGCAGACTTGGTTGGGGTATCCATGCTGCGTGAGTTCTCGCCGCTAATTACCGCCATTATTATTGCGGGCAGGTCAGGCTCTGCCTACGCCGCGCAAATTGGCACCATGGCTGTTACCGAAGAAATTGACGCTATGCGCACCATTGGCATCGCCCCGCTTGAGTTATTAGTGCTGCCGAAAGTCATTGCCTTGATGATTGCCATGCCATTGCTCACCGTGTTTGCTGATGCCCTTGGTGTTTTTGGCGGCATGCTCATGGCGCGGTCGCAACTTGATGTGGGCTTTGCCGAATTTTTGGAACGCTTTGTAAAGGCGGTACATATCAGCACTTATCTTGTTGGCGTGGGCAAGGCGCCCGTATTTGCCGCCATCATCGTGTTGGTTGGGTGTTTTCAAGGCTTTAAAACCAAGGGCGGTGCCGATAGTGTCGGACGCCAAACAACCCGTAGCGTAGTCCAGTCTATATTCTTAGTCATCGTTGCCGATGCCCTATTTTCAGTCATCTTCAGCGCTTTGGATTTATAAAATGACCAGTAAAATTGCCATTTTAGAACGCCAACCACCGGCGCTGCCAACCTTACCAGCCGCTGGCCACGATGTTGCGCCGCAGACGAATACGACTGCGGAAAATGTGATTGAAATGATCGGCATTAGCACCAGCTTCGGCAGCCATATTGTGCATACCGACGTAAACTTTACAGTGCGTCGTGCCGAAATATTTGCCTTAATTGGCGGGAGTGGCTCAGGAAAATCCACTCTACTTCGCGAATTAATTTTACTGCACCATCCCAATGCCGGTACGGTACGCGTACTAGGGTTTGATCTGAAAAACATCGACGACAAAGATGCCTTGGCTTTGCGCCAGCGCTGGGGCGTGATGTTTCAACACGGCGGCCTATTTGGCGCGCTTACCGTACTAGAAAATATTGGCTTGCCGCTCCGCGAACACACCAAACTTTCCTATGCGTTGATCGACGAAATCGCAGCGGCCAAGTTGCACATGGTGGGGTTGAAGCCCGAGGTGGGCGCACAGTTTCCCTCTGAACTCAGCGGCGGCATGATGAAACGGGCGTCCCTCGCCCGGGCATTGGCGCTTGATCCTGAACTACTATTTTTAGATGAACCCACAGCAGGGCTTGATCCTGTAAGTGCCGCAGGCGTTGATGCGCTAGTGATGAAGCTGCGTGACCTGTTTGGACTAACCATTGTAATGATTACCCATGACCTAGACCTGCTGTGGCAGGTGGCCGACCGTGTAGCAGTATTGGCGGATGGCCTTGTGCAAGGCGTAGGTTCAATGCAAGAACTATCAACCATAGATAACCCAGCAATTAAGCAGTTCTTTGACGGCCCCCGTGGCCGCGCAGCCAATGAGCAAGCTGGCAGCGTAGAAACCAACACCAACACAGCGAGGACATCATCGAAACCAAAGTAAATTACACCATCGTTGGCCTATTCGTCATCGTCCTGAGTGCGGCATTGATTGGCGGCGTGCTATGGCTGGCTGCAGGCGGCGCATTGCAAAAAAAGGTTGATCCCTACATGGCAATCTCAGAGGAGTCTGTAGCTCATGGCACTCGGTTAAGCCCTGACGCCCCTTAAAAAGGTGGGCTGAGCACTCAAGTAGATGGTAATCTTTTGTTGCGAAACGAAAACCACCATCTATCGGAGGTCAGCCCACATGAAGGATAGCAAACTTGAACGGTTG
>JANMDR010000152.1:0-44855 GCA_031376425.1 Betaproteobacteria bacterium
ATTGGGCGAAGGCTGCGCTGTAGGCGCGATGTCAATGGTTATAAAGTCAACTGAGCCTTGGTCAGTTTATTTTGGTTGTCCAGCCAAAAAGCTGAAAGACCGCAAGCGCGATATGCTGGAACTTGAGCGGGCGTATTTGGAAAGTGAGAAATAATCGCCCGCATCAAGTTTAGGTAGATTTAGTTTGGTTTCGGACCAAAGTCTACGTAGGTATTCCAGCTCAGGTCGCGGCTTAAAAACCATGAACGATCAAATCCTGGTTTTGTAAATAAGCCCCAAGTTTGCCGAGGATGGCGCCAGCCAAGAATATGGAATTCTAAGCCGTGCTTGCTGGCAAAATACGCCATGGTGCGCGGTGTAAAGCGCACACAACCCGGGTAAATCCAGCCTTGCTCTGGTGCATCGACGCTATCGATGAGAAACGTCGCTGCCAGCGCACCGGTGGGCTTTAAAACCCGACTGGTTTCGCGTAACCAGCCGTCCAATAAATCGGTGCCGGTATGACTAAAAATAGATTGTGCAAAGGCAAAATCAAACTGACTGCCTTCGGTAATTACAGTCGCATTATCAGCGCAAACTAAAGTGGGTTTTTTTATCGAAATTTGATCAGCACCAATCTCCTTGGCGATACCTTCATCCATTAGCCATTGGTGTGGCTCTATTCCGGTATAGCCACCTTGATTTAAATACGGAATCAGTAGGCGTGCGATGCGCAACGACCCGCAGCCAATATCGAGCACCTTATGATGTTGGCGCAAACCCAGAGAAGTGAGTAACCCAAACGTCATCGCGCAGATTAAGTCATAGTCGGCCGGAGGGCCTACAAAAGCACGGTAGTGGGGCTCGCCTGGCTCAAGGCCTAATCCTAAATCATCGTTCATATGGGCTTTCGATAATGGTTTATTTTGATTTTGCTGAAAATACAAAATAACGAAATACGGTAAATAAAAATGCGGCAACCACAAGTATCGATGCAGCTTGCACCAGAGGGTGGGGGTAACCTAAAACATCAACAAAATAATGCAAAATTACATAGTTCAAGCCGTAGCCGCCTGCATGGGCAATGAGGTATTTTATTACGTCCAACCATGCTATGCCATCCTGCGCATTTTGGTTTTTAAACACCCAACTACGGTTAATAAAAAAACCAGCCGTCATGCCGCCCACATAGGTAATACTCATCGCGATTTTGGGTGAATCAAGCAAGTGCGCAAGTATTAAATAAATTCCATAGGCAATGCCATTATTGGTAACGCCAGCAATGGCGTAGCGCAGAAGTTGTTTGCTTAACACAGGGATTTTAGTAAATCTGTGCTGGTGCAGCAATTAGTGATGACGTGCATCTTCGCAGCAATTTTGTGTATCACCCACCACGTAAATCGGTCTATTTTTGGTTTCATCAAAAATCTTGCCGATGTACAAACCCAATATACCTAAGTTGGCAAACAACATGCCAGATACAAACAATAATGTCACCATGACGCTTGTCCAGCCAGCCACGGGTACACCGTGAACGAGGTAGCGCAAAATTAAATATGCCCCTAGCATCACCGCACCTATCGCTAATAAAAAGCCGAATTTTATGGATATGCGTAAAGGACGATTAGAGTGCGAGACCATGCTGTCTAATGCCAAGGTCAATAGCTTACTAAAAGTGTAGCTAGATTTGCCCTCAGCACGCGTGGCGTGGTCAACGTCAACGTAAGTTGTGCGAAATCCAAGCCAGCGAATGAACAATGGAAAGTTGCGGTTGTGCTCGCGCAGATTGCGAAAATTTTCTAAAATGCGATGGTTGTAAAGGCCAAAATTGCCAATTGTATGGTCGGTTTTTTTGTCCGTTAAAAAATCAAATACACTCCAAAAAATCCACGATGAAAATCGCTTAAACATGCCGTCTTTGCGCTGATGTCGCCGTGCGCAAACCACGTCAAAACCTTCAAGCGCACGCGCATAGAGTTTAGGAATTTCCTCTGGCTGGTCTTGAAGGTCGCAATCCATTACAGCAACCCATTCACCACTAGCGAAATCAATACCTGCGGTGATAGCAGCATGCTGACCAAAATTGCGTGAAAAGCTCACCACCTTCACATGCGCGAATTCATTTGCAAGGGCATGCAATGCGCGCGCCGAGTCGTCGGGGCTGGCGTCGTTGATAAGTATGATTTCAAACGGCTTACTTAGCGGTTTAAGTGCCGCGTTAATGCGGCCAATCAGCTCGTTCAAACAGGCTGCACACCCGTAAACTGGCACCACAATGCTGAAGGTATATGCAAACGATGGCGCTGCACTGCTGAGTACCGGTAGCGAAGCTGCAACGGTGTGTTGCGATAAATTAGGCGTAGAAAGCATAAACCGCGTCAATCACTTTTTGTTGTTCAGGTTCCAAACCGATCCACAGCGGCAGGCGTACTAAGCGTTCGCTTAAAGTATTGGTGAGGCTTAAATCACCGCTAGCGCGTGAATATTTCAAACCGGCTGGTGCGCTATGAAGCGGAATATAGTGGAATACAGATTGCACCCCAGAGGCTTTCAAATGGGCAATGAAGGCGCTACGTACTTCCAAATTTTCAAGCAATAAATAATACATGTGGGCATTGTGGGTGCAACCCTCGGGTATATGTGGACGCGTTACTTTGCCTTGGCTTTCTAGCGCTGCAAAATCATTGTGATAACGCTGCCAGATGGCCATCCGCCGTTTGGTAATATCATCGGCTTGTTCCATCTGCGCCCACAGGAACGCTGCAGTAATTTCACCTGGCAAAAATGATGAGCCGATGTCGCACCACGTATATTTATCAATCTGACCGCGAAAAAACTGGCTGCGATTCGTGCCTTTTTCGCGAATAATTTCTGCGCGCGCAACAAGGGTCGGATCATTGACTAGCAATGCGCCACCCTCCCCTGAAATAATGTTTTTAGTTTCATGAAACGAAAGTGCTGCCATGTGGCCGATGCTGCCCAAGGGTCTGCCCTTATAGTTCGACATAATGCCTTGAGCCGCATCTTCGATCACCAGCAAATTATGTTTCGTCGCCAGCGCCATGATGGCATCCATGTCGCAACTCACACCTGCATAGTGAACCACGCAAATAGCGCGCGTTTTAGCGGTGATGGCCGCTGCAATTTTACCTGCATCCAAATTTAGGGTAGTGGCATCAATGTCTACAAACACCGGTATGGCGCTGCGCAAAGCAAAGGCATTAGCGGTAGAGACAAACGTGTAGGACGGCATAATAACTTCATCGCCTGCGCCCATATCAGCTAGCAAGGCCGCCATTTCGAGTGCGGCGGTGCAGGAATGGGTTAATAGCGCTTTTTTGGCACCGGTACGCTGTTCTAGCCATGCGTGGCAGCGTTTGGTATAGGAACCGTCGCCCGATAAATGGCCTAATTTATGTGCGTCGGCAATATAAGTAACTTCATTGCCAGTTAAATAGGGGCGATTAAATGGGATCATGCGACGGCTACCTTAAAAATAGTTGCTTCATGTCACAACACGCAGGCAGCGCAATGAAGATGCTCTGCCTACGTCGCTTACATTTACTTCGTTGCTGCTTTTTTAACCTTTACTTTTTTAGCTGGCGCTTCTGCCACAATTTCCAATTTCACGTCTGCTATGCCAGCGCGTACAAAGCCTAATTTACTAGCTGCCGCAGCCGATACATCAATAATACGGCCGGGGGTGGAAGGGCCACGATCAGTGATGGTGACCGTCGCCGTTTTATTATTTTTAGTGTTAGTTACTTTTACTTTGGTGCCAAATGCCAAGGTGTTATGCGCGGCAGTCATGGCAGCCGGATTAAAAATCTTTCCCGATGCGGTTTTGCGGCCAGCAAAGCGCTTGCCGTACCAAGCTGCTTTGCCATCCATAGCGTTCGTGGCGCTGGATGACGGCGCGACTACTGGCGCAACGGCTGCTGTTGGTGCTACGGTAATCGTAGGAGCAGCGGCTGCTGTTGGCGGGGCGACTGCTGGTGTAGCTGGTTTAGCAGGTGTTTGCGCTACTGCAAAACTTGACAAAGCAATCGTCAAACCAGCCATCATCAATTGCATCATTTTATTGTTTTTCATATATTCCCTTAAAGGTTCTTTTAAAGCGCCAACTTGGCGTAGTTACATTGTTTTAGTGAACGCAATTAGCGTAATCCGGATAAACTTTCGACGGAAAATACTTTCCGCGATCAGACTCTTATTAGGCTAAGTTAGTGTGTTTTTTACCGTCAGTTGCGTTAATTTCTGCTGACCTTATCATTATAGCGAAGCAGCTAGGTGGAAACCGCTAAAACGCATAGTTTCGGCACTGATTACGCCTTAATTCGACCTTATTGTCGCAACTTCATCACTTTGCCAAGCATCGCAGCCTAGTTTTGCCAGTGTTTGCCCGGTTTTGTCGTCGACACTCGCGGTGCCGCATAAGCTTAAGTTTTGATGACGACAAAATGCCGCGATTGCGACAACACAAGCCTGCTGATGACGGTTTAGATCCAGTATGGTGGCGTTAAGGGGTGCTAACACCACCCCATTGATAGTTAGTGCTTGCGTAAGGGCAAATAAATTGGCATTGAGCGTTATTTGATTGATTGCGCACTGCGCACCAATGTTGGCAAGTTGATATGAAAAAAACTGTGCATGGTCGCTGTTTTTCTCAATCGTCGTTTGCGAAATTTCAAAGCAAATTGGCACCTTGGCAAAGCGGGTTTGCAGCTTTGTTATAAAAGCTAAGGTGCGCTCACTGGCAAACACTTGTGCTGTGCTCAGACTAAAGAACAGCGTTGGCGGACTCTGGTTTTGCGCGAGTAGTTGTAATGCTTGTTCGAGTGCCCATTCACCAATTTCGCACGCCAATTCATTTTCAATATCAAGGGTTAAAAATTGGATTTGATTGAGCTTGCCACGGCGCGGGTGCTGCCAGGTAATATGGCTTGAAACACCTGAAATACGGATGTCATCAGCCAAGTATCTAGGCATAAATTGCAATTGAAATTCGTCACGTTTTAATGCCTGTTGTAGAAAGCTTTTAGTCGATGCTTCTTGTTGCGCTTTTACACTATGCGCAGCGGTAAAAAATTTAAAATCGTTGCGCCCTGCCTGCTTCGCGCTATACATTGCAATATCGGCTTGTTTGCTCAGCGCGTGGGCATCTTGAGCGTGGTCGGGGTAAATGCTGATGCCCATAGAGCAGCCGGGTGTGAGGCTGACCGCACCCATGACAAGTGGTACACGTAAATGCGCCAAAATGCGGGTGGCAACGCCACGTAATAGCGCCTCACAGGCGTCGGCTGAGGCGGGTAAATTTTTTAGCAAGATCGCGAATTCATCCCCGCCAATACGCCCAACGATATCGCCCGGTCGCACGCCCTCGCTGATGCGCCCGGCTACTGCCGTTAAATATTTATCGCCCACATCGTGGCCATAGGTATCGTTTACTTGTTTGAAGCGGTCAAGGTCTATGAAAATATAAGCTAGTTTTTCACGATTTAACAGCGCATAGGCAACGGCGGAATTGACCTGCGCCAAAAATGCAGCACGGGAACATACGCCTGTTAAAGGATCAGTAGCAAGGTTTCCCATTATTGCGGGTTTAGAGTTTAATTTCCGCAACTACCGGCGCATGATCCGATGGGCGTTCGAGCTTGCGTGGCGCTTTATCAATACTAGCCGCCACACATTTTTCGGCCAAAGCCGGACTCAAGAGAATGTGGTCAATGCGCAAACCAATATTGCGTCGAAACCCCATCATGCGGTAATCCCACCATGAAAAACTTTTTTCGGCTTGCGGAAATAAACGGAAACTATCGCGCAATCCTAACGCCTCTAATCCTTGAAAAGCCGCTCGCTCTGGGACTGTACACAATACCTGACCAGCCCATGCCGCTGGGTCGTGCACGTCTGCATCA
The DNA here is from genome assembly GCA_031376425.1 of Betaproteobacteria bacterium. Classification (GTDB taxonomy): domain Bacteria; phylum Pseudomonadota; class Gammaproteobacteria; order Burkholderiales; family Usitatibacteraceae; genus JANMDR01. The sequence goes on from JANMDR010000152.1 coordinate 5,898, forward strand.
GCAGGAGCAATATTGTAATCACCCAATAAGGCGAAGTGTTGATGAGCGGCGAGTTGGTCGCGGATGTAGGGATGCAACGCGGCCAGCCACTGCAATTTGTATTGATATTTATCTGATTCCACATCTTGACCATTTGGGATATAAACGCAAATAACCCGAGTACCATCAATGGTTGCAGCGATGACGCGTTTTTGTTCGTCGGCGTAATTGGGAATCCCAAAGCTCACATTCGTCGCCGTAGATTTGGAAATAATCGCTACGCCATTGTAGGTTTTTTGCCCATCAAATACGGCTTGATAACCTGCCTCTTGAATTTGTGCCAATGGAAATTTTGCGGTTTCAAGTTTTAATTCCTGCAAACACAAAACATCGGGTTGCTTATCGCGTAAAAAATCCAATACATGTGGCAGGCGCACATTGAGCGAATTCACATTCCAAGAAACTAGCTTCATTAGGTGTTAGGGGCGGCTGCGGTTGGCGCTGGTGCCGGAGCCGGAGCCGGTGGCGGTGCGATTTCTTTGGCCTTGGTCTTTCTTGTCAATATGCCTGGGCGTGGATAACCGGCGTTGTCGAGCGCTAAGTTCCACGCGTTTTCTTCAAAGCCGCGCATGGCCGCTTCACCAATCACCATAAACGGCACGGATGACGAGCCTGATAATCGCTTTAATTCATCGTTGATTTCTTTCGTCAACTCCGGATTTTTTGTTGCGTGCGGCACCCCGCGATCAGATAATAATTTGCGGGCGCTATCGCAGCTTTCTCCGCAACTATTGACGAATAAGGTCACCGGATTTTTTCTCGCGGCCTCGGCTGCGGCATAGCTGAGTTCCTCATTATTTGCGCCTGCGCCACCTGAGGTACTTAAACGCTTGGTTTGTGGTTGTTTTGCATCCGCAGGTGGCGGCTGGTCTGAGTAAACCACTTTGCCATCTTTATCGAGCCAGCGATAAATTTGCTGCGCTTGGGTTTGCAATTGTGTTGGTGGCGTCGGCGCGGGCGCTTGCGCGAACGTAAATGTAGCAACAATCAGTAGAGCAAATGCAGCGCTTCCGCTTTTTATCAGAGATGAATTTATTTTTGCACTCATGGCGCTTTCCTTTATAGTTTCCTTTGAAGCTATGCGATACGATAACGCTTAATTATTTATGCGGCTTGCGGTAAGGCAGTAATTAACATCCCATTATGCCGCATCAGGGCATCCATTTTCGGTGGGCGTCCGCGAAACGCCACAAACGATTCCATCGCTGGCCTGCTGCCGCCGCGACCCAGCACTTCATCCCAAAACTTTTGGCCTACGGCTGGATTCAATACGCCTTCATCTTCAAACGCGCTAAACGCATCAGCCGACAGCACCTTAGCCCACATGTAACTGTAATAACCTGCGGCATAGCCGCCGCCAAAAATATGGCTAAACTGGTGCAAGAAGCGATTAAAGTAAGGGTAGTTAATGACGGCAATCTTGCTGCGAACATCTTCCAACAATGCGCTAAGTGCTTGCGCTGCGCCACCGTTAATCGAAAAGTCAGTGTGCAATTCCATATCGAGTAGTGCAAACTCAAGTTGTCGTACTATAGCCATGCCCGAAAGATAATTCTTCGCGGCAAGCATTTTTTGTAGCAGCGCCTCTGGTAGCGGCGCGCCTGTTTCCACGTGCCGCGTCATATTGGCGAGCACAGTTGGTTCCCAGCAAAAATTTTCCATAAATTGACTTGGAAGCTCCACCGCATCCCATTCCACACCGGCGATGCCCGACACGCCCAAATCATCAATTTGCGTTAATAAATGATGTAGTCCGTGACCAAATTCATGAAACAGCGTAATCACATTATCGTGTGTAAATAAAGCAGGTTTACCATCGACCGGTGCCGCAAAGTTGCAGTTTAAATACGCCACGGGAAGCTGGATCGCGCTGCTAAGCTTGCGGCGACTACGGGCACTGTCCATCCACGCGCCGCCGCGCTTGCTTGAGCGGGCGTAGAGGTCGAGATAAACATGTCCGATTAAGGTATTGTTGCGATCGAAGAGATCAAAAAAACGTACCGTATCATGCCAAATTGATGTTTTTGCAGGATTAAAGGTGATGCCGTAAATCGTTTTTAATAGAGTGAAAAGCCCCGTTAATACGGCATCTTCAGGGAAGTACTGGCGCACTTCTTGCTCCGAAAAAGCATAGCGCGCAACCCGCATGCGTTCGGCAACATAGCCTACGTCCCATGCGTTTACGCAGTTCATATTGAGCTCGCTTTTTGCGAATGAACTCAGCGTTGCAAAATCGGTGGTGGCGGCGGGCTTTGCAGCTTTAGCCATATCGGTTAAAAAACCAAATACTTCTACAGGCGATTCTGCCATTTTAGTGGCGAGTGATAATTCCGCAAAATTAGCAAAGCCCAAAATACGCGCAAGCTCTTGGCGCTTTGCAACAATTTCTAAAATAATCCCGCTACTGTCTAAAGTCGGCGCACCTAAATCGCTCGCCCGCGTAACGTTCGCATAATAAATTTTTTCACGCAAGGGCTGCGAGTGCGCATATTGCAGTATCGGCATTAAACACGGTGCTTGTAAGGTGAGTTTCCAGCCGGTTTTTCCTTCCGCTTCCGCCGTGGTTCTGGCGGTGTGCAATACATCGCTGGGTATCCCTGCTAGTTCATTTTCATCCTCAATATAAAGGGCAAAGGCATTGGTTGCATCTAGTATATTGTCATTAAATTTAGACGATAAAGTCGATAGCGATTCTTGTAAATGTTTAAACTCCGGTTTTACAACCTCACTCAGTTCAGCGCCACCTAATCGGAAGTCGCGCAGGATATTTTCAAGCGTCTTTTTTTGCGCAGAATTTAAACTTAAACTCGCTGGAGAAGCCAGTATTTGCTGGTATTTTTTAAACAAGGCTTCGTTGAGAGACAACGCCGTCCAAAACGCGGTAACGAGTGGCAAATGAGCGTTGTACGCTTCCCGTAATGCCGTTGAATTTAAGACCAAATTCAAATGGTTCACGATTCCCCAAGCACGGCTTATTTTTTCGGTTGCGTCATCCAATGGCGTCGCAAAATTCGCCCACGTGGGCGCTTCTGTCGCGCTTAATAAAGTGGCAATTGTTGCGTTGGCGTCAGCAAGCAGGCTATCCATTGCTGGCGCTACGCAAGCTGGGGTGAAGGTATCAAAATGTGGCAGATTACTGAAGTCTAGGAGCGGGTTTGATGAGGACATGATTGTGCTTTTATTGGGCGGAAAATTTTAAATTAAACATCACTTGTCGCCTTGGGGTGTTGTACCCCGTGGTCTGTTCATAGGGTTGATTCGTAAGATTACTACCAACTAGCTCGGCGCTAAATTGCTTTGATATATTGTATTGCAATCGCGCACTTAGTGTGGCGTAACCGCCAAGACGACTATCCGGCGCTTCGTTGGCTGAATCATAGCGTTTTCCGACGGCAATAACATCTAGTCCAGCGCTAAACTGCCCGATTTTTTTACTCATGCCCGCGCTACCGAAAAGTTTGGCACGACCGCGTAATTGTTGCTTTGTGTCTGCATCTAGTGGCTGCTGTACGGTGATTGCCGCGCGCACATCAAAACCTTGCCATCGGCTATTTGCTGATAGTTCCAGTCCGCGTATATGCGCACGATTAATATTTTCGGGTTGAGAAGTGCTCGCGTTAAAGCTAATCAAATCTTCGATTTTGTTATCGAATAGCGCAGCGTTCACGGTCATCGCCTCCGTATAGCGCGTGCCTTTGCGCTCAAATTTATAGCCGATCTCGGTATTGGTATTTCGTTCTGGTTTTAAGGCGGCGTTAGAAAATCCGGGATAGTACAAATCGTTGAAGGACGGTAATTTATAACCGCGTGCCACAGTGCTGTACACGAGTTCTTCCGGCCATATTTTTACGCCATATGCAAACTGCCCCGTGACTTGATTGGACTTGGCGGTGGAGGCTGTACTAAACTTCGGACTAAACTTATCTAGCCGTACATTAGCCTGCAAATATTGTGCATCCTGCTGCTCTGAAAGACTAGCAAATACAGATCGCGTGGTGCGTTCGCGGGCATCGTAACTGATGTTGCTGTCTAGTGATTGTTTATTTTGCTCAGCACCTAACAATAGCGTGCCAACGGGCGTGCGCATGGTGTTCTGCCACTGCAACTGGTTTTGTTTGGTAGCAAAAGTAGACGGATATTCGCTTGAAATATTAATGCTATCGCGAGTGCTTGCGGCCACTATTTTTGATTGCCACCACGGCAGAATTTGATTGCTGCTTTCAAACTGTGCGCCGCGCAATGTTTGTTGATTTTCGGCAGCGACTGGTCCCGCATCGAATTGCGCTTTTCCGCGCGATTCCCATATCTGCGCCGCCACGGTTTCGCCCTGCCAGAGGGTATGTGCGAGCTTTAATACAAAGTTGGTATTGCTGTAGGCATCTTTGTCGGCGTTATAGATAAAAAGCGACGCACGGGCATTGGTAGCAGAGGCGGCGTTAGTTTTTCTGGCACCAACGTTAAATGCTAAATAGGTATTTCCTTCAACCGTAGAAAAGCCGCCGTTGAAACCATGCGTGGACTGATTACCGATATTGATCTCGGCGTTTAGGCGCGGTGTTTTTTGCCCACGTGTAAAAATTTGCACAACACCACCTATTGCATCTGATCCATATAAACCAGAGAACGAACCTTTGACGATTTCAATGCGCTCAATTAAATCAAGCGCTAGGTGCTCAATCGCTGTCGTACCGCTGCTTGCAGAACCTACCCGCACACCGTCTACCAGTATTAGCGTATGCGCGGTATTCGCGCCGCGAATAAAAACACCGCTCGGCTGACCGGCTGCGCCACTCATACGCACTTCTACACCGGCATAGCGCTGTAACAATTCAGCTAGGGTTAAACTGGCTGCGGATGTTATTTGCTCGCGAGTGATAACGGTAGTTTGCGCTAGCACTGAATCGCTTTTTTGGGCGATACGAGTAGCACTAATGATAACTTCCTCAATATTTTGCGGTGTTTGCGCATAGGCGGGCGTGAATAATGCGATACCTAGCCCCGCGCTTGCCCATTTAAGGCTAATATTTAGTGCTTGGAGGTTCCCTAGAATAGGGTGTCTCCATGCATAAACCTGATTCAGAATGAGTAATTTAAGCACAGAATATTTTTGTGGCTTAACGTTAGTGTTGCGCTGGTTGGGTTTGCTTACATTGGGTAATAATGGTTTTACTGGACGAAACTTTTTCATCAGAGCTTTCAGCTTAAATCGGGTTCTTAAAAGTGCGATCGTGCGCAAATCACGACGTGCCTGTTATTGGACAAATAGTCGCGCATTATGTTGCATCGCCCAACTAAAAAACGCGTCGGCTGGCATCGGACGCGCAATAAAATATCCTTGGGCTTCATTACAGCCCTGCTCACGCAAAAATTTTAACTGATCACGGTTCTCAACACCTTCAGCCAACACGGTGATTTCTAAACTTTTTGCCAATTTAATAATCGCCGTCGTGATGGCAACATCATCCGCGTCTCCGGGAATGTCGCGTACAAAGGATTTATCGATTTTAAGTTTATCGATAGGGTAGCGTTTTAAATACGATAGTGATGAATATCCGGTGCCGAAATCATCCACCGCCAGTTTCACGCCTAAGTCTTTCAAAGCATAAAGTACCTTCGATGCTGATACGACATCTTCTAAAAACAAACTTTCGGTTAGCTCTAATTCCAAACTATTACCAGCGGTTTCGTGTTCAGCCAATGCCTGTGCCACATCGTCGGCAAGAGATTGTTGCTGGAACTGAATGGCCGATAAATTTACCGCCACTACCAGCTTATCTAAGCCGCGCGTGCGCCAACTTTGAATTTGTTTACATGCCGTATCCAGTACCCATTTGCCGATGGGTACAATTAAGCCACGGGCTTCCGCAACGGGGATAAAGTAGTCTGGTGAAACCAAACCCATTTCCGGATGACGCCAACGAATTAGCGCTTCTACGCCGCATAATGCACCCGTGGCGAGCGAAATTTCTGGTTGATAAAAAAGTTCAAACTCCCCATTGCGCAAGCCACGGCGTAGGCCATTTTCAGTAGCCAATGCCTGTGATGCAGCACGTTGCAATGAGCTGGTAAAAAGCTGCACATTATTACGCCCGCGTTGTTTTGCCAAATACATAGCGGCGTCGGCATTGCGCACTAATTCATCGGGCAATTTGCCATCGCGCGGATAGCAACTTACCCCGATACTGCAGTGCGCAGTGAGTGTTTGTTCATCGATGTTGAATGGCTCCGCTATCGCGTGTGCTAAACCCTGCGCGAAGGGCAGGGCGTCTAAAACATCCAATTGAGTGATAACTAAAAATTCATCTCCGCCTAAACGACCAACGATATCGTCGGCGTTGCAGGTTTGCTGCAGGCGCGCGCCGACGTTTTTTAAAAGGGCATCTCCAGCATGGTGCCCAAGCGAATCGTTGACGGTTTTAAAGTTATCCAAATCAATAAACAGTACAGACAAATTTGTGTTGTTTAGTGTCGCAGACTCAATAGCCTGTTCTAATCGCGTATTAAGCAAAGCCCGATTCGGCAAGCTTGTCAGCAAATCATGGTGAGCTAAAAATTGAATATGCGCCTCGGCACTTTTGCGATCAGAAATGTCGCGCACTACCGTCATGCGGTGGCTATTGTCGGTATCCATGCCTGATTTGCCATGAATTTCCGCCATGAATTGCGAGCCATCGGCGCGTACCGCCGCAATTTCATAAGGGCGACCAAATCCACTGCTAACATTGCGCAGTACATCATCACGTGATTGTGGTGCCACAAACTCCAATAGAGAGCGGCCAATTACGTCTTCAGGCAATAGCCGCATCATATGCGCGATGGCACCATTGCAATCATCTATCACGCCGCCGCTTGAGAACAGAATACCTTCGGAAGTCGCATCAAAAAATTTGCGTAGGCGCTCCTCGCTTTCGCGAGCTAGCGCCTCTGCACGGCGATGTTTGGTAATGTCGTTAATCAACACAAATGCGCTTGTGGCTTTTTTACCAGCACCAAAGTAGGGAATCAGATTGACTTCAATAATCTTGTCTTTACCGTCAGCTGATTTTAGTGATCGGGTGTAACTTACGACGTCACCCGCAATACAAGCTTCGATATAGGGGATGATGGTGGCGTAGGCATCAGTGCCAATGATTTTTTGGAGCTCCATATTGGCAAGCTCTTCCACTGTAAAGCCATAGGTACGGGCATAGGCGGCATTGGCAAAGGTGCAACGAAAGCCGTCGCCCATTTCAAACTGCGCGACTAATGCAGGAACATTATTGGCGATTAAATGGATGCGTGCTGCCGCAGCCTGCGCAAACAGTTCCGCTTTCTTTTGCTCAGTAATATCAACGCTTGAGCCTACATAGCCCAAAAATCTGCCATCTTTAGCGTACAAAGGGGTTGCCGCATCGTGAATCCAGATAGTTTTTCCGCTGGCGTGAACAACTTGCAGGTCACAGCGGTATTCATTTTTGGACTCAAATGCTGCTTCCCAAATAGCCATCACTTTATCGCGTGTTTTCTCATGCAATAGAGCGCGCCAGCCATCGTATTGCTGTTGCGCGTAAGTTTTACCGGTGAGGTCGGTCCATGCTTTGTTAACAAAAATCAAGGCATTTTCGGGGTTTACCAACCAAATTGCGCTGGGCAATAAATCCAGAACAGGCGCATAGTCGGCCAGATTTGTGGCCTCAAACGGTATGGCTTGTAATTGCTGGACTGTTGGAAGGGGGGAAGACAAAATTGCGGCCTCAAACGGAATTTTGTCCCAGCTTTGGGACATTTTTTGGAGTTTCGTCTAGTGTACGCCACTGGAAGCCAAGTTTCAGTGTGTACCTAACATTTGACATAGTTTGGTGCTACCGTAGTCACAAGCTGGTGAAACCTTGAAATCACCTTAAAAAAGCTCGCTTAACCATTGACTGTAAAGCGTTTTTTAGCTACATTCGAAAAATGGAACAAGAATTCGATCAATTTGAAGACAAGTTAGCCCACTTCATCAAGCTTTTCGCGCGCCTACGTGAAGAAAATAATGAGTTGCGTCAAAACTTAGCCAGTAAAACTGATGAGGCCAAGCGCCTAAGCGAAAAACTGGATGCGGCTAAAACTCGGATTACGACATTGATTGAAAAACTACCCGAAGCTGAAGGTGATCGCGCATGAGTACGAGTAAGCCTGAAGCTGCTGGCAATAAAATCAGCGAATCTAAAGCCATTACCATTTCAGTTATGGGGCGGGATTTTCGCGTTGCCACGTCGGCAACTGGCGAAAAACACATGCTTGATGCTGTGGAGTATTTAAATCAGCGTATGCAAGAAGTGCGTGATACTGGCAAAGTTGTGGGCGGTGAACGCATTGCCATCATGGCAGCGTTAAATATCACTTTAGAGCACTTCACTAAATTGTCCGCAGCAACAGCCCCGCAGGTAATTAGTAATGTGGCGCTGCTGCGCGGCGCAGTAGATGAATCAGCGGTGAAGCGTCGTATTGAGAATCTTGACAATATGATTGAACGCGCCATCTCGGATCAAGACAAACTATTTTAATCCGGTTGAATTAAAACCGTCCCCGCCGATGTGCTACAGTTTCGAAATCAACAATTTTGCACTAGCGTTGTGATAGTGTAAATGCGTTTGAATGCGGCTTGGCGTTCGCTAAGGGTTTATATCCTTTGAACCGATAGACTTTATGTCGAGGAAGCTCCGTTTTGACCCTTGTGCGCGCGTCCCAAGTCGGACGTACCTGATGGTGTTATCCGAGCCTCCGCCTTGAACCTCTGGTTCAAGCGTGCGGCCCTTAGCGAACACCAAGCCGTATTTTATTGAGGAATCAAGTAAATGCGCTATTGGTTGATGAAATCTGAACCGTCGGAAATTTCAATAGATGATTTGAGTGGATTCCCCAATCAAACTGTTGCCTGGTTTGGTGTACGCAATTACCTTGCTCGTAATTTTATGCGTGACCAAATGCAGCTAGATGATGGTGTGCTTTTTTACCATTCATCGTGCCCTGAGCCGGGTGTGGCGGGCATTGCCCGAGTGAGTGCGTTGGCCTATCCAGACGCCAAGCAGTTCGATAAAAAAAGTAAATATTTCGATCCCAAAGCTACAGAAGAAACGCCGCGCTGGTTTAACGTTGATGTGCAATTTGTGGAAAAAACGCGGCTAATAAGTTTGGCTGAAATGCGTGAAAATCCGAAATTAGCATCCATGCAAATTTTGCAAAAAGGCAATCGTTTATCGATTACGCCACTTACGCCTGCGGAGTGGAAGGCGGTGCTGGCCATGCAAAAAATAAAATAGTGATGCCTTGAAAACGCCCTATTAGTGCGTCTTCAACCTATTTGGATAGGCGATTATTTTCGGTGTAATCAAATTACAAATGCACCAAATAACAAAAGCACCAAATAACAAATGCGTTATGCCACAAAGGATAAAAATGAGAATGCTATTTATGCTCTCTTTCGTTGTTGCCGTCGCCGAAGCGCATGCGCAGGCTGCAACCACGCTTTATAAATCGATCGGGCCTGACGGCAAAATAACCTATAGCGATCAACCGCTAGCGCAGGCGCGCGATACGAAGACGTTGACGTTTGCGAGCGCACCCGCAAGTCCGCTTTCAACCGAAACCCTTGCCTATATCGACCAACTGCAAAAATCCGCCAGTGCGCGCGCCGCAGCTCCGGCTGCAGTCAGTACCCCAGTGCTTTATTCGGCATCGTGGTGCGGTTATTGCAAACAAGCCAAAGCCTACTTGGCCCGCAAACAAGTTGCGTATAGCGAAGTGGATATCGACATCAAAGACGGCCTCGCCGCTTATGTACGCGCAGGCGGAGGTGGTGGAAAAGGCGTGCCGCTTTTAGTTGCGAATGGCAAAAGTATGTTTGGCTTCTCGGCCGCTAGCTACGATAAGCTTTTAGCCGTTCCGAAGAAATAATATCTTCAAGGTGGTGATGCAAATTGTGCAAAAAGGCAGAGCTAATACTATTTCACCAGTATATTTATAATCCCCGGAAACAGGTTGTAATAGGCTGTCTAAAGCGCCATTTGCGCTATATCAAACTGTTGCGTGGCATTAGCTCAACTAAAATTAGCAGACATAAATTTAAAGCGCTATCGCGCTAACTGCTTAGCCCGTCGTCTCGCAGTCAAGGCGCTATCCAAGGCCTCTTGCGCGCCTTCGCAAACGGGTGAGAACGCTAGTGCGGCTTCGGCTGTTTGCACGGCTTCGTCATAGCGGCGATTTTGCTTGGCGTTTTTGCTTTGTAATAATAATTGGTCGCAATCTGGTAACGCACTGGCACTAGTGCGCGGCGGGTTGGTGGCTCGCGCGGGTGGAGACGGTGGACTGTTCGTGTCGCCTTTGTCTGTGGCCGCACGCACAATGGCGTTGGCAGTTGCTTCTAATATGGTGTTCCAGCCGGATTGAATCGGATTGTTTTGTGCGTCTCTATAGGCCACTTCCGCTTTGGTAAATTCAGCCATCGCGTCAAACGACTTATCAATGCGTGAGGCATTATTTGCCTGAGTCTTACCGCAAGCAAAATCATTGACGCCTAAGCATTTGCGCATCGCTTCCAAAGCTTGGTCGCGCAACTTTTCACGCGCTTTAATGGCGGTGTCTTGCGTTGTTAGTTGCGGCGTAGTGCGATCTAGTTTAGCGGCACTAGCAAGTGCTGCGCGGGCGGTATTTAAATCACGATTTTGTAAGGCGGACTGGGATTTTTTTAGTGCATCCACAGCGCTCTTTCGTGCCGCAATAATTTTTTCGGTATTGGTGCGAATGAGACTTGATTCTGCATCAAGGTTGCGAATTTTTTCAATGGCGGCTTCAGCATTGGTGATGTCCCCAGCAGTAATATAGGCTTGGGTTGCAACGTTAAGTTCAGCTAATTCAATTTTCTTGAGCCAACTTGTTATGTAAAAATAGCCTGCTATTGCTGCAATCGCTAGAGCCAGTACGGCAAACCCAGCGCAACCCAAACAACCGTTGCTTTTTTGTTCTTTGGGGGGTGGTGATGGTGGTAAGGACGATGATGACGATGAGGCCGATGAGGATGAAGGCGATACGGGCAAATTGGGTGCAACAGGTGCAGTGGTTGCAGTTGGCGGCGTTGCTACAGGAATAGGCGGCGGCACTGCCGCCGATGTTCGGGCCGGCGTCGTGTTTCCTAATCCTTCTGTTGCAGGTATAGGTGACGGTACAGCGCTTTCTAGCGGCTGTAGCGGGATTGGCGGTGGTTTGTGTGCGTTATCCGGTGATGGTGCTGGCTTACTGCTTGGTTTGTCATTTGTGGTGGTGCGCCCCGTCTCTTGTGGTGCACCGCAGAACGGGCAAAACAAAACCTTACCGCTTAATGGTTCACGGCACTTTGCGCATTGAAGTTGCATTAAGGCGAACTCAATTCGCGACGCGAGTTAGTTAGCGGTTTTCGGGTAATTTTTTTGGTAAGTAACACAACAATGCTATGTCGATTTAGGTGGTGGCATAAATGGTGGCGGTGCCGCTCCCATTGCCGCAAACTCTGGCAGTTGCAGCAGCGGCGTCCATGCAGCCAGACCATCACGCCAAGCCATCGTGTCTGCCGGTATTTGCTTCGCCGCTAGCCATTGCTGAATATGCGCTGCGGGGTGTGGCCCAGTTTGGCTGCTATTTACAAACAGGTGGTAGCTGTACACCGGCTGTGCTCCGAATGGTGGTGGCGGTGGCGCCGCGAACGGCGGCGGAGTGCCAGCGGCTGTTGTCGATGCCGCAGTTGCGGTTGCGCTGCCCGCAATGGTTTGCTGTAGAAAGTCAGCAAGAAAAAATTCTGCTTTCACACATAATTTGCGACGCGGTACTTGGCCTTCATCTACCTCACGTACTTCCCATGCGTAGGCATCAGCTTCCGACTTCTCAATGGCCTCAGACCAGCTAGAAAGCTTCGTATTTAGGGCGCTTTCAGACTGTTTCAATGTACCTGCGTCCATGCTGCGTGCCGCTTTATCATGTAGCTCGTTTGCTAATTGCAGTGCTACTGTTGTCGCAAAACCGCGTCGAGCAATCTCGGTGCCGCTTTCGTCAGGAACTAGTTTTGGACAATAGGTTTGTACACTAAGCTGTGTGGCTAACTCCGCTAGCGCCAAGGTTTGCAACGGGGTCATTTCTTCTAGCTTGCTTTGGAGGGCGGCAACAATTTGTGCGCGGTAAGCAATCGGCAAACCGTTTAAACGGAACGCGCGTTCATTGCCCATACGGCGTATATCGCCACGCCCTACGCTAAATTGATATTGTCCGGGTGGTACCGATTTTAAGCTTGGGTCGCGGGTAAAAATACGCAGCATGACGCAGTATAAATACACTTTAAAGTCATCACTTAAGCGCATTAATTCGTCAATGGACGGTGCCAGCGGATGTGAAAACTTAGTGAAGTCGTTCTGAGTGTGCAGTGGCACAATTTCCGACTCTTTTCGGTAGCTTACCCGCCAGCTTTCCAAGCCACGTAGATTCGTTAACGGCACACCAGAAAGCTCGCAATAGCAAGTGGCACGGCCATAGCGGCCCGCATCCACAAAACTAATTTGCTGCGGTGTTAGGCCTACACCAGTGGGTAGTTGCGCAAATAATTCCTCGCGGAACGGTTCCCAATCTGCAGCGCGGCCAACGCCGACATAGCATTTAAACTGGTCAGGTTTTGGTTGGTAATCGGCATTGTGAGTGTCAATCCACGGCATGGAGCGCGTGAGCATTTCGCTAAATCGACGTTGCCGCTCGACGGGCGACATCGCTTGCAATGCGGTGACTAGCGGGTCTTGCCAATTGGTGGTGCTCTGCATGGTGGCTGCAAAGTTCTGCGCGAGGTGTTTATCTGCTTTGCGGCGCAACGGGCCGATTAAAGCCGAGCGTAACTTAGGGTCGGCCAACATCGGAAAGAGCTTGCGCGATCCACCAAAGTCTTTAAACGCTTCATCTGCCCACGTCCGTAGGGTGGCTGAAGAAGGCCTATTTACAGGCATTTCTGCACCTTCAATTTTAATATAAGTAGCGTGCTCGCGCTTCATTTCATCTTGCACGATGCGTGATTGCTGGTTAATTTCCCCCAGTATTTCAAACACGGCGGTACGTCCTGCATAGAGGCGACCCACTAAGCCCGTCCATACATTATTGCCTTTGCTATCCACGCCTTTTTTATCGCCCAAAAACGCAGAAAGTTCGCTCAGTAAACGGGCGGTTTCCTCAGCGGCCTTAGCGCGGATGTGAAATTTTAAATAATTACCAATCTCAAGTTTTAGCTGATTCAACACTTCGCGCGCTTGCTTATCTTTGTTGGAAAAAATCGCGCTGCCTTTGGTTTCTTCTAAATTGCCTAGCAAGCGTTCAACTTCATAGGTACGCAGGGCATCGCGTAGTGCGGCATAACGTTCCGCGTTTTGCGCGACCATGCGAGCCACACCAGTTGCATTGTTATCGAGTTTGTCTTTGATTAGCTCAACCAGCGATAGTACGTATTCCAAACCACCAAACTCTTTATTATCCAGATAGCTATAAAGTTGGGTTTCAATGTCAGCTTGGATTTTTTTCGATACTACAGCGCGTTGACGCGTTACCCTATCTTCGGTGGTATCGGCGCTGGAGTCTTGATCGCGCACGGCGTCCCGTTCTAGCTGCTTGATTACGGTGCGCACTTGCGCTGGCCAATCAGCGCGGTCAAGCGTTACAGCGATGGATTCACACTGCGCATCCACCTTTTGTTGTAGTCCCGCCAGTAGCGAGCCTTGGGCATCGCCAAGTAAAGTTTCTACTAAACCTACTTCTAAAAATTCAGTCGCAGTTAGCTTGGCATCGACCTTAGCGGAGAACTGCGGAAAGTCATTGAAGGCCACGGTTTTTAAGCCCATATTATTGGCCATAAACTCTTCGCGTTGCTTGTCGGTGGCACGGTTATTCGCGCTATTGTCTGCACCAACACCGAAGAAGGCTTTAAGCATCTCGCCCGCCCATTGATAGGAGCGTAAATCTTCGCGAGCCGACTGTTGAGTGTCTAAGGTAGCTTGACCGAAAGCGGAATAACCTTTGTGAAACATGAGCTTCATTTCGCCAAAACGATTTTCTGGCACAGGCGGGCTAAACGGTGAGATTTTGTGCTGGCGTTGATTTACCGCAATAGAGCGTTTCTTGCGCGCAAAATCGGCGGATGCAAAATCTTCAAACAAGGTATCGGCCACCATGTCATACACATCTTTAATATCTAAAGTGTGTTGCTGTGCCATATTGCCGGAATCAATCAAAAATACTTCATCATACGGCTTTGCGGCTAAGCGCACGTCGCCCTCGAATTCATCCCAGCGCTTTACAAAATCAACCCCGCCGCGCATGCATGATTCTAATTCCATCAAGCTTGCATAAGCATTGGCTTCGGTGCGATCTTTATTGGCACCAGCAAAGCCGGTAGGCAAAAATACATAGAGCTCCGTTTCGCTTGCCGCCAAAACGTCACTGGCTTGCTTTTTCGCCAACCAGCCCATATCTAAAAATGACCCACCGCCAGTTCCACCCGCAATGGAGCCAACCACCACAATACGAAACTTAGCGGAATCTAGTTCAAGACCAAGTTTTTGCAGTTGCTCTTCTTTGGATAAACCGGCTTTTAGGGAGGTTAATTTATTGCGAATTTTATTGCGGACCTTTTCGTACTTATCAAAAAAATATAAACGCGCCACACCGCGAATTTGTCCAGCACCTTTAGCAGGATCAATGCCGAGTTCACGAATTTTTTTAGGTGTAAGCGGTGACCATGAAGAAATATGCGGAAAGCGTGCCAAATCGTCGTCAGATTCGCTATAGCGACCAATATCGAAGTTTTCAACAATACGTTCTTCATCGCTGAATTTAACCAGCTCATGCAGAGGATCGGCGCTGGTTTTACCTGATTCCACGATCGCACCTTGATCTAAATCGAAATGCATAAATTGCGCTACTGGAAATTCCGGCAATGTTTCAACGCGTACAGGCTGTGCCTGTCCCCATGTAGCGCTTAATATACGGCGGCGCACCCGTAGCAGCACCTCCATGCCGGTGCCACCTACAGCAATAAATAAGGTAGGGCGCAGCTTTACGGTTTGTTCTTGTTTTTTTAGGTCAGCGGCTAATGGCGAATTGGTTTCAGGCATTTTAGTTTCCTTGGCAACTTCAAAATAGAACCAGCTTATTTACGTGGGCTATGTATGTGAGTTATGTACGCGACTCATTTTCGTGACTCACTTACGTGACTCATTTTCGTGAATTAAGTAGCATTAAAATTAATGCTACCGCTGCAATAAGCATCAATGGACCTACGTATAATAAATTCAAAAATTTGGCTTGGTTTACAATGCCCAACATGGCTGCTGTCGCTAAACTAGATAGCAGGATAAATAGCCACCAACCGGCACCATTGGCGCGGCTCGGGCTATTTTTGCGCGAAACCAAAAAGTCGGAGTACGCTTTTTTTGCAAAGAAAAAAGCGATAAATAGCACGACCAAAACGCCCGCGCCAATCGCCATGTCGCGCGATGAGGTATCTGGCCGCGTATCCCCCCCCACTTGAATGAGCGGTGGATTGGCGTTGGTAGCCGGTGCGGTTGTTGGTGCTGGTGTGGGAGCAACCGGCGCCGCACTTGCAGGCGGTAATTTAGCGGATGCAGGTGAGTCACTAGGGGGTGGTTTAGGATTACCCAATTGACCTGTGCCTTCTTTGGGTGGAGGAAGTCTAAAACCTGAATTTTTATCGTCTGCCATGATGTTGTCCTAATCGGTAAAATTATTTAATGCTTATTGTGTGACCGGGTATGATTTCTACAATGCTGGTGCTAAAAAGGCTACGCTTTATGACCCCCAATTTTTCGCCTGCCGCGTTTTGAATTACCGCTTGTTTAAAACGGCCAAGTGGAATTTTTTGGGTGTTGCCATCCGCTAATATTTCCACTTTTGCGGGTTTGCCCATCATACTCAAGGCTATAGCCAGTACGATTAATGCCAAAATACCCAGCGCGATAATTAGCAATAGCGGCCAGATTGGGTAGCTTATCCGAAGCGCTACCGGAATGCTGACGTTTGATTGTTTTACCGTTGGCGGGAAAAACACCTCAGATAGCGGGTCTTGCGGAAAAGTATCGGCCAAGCGTTTCGTAAATGCAGGGCTAACGGCCAGTGATTGATCGCGTACTTCGATATCAATGGCAGCGGCGCGAGTGATGGCCTTACCCATGAGCGCTAAAGATGACGGTGCCCATTTGCTGGGAATAGTAGTGGTGGGTAAAGCAATATCAAATTCAACACTTTGCGTTTGACCCGGATTAAAATTGACCAAACTGGCAGGCTTGGCATCCACTGCATAACTCCAGCCCTCGCCGCGAAGTTGTCCAAAAATAGTGCCTTGACGGATGGTATAGGGGTAAAAGCGATTTTCAACTTTAGTGCGCAGTCGTATTTGATTAAATGTGGAGGCGTCAAAGCGGGCATCAACATCCAGCACTATCGTGCGGCCGTCAGTTGCAGTAGAAACCGTCACCCCTTCGCTGCCCACAATGGCTTCTGGCGTGAGCTTTAGGCTATCTTGATTCAGCGGCTTTAAGCGTGCGGGTGCATCGGTGAGTACCTTGGCGATAGTGCCGTTATCCAGCATAGTTTGTAGCGCTACGTCAGCTGCCTGACCATAAGCCAGCGCATACACCATGAGTCCGGAAGCCCCGTATTGCTTGCCTTGCACGGGCATTTTTAGGGGGAACGCTAAAGTACGGGTAATTGAAGCGTCGGTGTGCAACAACTCATAGAACTCACGGTTTTTTGCCGCTGTTTCGGGGCTGTTGTTGGGGCTATTTTTGTTGTTAGTAAATATCCAAATAATACCGGATTCAGTACGGAAGCCTTGGGTAATAACCGCAGCTACGGCTTCCTGAAAATCGGTATCCGCTAAGGCACCGTTGGCCTTTTTTGCTAACTGAATATTATCAACAGCGGCGTCTAAGCTATTGCCCGCAGTGACATTGCTGATTTTTGGTGAGACATTATTGGGGCTAGATTGATTAAACGCAGCGACCAACAGCGGTGCATTCGGCTCCGCTACGGTGTTTGCAAAGGCTTTTACCAAGGGCTTTAGCTGGGATTTGCTATCAACATAAAATGGTTCCATCCAACCAGAGTTTTGCACTAAAAAAGCCTGCGGCACGGCACCAAAACTAGCTCTAGCGCTAAATAGGAATAGGCTAAAGATGCCCAGAAGTAGGGCACCAATAAGGCGATAGTGAAATATTTTTTTCATCACAGCTCGAAAGAAAGGATGTCGTGTAAATCGGGATGATAAAAGTGCAAATGACCGTTATAAACAAACAAACGTGCATCCCACGGATTACGGATAGCGATGCGTGCCAAGGTTTGGCGGGTATCGCCAAACGTTTCTAATTTTGCCGCTTTTTTTGCGGTTTGTGCACCCACATCTTCCACTACCTCACTCAACGCGCGGGTATCTTCAACGGTGATGCCAATAATAATTTTGCGCGACTTCATTTCCAGCAGTGGAAACACCACATCATCCACCCCAGCTTCGTGCGCCTCTGAAGGCGCTACCCAAGGCGGTTCGGATAATTCTAAATCCCACGCAAAGGCCTTGAATCCGCAGCTTAGTCGGGGTGCATCGCAGTGCTGGTGCTCAGATTCCCCCGTGCCTAAGCGCGTGTACACATAACGCTGCACGGTTGCATCAAAAAAGAGCTGCCAAAAGCGCCCGTCTTTTGAATAATAGGGTGCTCCAAATTTGGCAGTAGCGGTACGCTGCGGATGCCATAATGAAAATTCTGCTACTGGTGTGGTGCCAGCATTCTGGTGCAAAATCAATTGCCCTGCAGGCAACACCCACGTGGCGCTACGCTCGTCGGTAACGGGTAGGGTTATGGCTTTGTTGCACAGTTCAGCGCGGTCTGCGGGTAGCGTCATTTGGCCGATCACGCGCGGCTTAGGGCTGGCGCTGATGCTAATCAATGCGGCTTGCTTGGGCGCGTTAGCGTCGGTTTGCGGAGCCTCGGTTAAAAACCAAAATGTTTTATCTAGTTGCGCTGGGCCGCTTAAGCAGCGCCCGTTCGTGAGCATCTGCACTTGGTAGCTACGCGCGAGTACATTTAGCATGACCAAGGCAATGCCGTAATCAGTGGGCACAAAAAAGCAGGCGCTGGTGTTGAGTGTATCGCCCCACATACTCCACGCTTCGCGCGCGAGCGAGCAGGCCGGAAGCATGATGCTACCAGCCTGCGCCGTGCAGCCCACCCAAGCCCCAGCACCGGGAAGCATTAGCCACAAACTCCCCTTGCTAGGATCAATCGCCACTACACAGGGGTTATGTAAACCGGCGCGGGTGACGAAGAATTGAAATAAGCCATTGCTGGGCTCGGCCAAACTACGGCCCTGTTTGCCAAAATTAGCGGAGAGCGCAAATTGCTGATGTGTGGCGCGTAATCCCTTGGGCGTGGTCAGGCTTTCGGTTTGCAATTCGCCATAGGGTGCCAGCCACGGCACATCAGCCACCATTTTTTGCCCGATGGAAAGTGGCTTTCCGGTGGTAGGTGAAAACTGAAAGGTCGCCGGATATAAAGCGCTGGTGCGTGCGTCACCTTCAAATTTTGCGCCGCACAAAAAAATATATTCCTCGCGTGACAGTGGTGGATTGCGATTGCTTACATCTACGCCAGCGAATGACTGGAGTTGGTAACCATTACCGTCTTCAGCGCGTACCCAAATTTGATTATTGATTTCCCATTGTTCAGATTGCTGTGGGGCGGCGGGGGCAGCCGGGGTAATCGAGGTTGAGGGGACAGGGGCTTGGGTACCGAGGATATAACAACCGTCGGTGAGCGATCGCGGATTAGTGGCGATTATTTTTTCCCAAGCGGCGGCCTCAAGTTCCCATGATTTCGTCTCTGCTTCCCACTTGCCGCCTTCCGCCTTTAGCAATTCTTTGCAGTTAAAGGTGCTACCGGTAATTTTTACTTTGCTCAATGCGTATCCTTGATTTCTTGCGCGTGCTAAGTATGTATGTGTGTATGCAATAACAATAGTTTAGCGCGGTTCGGTGTTGCGATTGTCCAAATTCCGCAACAATTTTGTGTATCTCACCATCTTTCCGAGCGCTAGCCGCGATGCTTTACGATATCATTCGTTTATGCATTTCGATAATTTTTTACAACAATTCATTAACGGCCTGACCTTAGGCAGTGTTTATGCTGTGGTAGCCTTAGGCTATACCATGGTGTACGGCATTATTCAACTCATTAACTTTGCCCACGGCGAAGTAGTGATGATTGGTGCCATGGTGTCGTTTACCGTAATTAACGCCTTGGCGGGTTCTGGCATGCCGCCAGTGTTAATTGTACTAATTGGGACCTTGGTGGCAGTGCCCGCTTGCATGCTGGTTGGCTATAGCATAGAGCGTGTGGCCTATAAGCCCTTGCGCAATGCCCCCCGTTTAGCGCCGCTAATTACCGCCATCGGCATATCGATTGTGCTGCAATATACTGCCTTGATTATCTGGAGCCGTAATAATCTAGGCTTTCCACAAATTATGAAGCTGCATACCTTTACCTTGGGCTCGTCAGACACGGCAGCCACAATCAGCAATGTGCAAATCGCGATTATCGTTACCTCGTTAATAATGATGTCGTTACTGCTTCTGCTAGTCTACAAAACCCGCATCGGTATCGCTATGCGCGCTACCTCCCAAAATCCTGGGGTGGCGGGATTGATGGGCATTAACGTCAATAGCGTTATTTCTTTTACATTTATGACAGGTGCGGCGCTGGGAGCCATCGCTGGTGTAATGGTTGGTACGTACTACGGAATAGCCCATTACCAAATGGGCTTTTTATTGGGCTTAAAAGCCTTTTCCGCAGCGGTATTGGGAGGTATTGGTAATTTGGCTGGCGCAGTTTTGGGCGGCATTTTAATTGGGCTCATCGAATCTTTTGGTGCGGGCTATATGGGTGAAATAACGAATGTGTGTGTTTTAAACGGTTTCTTGCCGGGCTTTGCTAATTTATGCGCAGCCGACAGTAATTCCAGTTTATTTGGCAGCAACTACAAAGACGTTTATGCCTTTATCGTACTGATTTTAGTGCTGGTGTTCAGGCCGTCTGGCTTGCTTGGTGAGCGGGTTGGAGATCGCGCATGAACTTTGCTGCCTTGTCGTTTTCTCGTAAAAATAACCCACAAAAATTTTGGATTGGCATTGCGCTCATTGCGATTGCGTTAGTTGCCTTGCCATTTGTATTGGCGCTCCAAGGCACCGCCTGGGTACGTATTATTAATTTGGCGTTAGTGTATGTAATGCTCTCGCTTGGCTTAAATATTGTGGTTGGTTTTGCGGGTCTGCTTGATCTTGGCTATGTGGCGTTTTATGCTGTAGGTGCTTATATTTACGCGCTCTTAGCCTCTCCCCATTTTGGATTGCACCTACCGTTTTGGGTAATTTTGCCCATCGGAGCATTGGTAGCGTGTTTCTTCGGCGTGATGTTGGGTGCGCCGACCTTGAAATTGCGCGGTGATTATCTGGCTATCGTTACCTTAGGCTTTGGTGAAATTATTCGGATTTTTATGAATAATTTATCCGAGCCTATCAATATTACCAACGGCCCAAAAGGCTTAATAAGTATTGATCCTATCAAAGTGGGTGCGATTGATTTTGGTAACAGCACCCGTATTGGCGACTATGTATTGGCTGGCCCGATTAAATATTATTTTTTATTGCTGGTGGTGCTCACGATAATAATTGCGATTAATGTGCGGCTGCAAAACTCGCGTATTGGCCGTGCATGGGAGGCGATTCGTGAAGATGAAGTTGCCGCTAGAGCTATGGGCATTAATACCACACGCATGAAGCTTTTAGCTTTTGCGATGGGGGCGTCGTTTGGCGGCGTAGCAGGCGGTATTTTTGCGGCGATTCAAGGCTTCATTAGCCCAGAGAGTTTTAATCTTAACGAATCGGTAATGATTTTAGCTATGGTGGTATTGGGCGGCATGGGCAATATTTGGGGTGTCGTGCTGGGCGCAGTGCTAATTTCCTTAGTGCCAGAGTTACTGCGCTATGCCGTCGAACCAGCGCAACACGCGTTGTTTGGCAAAGCTATTATTGATTCTGATGTATTGCGGATGTTGCTGTTTGGTTTGGCTATGGTGGCGATGATGCTCTATCGGCCTGCGGGCTTGTTGCCATCGGGAGTGCGCAAGCGTGAATTTGCATCTGCGGTGGATTCCCCCAAAGCATGAGTGCGCCACTACTGGAAATTTCCGGCATTACCAAGCGCTTTGGCGGTTTAACGGCGTTATCAGACGTGAGCTTTGCCATCCCCAAAGGTGCTATTTACGGACTTATTGGGCCTAATGGAGCAGGCAAAACCACGCTTTTTAATGTGCTTACGGGTTTATACAAGCATGATGAAGGTACCTTTAATTTTCAGGGTAAACCTTTGCAAGGCGGCTCCCCCGATAAAATTGCGCAGGCGGGTATCGCGCGCACGTTTCAAAATATTCGGCTGTTTCCCAATTTATCCGCGATTGAAAACGTGATGATTGGTCGCCATGCGCGCACCAAGGCAGGGGTGTTTGGGGCGGTTTTCCGCACCAAAAGCACCAGAGTTGAAGAAGCAGCCATTCAAACGCGTGCACATGAACTCTTGACCTTTATTGGTCTTGATAAAAGCGCTGAAATGCTGGCTAAAAATATGAGCTACGGCGATCAACGCCGCTTGGAAATTGCCCGCGCGCTCGCTACTGACCCTATTATTTTGGCGCTGGATGAGCCCGCAGCGGGTATGAATGCGACCGAAAAAGTAAGCCTCAGGGCGTTGTTAGAAAAAATTCGGGCGCAAAACATTACCATACTGCTTATCGAGCATGATGTAAAACTAATGATGGGTTTGTGTGATCGCATCGCCGTACTGGACTATGGCGTAAAAATTGCCGAGGGTGTGCCTGCTGATGTGCAGCGTGATCCCGCAGTGATTAACGCCTATTTAGGCGCAGGTACGGTTGAAGAACCGGCTAAATCCGCGCCTGCCGTGAAAGAAAACGCATGACCGCAGCACTGTTAAAAGTAGAAGCGCTAGAAGTAGCTTACGGCGGCATTCGTGCGGTAAAGGGTATTAGCTTTGAGATAAAAGAAGGCGAGCTAGTGTGCCTGATTGGCGCCAACGGCGCGGGTAAAAGCACCACGCTCAAAGCGCTTAGCGGCCTAATTGCGCCAAAATCAGGGCAGGTAGTTTATGCTGGCGAAAATATCGCTGGTCTCCCCGCATACAAAATTGCCCAATCTGGCTTGCGTTTGGTACCTGAAGGCCGTGGAGTATTTCCGGTATTGACCATAGAAGAAAATTTAGCCATGGGCGCATATATTCGTCGCGACCACGTGCAAATAGCGGTGGATATTGAACGCATGTTTAGTTTATTTCCGCGCCTAAAAGAGCGGCGCAAACAAACAGCGGGCACCCTGTCTGGAGGCGAACAACAAATGCTCGCCATTGGCCGCGCACTCATGGGCCAACCAAAACTGCTGCTGCTAGATGAACCATCAATGGGCTTGGCACCAATGATGGTGGCTAAAATTTTTGAAGTAATACGGCAAGTTTCGCGTGATGGCGTGACGGTGCTACTCATCGAGCAAAACGCCAAGCTAGCCTTAGAAATAAGTCATCGCGGCTATGTGATGGAAAGTGGTTTGATTACCTTGCAAGATGAGAGCGCAGCATTGTTAAGTAACCCGAAAGTGCGCGAAGCCTATTTGGGTGAGTAGGCGCGTTCATGCACTTGGTTGTTGCACTTCGTTTTTGGCGGCAAATATGCGGTATCGTCATTCTAGTGAAGGCTGGAATCCAGTCCTTCTATCTTCACTTTGCGTTTTATTTAAAAGTGAAAACCGAACGCTGAGGAGCCCCAGAATGACCCTATCTCGAACCGATCTAGCCGATTTAAAGCGGGCTAAAAAATTGCTAGAAAATCCTGGCCTTGCCGCGAAAATGTCATCTGCATTGGGCGCACCCATGGAACGCACCATGCTCATGTTGCCCAAGGCGGTACAAAGCGGCATTCATAAGGCGAGTGAGGCCGCAATGCTAAAAGCGCTAGAAGTAGCGGTAGGTAGTTTAAGCGACACCCCCAAAAAACCCGCGCAAAATCGGCTGCATAAATTTGCCGCCGCCGCAAGTGGTGCTATCGGTGGCGCTTTCGGGCTGATAGCGTTGAGCATAGAGCTACCCATTTCCACCACCATTATGTTGCGCTCCATTGCTGATATCGCCAAAAGCGAAGGCGAAAACATAAACTATATCGACACCAAGCTAGCCTGCTTAACCGTGTTTGCATTAGGGTCATCAAAGTCTGCCAACGACAACGCTGCCGAATCCGGCTACTTCGCCGCCCGCGCGGCCATGGCCGGTGCCGTGTCTGAGGCCGCAAAATTTTTAGCGCAAAAAGGCTTCTCAAAAACGGGTGCACCAGCACTAGTACGCCTAATCACCTTAATCGGCAGTCGCTTCGGAATAGTAGTAGGCGAAAAAGCCGCCGCCCAAGCTATTCCCATCATTGGTGCCGCCGCCGGAGCCGTAATCAACACGATATTCATCGGCCATTTTCAAGATATGGCGCGCGGGCATTTTGTGGTGCGGCGGTTGGAGAAGATTTATGGGGAAGAACCGGTTCGGTTGGCTTATGAGGGGTTGTGACGCTTTGCGCAATGCATTGGAGATAGCTATATTTACTGCGTTTTGAAGGGATTCTCATCTTGCAAATTGAGGGGCTGAAATGGAAACGTGGCATGTGGAGCTGCAAGGAGATTCATTTGATCTAGAAGAATTTCCGAATTTATTTCCCATTGGCGGGGAGGTTTACTTTGCCCGAGAAGGGGAAAAGGTTTTTATGTCCGCGGACAAGATGAATGAGTGCGCGCAACCGCAAGAAGTAAAAGATATTGCCGAAGAATTAATGAACAAAATTTATCCGATAGCCAGACTGCATCAGGAAAATTTAGTTCGGCCTACGCTTGGGGTGGTTTGGCGAGAGGATGGTGAGGGCGCCCGCCACGGGTATGCCTTGCTGTCTGCGAACATATCGGGGCGCGGTAAGCTCAGCGCACAGCCCTCCCCAGATACTGCAACTACTCAGCATACTGATGCCCAAGTACTGTTTGCTACGCTACAAAAATATCCGCGTTTGCAAACCGTAATAGGTATTCTAGGGTTGCAAGAGGTAAATATTTCTCAGTTGTATCGCTGTTTCGAGGAGTTAGAACAACACCTAAAAACTGTCAGTGGAAAGGGAATTTGGCAAAACGGTCTTTGCTCAGAGAAAAAGCAGAAGTTATTTAAACGGACGGCGAATACTTGGATGCCTAATGACGGTCATGCAAGACATTACAGCGGTCATGATAAGCCTCCAGACAACCCCATGAGTTTAGAAGATGCTAAAGAATTCATTCGTGAGCTAGCTAAAAAGACGCTTGAAAAGTTCGCAAGCTAGCTTTACTTCAATTCTCATGGCTTGCGCTATGCCGCATTACGATAGCGGTAATTAGCAAGTCGTTTGCTCCTCCTTTGTGCGGTTGCATAAATGTTAAACTACGAACTCGGTAATCTATGAAAGCAATGTTTCCTACTACGTAATAATAGTAGGCTCTAAAGGGGAGTCGTAATGTCAAAACCTAGAGCGCTTGACGACGAAATTGGACGGAAGTTGCGCGAAGCGGAATTTAGCGGCGAACTACGCGCTGCTAAAGACTATGGCAAACCGCTGACAGACCTTGATTCGTGGCGAGAAACACCCGAAGAACTGCGAATGTCGTTTAAAATATTGAAGGATGCTGGAGTTGTTCCTGCTGAAGTAGAAATGATTAATCGTCGCGCCATATTGCGTGCAGAGCTATCCGCTACAACAGATGTAGAGAAGATTGAGGAACTGAAAACGCAATTATCGGCGCTTGAGATGAATATTTCCCTGCGCCTCGAATCATTGCGTAGTTAACTTCAAACCGAGTTCCCACCCGATAAGCGTTTAAGCGTTTTTTAGCGAACGTAAAAGCTATGTCTGTGAGCCATTATATTTTCCGCACCGAACGGCTTGGATTTCGTCAGTATACGGCGGCGGATAATGGCGCGGTCAAAGCCATGTTTGCTGATCCGCAGGCAATACAGTTTTATCCAGTTATGCAGAATCAAGATGCGGTAGATCGATGGATCAACTGGAATTTGCGGAATTATGATGAGTTTGGCTTTGGCCTTTGGGCGCTAGAACTACTTGATCAAGGCAGGTTTATCGGTGATGCTGGGATAACGTATCAGACGGTTGAAAACCAGCGCATTTTAGAGATTGGTTGGCATATTCATTCGGACTATCGATCACATGGCTATGCAACTGAGGCCGGAAGTGCTTGCCTTAAATATGGGTTCGACGTTTTAGGTGCTCCCTCGCTTAGTTCCGTTGTTGATCCCAAGAACGCGCCGTCAATAAAAGTTGCTTCACGTGTGCATGAAAATATGCGTGAGTATCAAGGTAAAGATGATGTCATGCGCCTGTATTATTCGCTACCACCGTTAAGGCGTTCAGAATTGATCGAATCGCCTGAGGGATTGCGCGCTATATAGTACGCATAGCACCCTCAAGCTGTTTTTGTGAGTGCTAATCACCCCCCATGTACACAGCGACCTTTAATCAATTAATTTTTAAAAAGAATATCCGAGCAATCATGCATTTTCTAAAACTATACGTCGCTTCAATTGCTATCTTCGCGGTAAACACCTATGCGGCCACTACTACGGCTATTGATCAACATGAAATTAAATTGATAGTGGATGCCGCTATCAAGCCAGTAATTCAAACCTACAATATTTCCGGCATAGCTGTAGGCATCACCATCGAAGGGAATAGATTCTTTTCAAATTACGGTGTAGCATCCAAGCAGTTGAAAAATCCAGTTTCAAACAATACGCTTTTTGAAATAGGCTCAATCAGTAAAACCTTTACCGCAACGTTAGCTACTTACGCGCAAGCGCAGGGAAAACTCACACTAAGCGATTCAGTCAGCAAGCATTTGCCGGCATTGCGCGGTAGTAGTTTTGATCAAATTAGCCTTCTAAATTTAGGCACTTACACCGCTGGTGGTCTACCGCTGCAAGTGCCCAATAGCGTGAGTAATACTGATCAGTTGATGGATTATTTTAAAGTGTGGCAACCCGCGCAAACTCCCGGTACGTCCAGAACTTACTCTAACCCCAGCATTGGCTTGCTGGGGTTAATTGCTGCTAAAAGCATGCAAGAATCATTTAATGATGCGCTTGAAAAACGCCTATTTGTAAGCCTTGGCATGCACAATAGCTACATCACTGTGCCTGCAAATCGCATGAAGGATTACGCGCAAGGCTACACCCGAGACGATGCGCCGGTACGTCTTAACGCAGGCGTGCTTGCAGCCGAAGCCTATGGCGTGAAATCGAACACTACCGATTTGCTGCAGTTTCTTGAAGCAAATATGCAGGTGGCAAAAGTAGGCGAGAAGCTGCAAGTCGCAATGGCTGACACGCAATGCGGCTACTTTCAAACAGCTGAGATGCAACAAGGCTTGGGATGGGAGCGCTATCCTTATCCTGTGATGCTAAATCAGTTGTTAGCAGGTAATGGTGAGGCGATGATTTTTGAGGCCAATGCCGTCACCAAGCTCAGTCCATCGCTTACTGAGCAATCAAAAGCGTTGTTCAATAAGACCGGTTCAACCAACGGTTTTGCCGCCTATGTGATGTTTGTGCCTGCTAAAAAAATTGGTATTGTGATGCTGGCAAATAAGAATTATCCTCTTGCCGCTAGAGTGACGGTGGCATATGAAATTTTGGTGGCGATTGATCGATAATGTGCCGCTTAGGCGCAAATTTTGGTGGGTTGGCAGGGCTTTTTAAAATTCATGCGCAAACTACACTAAACTGAATGTCTCCGACGGATGTTTACTGCATCCGCAACCACGAAATAAGAAATTTTTCCATGCAAAAAGAAAGCAATATTCCAGCCGTACGCGCTATTGTGGCCGCTGTGCATCTTAATAGCGTGAGCGATATTGAGTTTGCATCGTCGCTTACTGAACTGCGCGAGTTAGCTAAAACCTTAGGCTATGAAGTGGTTGGCACATTCGTGCAAAAGCGTGCCACCTTTGATACTACTGCCTATTTAGGCATTGGTAAGCGCCGTGAAATTCGCCGTTTTGTAGAAGGCTTGGGTGACGACGACAGCGATGATGAGGGCATTGAGCAAATTGTGCGTGATGCCACGCGGCGCGTGCCTGCCATTAGCGGCGCGGCAAAAGTAAAGGCACGCGAAACGGCGCAGGCCGCCGCTGATGAAGATTCGCGCATGGCAGATATTGTGCTGATTGACCATGAAGTGTCACCTTCGCAAGCCCGTAATTTAGAAATTGAAGTCGGGTGCGACGTGATGGATCGTACTATGGTTATTCTGGAAATTTTTCAGCGGCACGCTAGTTCGCGTTCCGCACGTGCGCAGGTGGAAATTGCCCAACTTGGCTATATGGCACCGCGTTTGCGCGAAGCCGCAAAACGCGCGGGCCCGAAGGGACGGCAGCGTAGCGGTACGGGGGGGCGCGGCGCAGGTGAAACCCATTTTGCGTTGGATCGGCAAAAAGTACGTAATCGTATTGCTGAATTGCAGGTAGAAATTGATGCGATGGACGTGGAGCGCCAAACGCAACGTGCACGCCGTCAGGCGATGCAAGGCGGGCCTGCTGGTGCTGCCGGAACGGGATTGGCTCGCGTGGCACTCGTGGGCTATACCAATGCTGGTAAATCCACCCTAATGCGCGCGCTCACAGGCTCTGAAGTGTTGGTTGCCAATAAACTTTTTGCCACGCTTGATACGACAGTGCGCGCGCTATATCCGGAAACTATTCCGCGTGTGTTGATGACGGATACTGTTGGGTTTATTAAAAATTTGCCTCATGATTTAGTGGCATCCTTTAAATCTACCTTGGAAGAGGCGGCAGAATCGTCATTGCTATTGCA
Organism: Betaproteobacteria bacterium; assembly: GCA_031376425.1. GTDB lineage: Bacteria > Pseudomonadota > Gammaproteobacteria > Burkholderiales > Usitatibacteraceae > JANMDR01. The sequence goes on from JANMDR010000152.1 coordinate 33,968, forward strand.
TGTGATTGATGCGAGTGATCCGGGCTTTGAGCGGCAGTTAGAAGTGACCGATAGCGTGCTGGAAGAAATCGGTGCGAGCGCCGTGCCGCGTATTCGTATTTTTAATAAAATTGATGGCGTTGGTGATGCTCCTGCCGAAGCGGAATGCACAGCAAGATTACAAGAAAAATATCCCAATTGCATCGTCATGGCCGCCTACCGTGCGGACGATGTGGCTAAACTCCATCGCGCCATTGTCACCTTTTTCCAGCAGGGATTGGTAGAGGGTGAGCTCTTTTTACCTTGGACGATGCAGCAATTGCGCGGCAAAATTTTTAGCGAGTGCGAAGTGATCGAAGAATCTGCCGATGATGAAGGAGCGCGTTTTAAAGTGCGCGGCGACCCAGAAATCATCAAAGCCTTGCGCATTCAATTGGGCATGGAATCACCACCGGCGAAGGTGGATGAGTGGTAGGTTTAGCTGTGCATATCGCTTTATGATATAGTGCTATCAATGATTGCAAGCCGAATTACAAGGCGATAATACAGTTCGCAGGTGAACAAAAAAATTGATAGCGAGGTGGTGGATATGGCGACTAACTTAATCGTTCGTAATATTGATGAGGGCGTGGCCGTTGCATTAAAGCAACGAGCTGCAGCACATGGTCGTAGTGCGGAAGCTGAGCACCGAGAAATTCTAAGGACAGTGCTGACGCAGCCGCAAAGGCGGAGCTTTGCTGAGGTGTTGTCAAGCATGCCAAATGTTGGCTTAGACACGGATTTTGATTGCCGTTCTATTCAAAACACGCCGCCTGTCTAAACCATGTTTCTGGTGGATACGAACGTCATTAGCGAGTCGCGCAAAGGCGGTAAAGCCAATAGTGGCGTACGCAGATTTTGGCGAGAAGCAGACCCAGCAGCACTCTATATTTCAGTGCAAACAGTGGGTGAAATCCGTCGAGGGATAGCAAATATACATTATCGTGGCGATGTAAGGCAGGCGCGCGTAATAGATGCTTGGTTCGCGGAGATATTGGCAGATTTCGCTGACCATATTCTTAATTTTGACCTAGAATGCGCACAGGTGTGGGGCATGCTGATGTCACCCAATCCCCAGCACCCCATTGACAAACAAATTGCGGCGATTGCACTTATTAATAATATGACGGTCGTGACCAGAAACGTCGCTGATTTCGCTAGCACCGGTGCGCAACTACATAATCCATTTTCCTAAAAATTGTTTCAATTCAACCCTCTAAAAATCTAACCGTAACCTTCAGGACCCCCATGAACGCCACCGCTAACATCAACCTTAAAGTCCCCTTCGCTGAAAAAGACCAAGCTAAAAGTTTAGGCGCGCGCTGGAATGGCGAATTAAAAGTTTGGTATGTACCGCCGGGTACGGATTCTGCACCCTTTGCCAAATGGTTTACGGATGCCGTACCAGCAGCTTCGGCAGCATCGCCCGTGCTTAAAAAAACGGCGAAAAAAGCGGGCACTACAGCAAGCACCAGCGCTGATAATATGGCGCCACAATCATTAGATGGCTTAACGATGACGTCGCTAGATGCCGACATGGATGCTATCAATGCCAAACTGCGCGATGCCTTTGATACTCCTGAAATGGACGCCTATTAATTCAAATCGCGCCAATGTTGACTCATGATCCGGTAGGTAAACCGGTGCGCCATCGCGTTCTATTTACTCCGCTAGGTCTTGATCCTTAGTAAGCACGAAATAAATGATCCGATTTATCGAGTTCAATTTTTAGCGTTCGATAATCCGCACACATTGATTCTACTTCTGCCCAAAACGCGTCCGAGTGATTCATGTGGCGTAGATGCGCAAGTTCGTGGCAGACCACGTAATCAATTAAGGCTGGCCGTGCCTTGATTAAGCGCCAGGAAAAACGTACTTCGCGTTTGCTATTGCAACTTCCCCATCGGCCTAAAGCGGATGACAACATAACCCTCGGTGGGATGTAATCGTGCAAGCGTGCAAAAAAGAACGCGCGCTGGGCAAAGTGCGGTAGCGCTTGTTTGCGCATCCACGCTAGCACCATTTTTGCTACTTGGCTCTCGCAGTCTATCGCCGTGATGACATCCGTTTTTAAATACACCAATAATTGCTCGCCGTCTAATTCAATGCGCGGTTTAATGGGGGCAGGGATATAACGTAGTGTGAGCGTGGTGCCCAAAAAATATAGCTGTGCGCCGTCTGCAAATGATTGGGCAATAACGCGACGTGGTGCCCATTCTTCGAGCTTATTGACGACCCAGTTTTCATGCTTGGTAATCATGTCTTCAATGGTGGTGATGGACGCTCCCAGCGGCGCCATCACACTCATGCCTTTGCCATCAATGCGCAAGCCTACGCCGCGCCGCCCTTTTTTGCGCACCAACAAGTAATCCACATGCTTGCCACTTAAGGCGATTGCGCGGGTTGTTGGTGGTGCGGGTGGAACGGGTGCCGTAGGTTTATTTGCAGTGGTTGCAAAATTAGTTGCGTCACTGATGAGTGATGTGAACCATTTCATTTTCAATCCATTGCTCTACTTCAGCGATTACTTCGCTGGGTTCACGGCCCTTGGTTTGAATCAAAGCGCCAATGCGCACTTGAATCGTTCCGGGGGTTTTAAAAAATGCGTTCTTGCCCCAATACTCTCCAGCATTGTGAGCGATGGGCAATATAGGTGTGCCAGTTTTTGCGGCCAACCAAGCGCCACCAATGCCGTAACGCTTACGAGTGCCCGGCGGCACCCGTGTGCCTTCAGGAAAAATCGATACCCACATGCCCCGATTTAAGCGATCACGACCTTGCTCTTCAATTTGACTCATCGCGCTTTTGCCACTTTTACGATCAATCGCAATTGAACGCAATCCCCACAATGCCCAACCAATAAACGGTACCAAAACAAGCTCGCGCTTAATGACCCAAACCGCTCGGGGGATGGTGTGCAAAATAAATACCGTTTCCCAAGCAGATTGGTGCTTTGCCATAGAAACGCAGGGAAAATCGGGAATGTTTTCCAAACCAATCACGTTGTACTTTAGCCCGCAAATAATGCGCGCAAGGTGCAAAATAGTGGTGCCCCACAGTTTGGCGGTGTCATAAGCTAAGTTATAGCCGATCAATAAAGCGAGCGGCACTAAAATGCCAAATATGGTGGTGACAACGCAACCGATAATAAAGAAAATAATCGAGCGGATAACAGTTAGCATTTTATGCAGTTTGTTTGCTAGGTTGTTTTACGGCATCTGACACTAAAAAGTGTGTGGCCGCTGCTAAGTCAGCAAAGGTTTTGGTGCCTTTGGGCATGCCCCCTTTGGCTTGGGTGAGCGCCCCCTTGCCAGTGAGCACCAATAGCGGTACGCAACCTACTTTGGCACCCGCTTCTAAATCGCGCAGGCTATCACCGATGCAGGGCACCCCAGTTAAATCGACGTGAAATCGGGCGGCGATATCTTCAAACATGCCGGTGTCTGGTTTGCGGCAATGACAGTGCTGTTCGGCGGTGCATGGGCAATAGAATATGGCATCAATTCTGCCGCCAGCGCGAAACACGGTTTCCATCATTTTGTCGTTAATCGCATTAAGCGTTGCCATATCAAATAAACCACGCCCAATACCAGATTGGTTAGTGGCCACTACAACACGATAGCCGCCCTGATTTAGTCGCGCAATCGCCTCGATTGAACCAGGTATCGGCTTCCATTCAGCGGGGCTTTTAATGAAGTGATCGGAATCAATATTGATCACGCCATCACGATCAAGGATGACAAGTTTTGTAGATGGTTTGGTGGATGCACTCATCGCTTATTGTATAACTTATCTAGGCGCTAACTAATTTTGAAAGATCAGCCACGGCGTTCATCATTTTATGCAACGCGGCCAACATGTTTAATCTATTCTGGCGTAACGCTAAATCTTCTGCATTGACCATTACCGTTTCAAAAAACGCATCTACCGGCGTACGCAAACTGGCTAATGATTGTAGTGCGGTCGTATAGTCTTGGTTCGATATTGCCGTGGCAACGCCCGTATTTAATGAGTTTATGGCTTGTTGTAACGCCTGCTCGGCAGGTTCTTGAAGGAGTGCTGCGTTAACCGCGCCAAAATTGCCATCGCTCTTCTTCAAAATATTGCCAATGCGTTTATTTGCAGCGGCCAAATTTTCGGCTTCAGGCAAGGTCATAAATGCGCGTACAGCTGTTAATCGGCGTGGCACTAAATTTATTTGAGTGTCCGAATTTGTTTCAATTGAAGTGGTTACGCTTTCAATTTCGTTGCTATTAAAGCCTTGGTCGCGCAATAGCCCGCGCAAACGCTCAATAAAAAACGCCAACAAATTAGTGCGTGCTTCCCTAGTAATCGTGGGGTGCGATAGCGCGATTAATTGCGCTAATGATAAGGGCTGGGGAATTTCTAACATCATACGCAACACACCCAATGCATGACGCCGCAAAGCGAACGGATCTTTATCACCTGCCGGTTGTTGGCCAATACCAAATAATCCAGTCAGTGTTTCTAATTTATCTGCCAACGCTAGCGCTAAACCAACGCCACTTTTCGGTAAGGTATCTCCCGCAAAGCGCGGCAAATATTGTTCTTCAATAGCGGCAGCTACTTCGGGCGCTTCTTTGTCGTGGGTGGCGTAGTAGCGACCCATCAAGCCCTGTAGCTCGGGGAATTCGCCGACCATATCTGTCACTAAATCGGCCTTTGCAAGTTCGGCTGCACGTTTAGCGTGTACGGGGGATGCTGCCACTAACGGTGCAATGGCGGCTGCAGCTAGTGCAACACGCGCGGCGCGATCAGCTTGCGAACCAAGTTTGTTGTGATAAACCACATTGGCTAATTTAGCGGTGCGAGCAGCCAAAGGCGTTTTCTTATCTTGCTCAAAAAAGAATCGTGCGTCAGATAATCGCGGGCGAATCACCCGTTCATTGCCCTCAATAATTTTGCTGGGGTCATCGGTTTCTAGGTTTGATACGATTAAAAAACGATTGCACAATTGCCCATTTTTAGTGAGCGCAAAATATTTTTGATTTTGCTGCATCGTTAAAATCAAGCATTCTTGCGGCACGGCCAAAAACGCCTCTTCAAAATGGCCTGCATAAACGATCGGCCATTCCACCAGTGAAGTCACTTCATCTAGCAGGGCATCGGGCATTAATACGGTATCGCTACCCGCAGCCGCTAGCAGCTGCGCCCGAATTTTGTCGCGGCGTGCCGTGTAGTCGGCCACCACAAAATTATCCGTGAGTGTTCTTGAATAATTAGAAGCATGGTCGATTACTAAATTGCCACTAGATAAAAACCGATGGGCACGGGTAATGCGATCTGACTTTAATCCAAAGCCGCTAATAGCTAAGATTTGTGCACCGTGCAGTGCGATGATGCCATGCACTGGTCGCACAAATTGCGTGTTAGCACCCGCTGTAGTTTGATACGTCATCACCTTGGCAATGGGTAATTGCGCAATGGCCGCATCAAATAGTGCCTGAAGGCCGTCGCCCAAGCTAACGGGTGCTGATTGGCCAATATGGAACAGTGCATCGGCTTTGCCATCAGGCTTGGTGATGAGTTTGGGTACATCGGCCTCATTTAAGCCCAATGCCGCCATTTTTTTTAATAATGCTGGTGTTGGGCTGCCGGTGGCATCAAGCGCTACCGCGCGGGGCATTAGCTTGGTTTCAAATGCTTGTGCGGCGCGTTCGGGCAACACATTGGTCACTGTGACGGCCAAACGGCGTGGGGTGGCGTGCATGGTCATACTACTATCAGCGCTGGTGTAGCCGTTTTTTTGCAGACCAGCAAAAATAGCCTCAGCAAAACTTTTTGCCAAAGCGTGCAAATTTTTTGGTGGGAGTTCTTCGGTGAGCAGCTCAATCAATAGCGGTGCAGTCATAGCAATTCTTTTAAATGGTCAAGCGGTGTTATTTAAGCAGCAATTTTTCGTTTGTTGGCGAGCATAGGAAAACCTAAGCGCTCCCGCGATTCGTAGTAACTCAACGCCACCGCCTTTGCTAGCGCGCGGATACGTCCCATATAGGCGGCGCGTTCTGTAACCGAAATTGCACCATGCGCATCCAGCAAATTGAAGGTGTGTGCCGCCTTTAGTACTTGTTCATAGGCAGGTAATGCTAGCGCCGCTTCCATAAGCTTTTTGGCCTCGGCTTCGTAGTCTGCAAAATGTTGAAATAACACCGGCACATTAGAATATTCAAAGTTATATGTTGATTGCTCCACCTCATTTTGGTGGAACACATCGCGGTAAAGCAACTGCTTGGTTTCTCCGTTTTCTTGCCATGTTGTCCACACTAAATCAAATACGTTTTCCACCCCTTGCAAATACATCGCTAGGCGTTCTAAACCATAAGTAATTTCACCGGTAATCGGCTCGCAATTTAGGCCGCCAACCTGTTGAAAGTAGGTAAATTGGGTGACTTCCATGCCGTTCATCCATACTTCCCAGCCCAAGCCCCATGCGCCTAATGTCGGATTCTCCCAATCATCTTCTACAAAGCGCACATCGTTTTTTTTCAGATCAAATCCCAGCGCTTCAAGCGAGCCTAAATATAGCTCAAGAATATTAGCGGGTGCGGGCTTAAGCACCACTTGGTACTGATAATAATGCTGCAAACGATTCGGGTTTTCGCCATAGCGGCCATCCTTCGGGCGGCGCGATGGCTGCACATAAGCCGCGCGCCAAGGCTCCGGCCCCAATGCACGCAAAAACGTAGCGGTGTGTGATGTGCCCGCCCCTACTTCCATGTCATATGGTTGCACTAATGCGCAGCCTTGCTGGCTCCAATAGTGCTGCAAGTTGAGGATGATTTCTTGAAAAGTCTGCATAGCTAATTCCGCGATTCAAATAGTAAAAAACGGGCAATTGGAAGTTTAGCCCACCATTTTAACCTAGAAAGCTAAAAACGTAGTGTCTTTGCGTTTTTGGTGCTAGAAAAATAGGTCGAAAACAGCCTAAATACGGGCATCTACAAGCTATTTTTGGTGTGGTTTTTTACGTACGGCAAAACCCAAGCCTGCTAGAAAAATCAATCCACAAAGGATAATTATCGGCCAATCGCGCCAGCGTACATAAGGTGTTGTGCCGCTGCGTGGCTGCGCAGTCACACTCAAAGCGCCCCGGGTAAATTGCGGCAAGGCGGCGATAATTTTGCCTGTTTGATCAACAGCGGCAGTCATGCCGGTATTGGTCGCGCGTAGCATCCAACGCGAAGTTTCGATGCTACGCATTTGCGATAACTGCAGGTGCTGATCAGCCGCTAACGATCTGCCATACCACGCCATATTGCTCACGTTTACCAATAGCTGCGCATCGGGTAATTGCCACGCCACCTCATTGCCAAAGGCGTCTTCGTAGCAAATATTGATGGCGACCTTGCCCGCTGCGAGCGGCATCGGTGTCTGATTGGTTGAGCCGCGCGACATGTTGGAGAGTGGAATATTAAGCCATTGATATGCCCATGAAAATGCCGGCGGCATAAATTCACCGAAGGCTACCAAATGCTGCTTGCTGTAGCTGCTAGTTGGCGATGCACCAAGGTTAATGACCGCGTTATACAAATAATTATAAAACGGTGAATTATCACTAGCAGCCGCGCGCTGCACGAGCGGCACGCCCAGCAATATATCACCGCCGTTCGCGATGGCGTGATTTTTGAGTTCCACTAGATAGTCTTGAGGAATATCGTGCAGCAAGGACGTGACCGCAGTTTCTGGCAACACAATTAACTTGGCGCGACTTGCTAAAACCATACCGCGATAAATTTCCATCGTGCGATTAAGTTCAGTCTCATTCCACTTGATTTTTTGATCAATATTGCCCTGCAATAAATCTATGGTGACGGGCGCACCATCGGTTTGACCGTATTCAATAAATTTGCTCAAGGGCAAAATTAACAACAACACCGCCCAACCACCAATTGCGCTGCGAAACGCGGTGCTTTTTGGCATCCTGATATTGCGCCATATCAGCACCAAAAGTGCGGCGCTAAACGCTACTACCCATGACACGCCAAATATGCCAAATACCGGCGCAACACCAATGAATGCCCCACTCGGCGCGTGACTGTAACCAAATGATAACCACGGAAAGCCGGTAATCATCGTGGCACGCAGCAACTCTGCGATCACAAAAAAAGTGGGTGCCAGCAGTAATAGTGAGAATAAGGGGCGCTTAGTTCGCGCTGCAATTTTATGGAACAGTAAGCCCGAAAAACCAAGGTATAAGGCCATCACCGCACAAAAAAGCATTGTCGCCAAAGCCGCTAAAACAGCGGGCATACCACCATACACATGTAGGCTCACATATATCCACGAAACCCCAGCAGCCAGTAAGCCGAATGCAAATAGCCAGCCGTCAAACGCGGCTTGCCGTGCGTGTGTAGCGCTCGTCCACTGCCAGAATAAAACGGCTAAAGAAAAGCTGGCAATTGGCCAAGCGTAAAAAGGCGCAAACGCTAACACCGCAGTAGCCCCAGCGGCAATGCTGGTTACGCTGCGAAGCAAAAATTTTTTCATTGGTTAAGTTTTACAATAAGCCCTACAAAATTTCGGGCAAACCCGCCTGTTTTTCAACGAGCAGCGCTAAAATTTTTCGGCTATCTGCACGCAGTACCGTGAAGTGATAACCATCAAAGCTAATCGCCTCGCCGCGCTTAGGCAAATGTCCAAAAGCCTGAGTAACCATGCCGCCGACGGTATCGACGTTTTCGGCATGTAAATGGGCACTGAAATGTTCATTAAAATTCTCAATTTCGGTGCCTGCTTTTACGCGCCAACGATCATTTTTTTCCGGCAAAATATCGTCTTCGGTTTCATCAAAATCATACTCATCTTCAATGTCGCCCACAATTTGTTCGAGCACGTCTTCAATGGTAACTAAACCAGCAACACCACCGTACTCATCCACCACAATGGCGATGTGATTGCGGTTTTCTTTAAACTCGCGCAGCAGCACATTAAGTCGTTTGGCTTCAGGCACAAAAATAGCAGGCCGCAGCATTTGCCGCATGTCCCACTCTTCTTTAGCGCCGTAATAGCTTAATAAATCTTTGGCAAGCAAAATGCCGATGACGTTATCGCGATTATCTTCAAACACGGGAAACCGCGAGTGCGCCGTTTCAATCACCATGGGAATAAATTCGGCTGGTTCGTCCGTCACGTCCAGCATATCCATTTGCGAACGCGGAATCATTACATCGCGTACCTGAATCTCGGAAACTTGTAATACGCCCTCAATCATTGAAAGCGCATCAGCACTTAGCAAATCGCGTTCGTGCGCCGAATGCAAAAGTTCCACCAACTGTTCAGAATCCTCCGGCTCCCGCAGCAACATGGAAGAAATCCGCTCCATCAAAGACCGTTTAGGTGTGGACGTAGGCGCTGGGTAAGAACTGGGTGAATCTTCCATATAAATTGACGTCCGCTAAAGGAGCGTCGCAGTTTCGAGAGATGCAATTTACCACAGTAGCGGCGGCGATGGTTGTAGTAGAGTTTGTAGCGTATTGACGCCACCTGATATTTGCAGTGGAAGCAGTGCTAAAACTGAATGCGGCCAACGCGCTCTAGTTTTTTGTTCTTGCGCTGCAACACCACGCCTTCACCCTGAGCAGGCACAATATTGGTCAATTCAGTAATATTCACTTGGTGCGTTACCACTACCAGCGCACCTTTTTGTGACCAATTTAAAAGGAATGTTTTAGCAGCCTCGGTTTGTTGTTCTGCCAGTGCAGGATTTTGAAAAAACGAATTAAATTCTGGCGCATCAGTGCGCACCTTGCCGAAGGCCAGATCAGCGGTTTCTTTACAGCGACACCACTGCGACGTAACGACTGAAAACACCTCGATTTTTTGTGCTTTAAAACGTGCACCGATTTCGCGTGCCTGTACTTGACCTGTCGCATCTAAATTACGTTGCGTCGCACAATCACTTAAAGTGAATCCTGCAGGATCGCCTCCCCCCGGCGCTGACGCGTGACGCAGCAAGAGAATGCCGCCATTGCGCAACGCTGTCCATGCTTTAGCTTCGTCGGCGGGCTGCGCAAATGAGGCGGATGCAAATACCAGCAAAAGTACGGTCAATAGAGGGCGAAAGAAGTAGGTAGACATCGTTAAGGTTCTCGTTTTTTGACGAATTAGTGCATTGGTAATTTATGCCGTTTGGAATATTAGATATGGCGCGAAAACGAATTCGCTTGATAGCGGGAAATTCACTAAGATAGGTCATCTTCAGTCGCTTTATCAATTATTTATAGTCCCACAGAAATACCGGTTAGCGGTGAGGTTTCGCCCGCTTCATTTTGTTGCGTGATTACGTATTTGCCTATGGGCAGCATTAAGGTCACTTCGGTGTGGTTTGCGGGCACAATAATTTGATCCATCGCAATTGCGTTCGCGGGCTCACCTTGGACATGTGCGCGTACCATCGTGCGGTTTTGAGATGCTGCAAATTTTATGGTGGTTGGTTTGCGATAGCCGTTCATCGTTAACCAACCTGGTCGGCCAGCTACGTCGGGAACGCGCGGATGAAACACAACGATGTCGTGACCGGTGCGACCAAGCCATTCGCCCTTGGCATTTTTGAGCACTATGGATTGTGTCTGTGTGCCTAAACTTGCGATGCCGCGATAGGTAGCACCATCGCGCTCTGGCCTAGCGCTTGGCGTGCCTAGGTTTTGGTCTACTGTCAGCGGATCAATGCCGGTCATACGTTGCAAGCGTAGCGCCATCCATTCGTCACCATTAATCGGTGCTTTTGACGCATGTGATCCGCCTACGTAAATGAACATTCTGGCATTTGGGTTTGCGTCTAATACTGCCTTAATATTTTCGGCTTGTGCCTGTTCTCTCGTGGCGATTTGGGTACGTCGGTCAGTTGGTG
>JANMDR010000156.1:0-54523 GCA_031376425.1 Betaproteobacteria bacterium
AGTCAGTTGATGATCCACTTTGAAAAGCAGTTTAACCCCGCCTAGCAAAAACTAAAAACACAAAATTCGGGATAGCCTCCTGGAAACAAGCAATAAGTCAGTTGATGATCCACTTTGAAAAGCAGTTTAACCCCGCCTAGCAAAAACTAAAACACAAAATTCGGGATAGCCTCGAAACGGTCACTGCCACCTTAAGCATTGGTGCTGCGATTGCGCCAATGACGACTGTATTTAGGGTGTCTACGATTGATTTTGTAGCGCAAAACCGCTACCGCATCTATATTCCCAGCACAGGCGGACATTTATTCACCACCGATAAAAACGAATACGATGTCTTGCGAGCCCAAACTGCCACCTATGTGGATGAAGGCATAGACCATAAAATTTTCCCTCAGTCGGTAAGCAGAAACAACCAAACGACCGTCCCCTACTACCGTCTGTATATTAAAACCGTCCGCCAGCACTTCTGGACGACGGATCGTTACGAATACGATGTGCTACGCGCACAGACGGCACTGTTTGGTGATGAAAATATTGACGGCTATTTGTTCCTAAAGGCCGGTGTGCCGGGCACAGTGCCGCTGTATCGCCTAGTTTTGGCCAACACCGCCATTCACCACTGGACCATTGATAAAAATGAGTTTGATGCTTTAGTGGCCACGGGCGCGTGGATAGCCGAAGGCGCGCCCGGGAACCCGAGCGGTGTTACGGGCTATGTGATGCCGAAGTAAGGCAAAAGCCCGCTTAAAACATGGTTAAGATGCTCGAAGATTCCCTACAACCCGAAGGTAGCCCCCTTGCGGGGAAAAGGGCGTCTTCAATGATTTTTTATGGCATTTTTATCTAGCACTACAATGATTTACGGTTGGTAAATTCAGCATCGTAGTAGCGTAGGGTGGGCAACGATTTTTTTGCCCACCATCGGTAGTCAAGAAACAATCATTGCGCACATTGATACACCGACGTGGGCACGCAAAAGCGTTTTGCCCACTCTACGCCGCTACGACTAAATGTGCTGCAGTGCCATCACTTGGCAAACAGTTTCATCAAGTGTTTGCTAAACAACTTGCCCACTTCTTCATGCTTCATCCCCAGCGCGACTGTGGCTTGGAGATAGCCTAATTTGCTGCCGCAATCGTAGCGGGTGCCTTCAAATTCGTAGGCCAGCACATCGCGTTTTTTAAGGAGAGCTGCGATGGCATCAGTTAACTGAATTTCTTTGCCTTTGCCGCTCTGTACTTTTTCTAGCAATGCAAAAATATCAGGCGTTAATATATAGCGACCGACCACACTTAAAGTGGATGGCGCCTCCTCTGGCTTGGGCTTTTCCACAATTGCCGATAGCTTGGAGAGCCTCTTAGCGATTGGGTCTGCTGCGACGATACCGTATTGTGAAGTAGCTTCTCTGGGCACATCTACCACACCCAAAATAGGACATTTACGTTTCGTAAATTGCTGCACCATTTGCTGCATCACCGGTGTTTGGGCATCAATTAAGTCGTCGGCTAAAATAACCGCAAACGGCTCATCACCCACCAAATGTTTAGCACACAGCACCGCATGGCCAAGGCCCAAGGCTTCGGGCTGACGTACATACACATACTGAACGCCTGCAGGGAGCATATTGCGCACTTGCGCTAACTGTTTGTGTTTTCCTTTAAGCGCCAACTCAGCCTCAAGCTCGTAGGCTTTATCGAAGTGATCCTCAATGGTGCGCTTACCGCGACCAGTTACAAATATCATCTCGGTTATACCCGCCGCTGCCGCTTCTTCTACTGCGTATTGAATCAGTGGCTTATCAACAACTGGCAGCATTTCCTTCGGGCTTGCTTTGGTCGCAGGTAAAAAACGCGTACCTAATCCGGCAACAGGGAAAACAGCTTTGGTGATTTTTTTCATGCGCTTTTACTTTTCTAAAAAATGCTTAGGATGCAGGTTGTAACATCACTAATAACTGCGCTTCATCAATGACGGTAAGCCCTAATTCTTGGGCTTTTATAAGCTTGCTACCGGCATCGCTACCGGCCAACACATAATGCGTTTTTTTACTGACGCTACCACTCACTTTAGCCCCTACCGCTTCTAACATCGCTTGGGCTTGTTCTCGCGAAAGCGTAGGTAGTGTGCCTGTAAGCACCACGGTTTTACCTGCGAATGGATGCGTATTTTCGTCCCCGGCCGTTGCTACTGGCGCAGCTTGAGTAAGCTCAAAACCCGCATGAATTAAGGTGGCTATCACCTCACGATTTTGCTGTTGCGCAAAAAAACTTAGCAAGCTTTCCGCCACTACAGGGCCTACATCATTTACTTGCAATAAGGCAACCTCATCTGCCGCCATCAGCGCTTCTACAGTACCAAAATGCCGCGCCAAATCTTTAGCGGTCGTTTCCCCTACATGACGAATGCCAAGTCCGTACAAAAATTTTGCCAACGTGGTTTTTTTGCTGGCGGCTATGGCGTCTAACAAATTAGTAGCTGATTTTTCCGCCATACGCTCTAAATTGGCTAGGGTTGGCAAGGTTAAGGCGTACAAATCGGGCAGACTCTTAACTAAATTCCCATCCACCAATTGATCCACAATTTTATCGCCCAAGCCTTCAATATCAACGGCGCGACGTTGGGCAAAATGCAGCAATGCCTGCTTGCGCTGCGCAGGGCAAATTAACCCACCAGTACAGCGCGAAGCCGCTTCTTCTGGCACGCGAAAAATCGGTGAGTTACACTCGGGGCAATGCGTGGGCATCACAAAATCGCGGGCATCCGCGGGGCGCTTTGCCAATATCGCGCCCACTACCTCGGGAATCACATCGCCAGCACGACGAACAATTACGGTATCGTTTATTTTTAGCTGTTTGCGCTGTAGTTCGTCAATATTATGCAGAGTAGCATTGCTCACCGTGGTACCGCCAACAAACACCGGCTGGAGGCGTGCCACAGGAGTAATGGTGCCCGTGCGACCAACTTGTACGGTGATATCGAGCAAAATAGTGGTGGCTTCTTCGGCTGGAAATTTATGCGCAATAGCAAAGCGCGGTGCCCTTGATACAAAGCCCAATGACTGCTGTTGCCGCAAATTATTTACTTTATAAACCACGCCATCAATATCAAAAGGTAATTGGGCGCGCGCAGCGCCAATACCCGCGTAAAACGATTCCAAACCATCCGCACCATTAACAACACGGCTTTCGTCAGAGACAGGGAAACCCAAGCTGTGTAAAAAATCGATGTTTTGCGCATGACTTACAAAACTGGGCGCTTCAACGTTAAGCGGCCATTCGATACGCCCCATGCCATAGCAGAAAAAACTCAACCGCCGTTGTGCGGTAAGCCGCGAATCAAGCTGTCGCAAGCTACCCGCAGCGGCATTACGCGGATTAACAAATACTTTATCGCCCTTGGCGGCTTGCGCCTCGTTAAGACGCTCAAAATCACGGCGCAGCATCAACACTTCACCGCGCACTTCTAGCAGCAAGGGTGGCGCAACTAAACTCAATAGCTTTAGCGGAATGGTGCGAATGGTGCGTAAATTGGCCGTCACATCCTCACCGGTTTCGCCATCGCCACGCGTTGCACCTTGCGTAAGCACACCATTTTCATACGTCAGGGTGATAGCAAGGCCATCGAACTTTGGTTCACAGGCATATTCCAGTGCGGCGGCATCCAGCGGCAAATCCAAGCCTTCGCGACAGCGACGATCAAACGCGATTAAATCATCCGCACTAAACGCATTATTGAGCGATAACATTGCTGTGCGATGTTTTACCTGTTCAAAACCATCAAGCGGTGCCGCACCAACACGCTGCGATGGGGAATCGGCGGTGACCCATTCGGGGTGCGCCGCTTCCAGCGCTAACAGTTCTTGATAAAGCACATCATATTGCGCATCCGATATTACGGGTGCATCATGAACATGATATGCCACCAAATGAGTTGCTAATTCTTGCTTTAAGGCGACGAGCCTTGTGCGGTCAGCTTCAGTCATGACTGTGATGTATGGTGTATTTAAGAGAACAAGCGCTTGGCAACTGGGCTACCAGCTGCAAAACCGCGCGCCTGTAATTGAGCCGCAATATCGGCCACGCTTTGCGCAATCTGTTCGCGGCCACTAAAGCTTAACGGCCTGTTGTTATCATCAACTACCTGCCCATGCAACGCCACCGAAAGCTCTTGCGCCATACCTGCCATTTCATTAAAGGCGACTACGGGGTTTGCTGTACAGGGCACATCAAGCACCAAACTAATACCTTGCAAATTGGCAGTTTGCCGTTCAAGGCCAGTGGGTGCTTCGGCATCGCGATTACGGACAGAAAACAACACTTGCCCGGAGCTATCGCGATGCACATACTCACCCTTATCGTTGGCTTGTAGGCCACGGGCTTGCAATAAGCCACGTAGCTTTGTAGGCGCAATGCCAGTGCCGTTTGCGGTACTGTTTGCGGAGCTTTTGTCGGTGGAATTTACCGCCACATTCAACGCAATTTCCACATCCGTCTGCGCACATAATGCGTCTAGCGCTACCGCGCGTTCCGCTGCCGTGTTGTTTTCTTCTTTTTGAATTTGACCTTCAAATTGATTGGCAAAAGTGGCAACAACTTGGGCAAACTTGGCGATCGTAACAGCTTCGGTTGCACCGCTACGATCCGCTAATTGCAAGCCGCCTCGCAGAGTTTGATAGCTGCTATCAGTATTAGCCCACAATGGTTCCCATATTCCAGCAGACTGCCCAGCAACTTGCCCATTATCCTGATTAAGGTTAAAACCTTCCCAGCGAATATTGCGGCTAATCGATTTACAGCCTTGTAATAAATCTTGCCAATCTGCAAAGCGCAGATCATGCTGCACGCGCACCAAGACGATGGTGTCAATTTGGGTATTGATACTGTCGATCGTCATGCGCTGGGCTACCGAAGATTGGCTCACAGCACTGACGCTATTGGCATGCAATATCGGCGCACTTACTTCTGCCGCACGCGAGGGGGCTAACGAGGCTGAATCACCGCCTAAATCATCAGCATCAACCCCTTCAAGACTACCTATTTGAGGCTCTGTGCGCGGTTTTTCCTGTGCTATGGGATCGGTTTTTGGCGTTTCAAAGAGCACATCAGGGCGGTCTTCAGAAAAGGCTCGTTCGACACTGCGACGATGCTTGCTTTCCTGCCAGCGGTTGTAGCCGAAAACAATGATGATTACGGCTATTACGATACCAATAAGTGCAATTTGAAATTCGCCAATCATCGAAAACCCCGCATATTATTGATCTAACATTAAACAAAATTTAGCTTGTCCAACTGCACTCCTTGCCGCATCTATCACTCCACAAACTTCGTTGCTAATACTACATTCTGCATAAGCTGCTTAAGCTGCTTGCGCCGCCGGTGCACCCGCGCTCACAAAACTTCTAGCCGCTTCAATATCCACAGCCACCACACGTGATACCCCTGGCTCGTTCATGGTCACACCAATTAATTGTTCCGCCATTTCCATCGTAACTTTATTGTGCGTGATGAACATAAACTGGGTAGATTCCGACATTTTTTTAACCATAGCGCAGAAACGATCCGTATTGGAATCGTCCAACGGCGCATCTACCTCATCAAGCAAGCAAAATGGAGCTGGGTTTAGTCTAAACAATGAGAATACCAGCGACAGCGCTGTAAGCGCTTTTTCACCACCAGAAAGCAATTGGATCGACTGATTTCTCTTGCCCGGCGGCTGTGCAAATACTTGCACACCGGCATCTAAAATCTCATCACCGGTGAGCTTTAAGAATGCATTGCCACCACCAAACAGCGCTGGGAAAAGCTCAGTGAAGTTTTTGTTTACCGCGTCGAAGGTGTTTTGCAAAAGCTCGCGGGTTTCGCGGTCAATCCGCTTAATCGCATTTTCAAGCGTATTAATAGCCTCACTCAAATCAGCTGATTGCGCGTCTAAAAACTCTTTGCGCACGCTAGATTCTTCTAACTCCTGCAAGGCAGCTAAGTTCACCGCGCCAAGCTCCGCAATGGCCTGCGTTAAGCGGGTAATTTCGCTGCTGTAGGCACTAGAGCGCGTTTTCTTCTCCACCATTTCGGCTAACTCTTCTAGGTTAGCTTCCGCTGCCGCCAATGCCTCAGAAAGCGCCTGCTCGTTTAAGCGTGCCTCCTGTTCTTTCATGCGAATTTCCGTCATGCGCGTGCGCAATGGCTCTAGGCTATGCTCAATTTGGCTCTTGGCTTCATCAAGCTCACGCAAGCGACCGGTAGCCGCATCCATCGCAGAACGTGCCTGTTTTAGGGCATCTTCGCGAGTTTCTCGCAAACTTAACGCTTCTTGAAGACGCTCGGAAATGTCGGACTCTTGCATATTAGCAAGCTCACCAGTCATGGCAGTCTCGGTCACGGCTAGGGCTGCGACGCGTTGCGCTAAGGTTGCCGTTTGCTCGGTGAAGTTTTTAATTTTGTCGTGACAGGTACGCTCGAAATAATTAGCTTCTTGCGCTGCGCGCTCCGCTCCGTTGATGCGCTCACGCGCTTCTTGCACCGCCCGCTCAGCCTCCTGTTGCTTGTCTTCTAGCACCATCAGGGCATCAGTAATATCGGCAATCCGTGAACCGCCCTCTTCCAACGCGGCCTGCGCCTCAAGCATTTCTGTACGTTCCCGCTCTTCGTCAAGTTCAATAAGCTTTAACTCTTCACGAATCGCGTTGCGACGACCCTGCGCTTGCTCTAGGGCTTGCTGTAGTTTCAGCGCCTGCATAGCAAGCTGATGTTCTTTATTTTTAGCGTCTTGAATTTGCGCGCGGGTTAAGCGAATATCTTCTTGGCTCGCGCTCAATGTATGCTCAAAGGCCTTTAAGCGGCTTTCTACATCATGCCGCGCTTCAACTTTTAGGGGCAATTCTTCTTTAAGCGCTTCAATTTCGCGCTGACGCTGCAATACGCCATGTAACTCAGATTGCGGGCCATGCAAGACCAGTCCATGGCTTGAATAGACATGCCCGGTTTTGGTCACCAAACAAGCGCCTTGTGGCAAGGTCTGCATTTGCAGCGCTGCTTGTGATTCATCTTCCAACATAAATACATTGGCTAAGGTATCGCGCACAAACGGTAGAGCCGCTTCGTCTGCGGCAGTAACAATACTGCCCAGGGATTGCAAGCTACCCGCAGCAACAGGCGCATGGTGACCAGCACTCGTACCCACGTAAAGTGACACGCTTCCCGGTGGCGCATCGGCAACCAGTTCATGCAAATGCGCGGCATCGCGCGCATGAATAGCATTAAGCTTAAGCCCAAGCGCCGCTTCTAGCGCGTCTTCCCAGCCAGTTGCTATTTTTAAACTTTGCCACAGGCGCGGTGATTTTTCCAAACCATGCTTAGCAAACCACATTGCCAATTTGCTATTGTTATCCATGCGCGCTTGCTGATTTTGCAGCGCCAGTAGCGATGCTTCAATACGCGCTAACTCACGTGTGGCGTCACCAATATGTTGCTGGCACTGACGACGGCCATTTTCGGCTTCAGCCGTTGCCGCTTCAGCTTCAACCAGTCTTTCTTCTGATTGCAAAATACCTTCTTGCACCATCGCCCGTTCTTCTTCCACCTCACCCAAGGCATGCGGCTCAGGCACGGCGATACCCATATTTTCTTGCGTCAGCCGGTTTTTCCGCAATTCTAATTGCGACATGACGCGGAGGGCATTAGATTCACGCGCTTCTTGCAAGGCTTGGCCTTGCTCAGCCTCGCGCACTTGGTTTTCACTCAGCCGTACAGCGGTAATTGCCTCGCGCATCGCCGCTTCAAAACCTGGCACTTGTTCGCGTGCTGCTTCCACTTGTTCGCGCGCTAACAGCATTTTGTCCATGCCACGCGCCAGCTCGCCATGCCAACGCTCAAGCTCGGAAGCGTTAGCTTCACGATTGGCTTCTGCATCGGCCAACTGCATTGCAATAGCAGTAATTTGCGCAGTAAGGCGGCGGCGATTTTCGCCCAAATAATTTATTTCTTGCTCAAGTTGTACAACCTTGGTGTTGGCTTCAAACAATCCCGCTTGCGCTTCAGATAATTGATCTGTTTCCGCGTAATGCTCTTGGCGTAAACTATCTAATTCGGCCTCAATTTCACGCAAACGGGCAGTTTCGCCCTCAAACGCAGTTTCAGCTTTAGCAATTTCTGCGGCGTAACGCTGTTGCGCGGCCAGCGCCTCGCGTTGACGCGTAAAGGCCAATAGATTTTGGGTAATG
The DNA here is from genome assembly GCA_031376425.1 of Betaproteobacteria bacterium. GTDB lineage: Bacteria > Pseudomonadota > Gammaproteobacteria > Burkholderiales > Usitatibacteraceae > JANMDR01. Next base: position 8,219 of record JANMDR010000156.1, read on the forward strand.
GCTAATTCTTTTTGGAACGCATTGTATTGCGCAGCCACCCGCGCTTGCTCGGTAAGCTTATCAATTTGCTTACCCAATTCCACACGAATATCATCAACACGACTTAAATTTTCGCGGCTATCCTCCAAGCGTGCTTCGGTTTCTTTACGGCGCTCACGGTATTTTGAAACACCGGCCACTTCCTCTAAGAAAGCGCGCAATTCCTCCGGCTTAGAGGTAATCACCCGCGAGATCATGCCTTGCTCAATAATCGCGTAAGCGCGCGGCCCTAAACCTGTGCCTAGAAAGATATCGCCAATATCGCGACGCCGCACATGCTGGCCATTAATGAAATAGTCTGATGTGCCATCTCGCGCCAAGGCTCGTTTTACGCTGATCTCAGCGTATTGACCCCATTGGCCGCCGACACGCTGCAAGCTGTTATCGAACACTAATTCTACCGAAGCACGACCGGCTGGCTTACGCAATGAGGAGCCGTTAAAAATAACGTCTTCCATTTTTTCGCCACGCAAGTTTTTTGCCGACGATTCGCCGAGTACCCAGCGCACGGCATCAATCACGTTAGATTTTCCGCAACCATTTGGCCCCACTACACCCACTAGTTGGCCGGGAACTGCAATACTAGTGGCATCAACAAATGACTTGAAACCCGCTAATTTAATATGTGTAAGACGCAACTTGAAACCCTTCTTAGACGCTGACATCTATGCCGCTTAACGTCTGATCTGATGAAATAAAGCCACCGTAAAAAACAAAGAACTGAAATTTTTACGTGAAAAATTTACGCGCTATTTAGATAAAAACCCGCCAGCAGGCGGGTTGAATACTTTAAAATTAGATTTTACCCGATGCGCGCTCACAACACACCATTTTGCGTGCCTGCTTCGCGCACCGTCCACATCAATTTTTTGACGCAACGTCATAATTTAAACTCTAATCTCGGATATAACACCAATATGGTCATCAAACCAAAAGCGCCGGTCGCCGCCAAACCCGCTGCTAAAGTATTGAAAACAAACACTAAACCAGAATTAGCCGCTCACCTAACTCAGTTAGGTTCGGCACCAACAGCCGTGCCAAGCAAAGAATTGGAAACCTTTCCCAATCCGCAACCAAATCGCGATTTTCATATACATATGCAAATCCCGGAATTTACCTGCCTTTGTCCCAAAACAGGCCAGCCCGACTTCGCTACGCTGTATCTGGATTACATTCCCAATCAAGCTTGTATAGAACTTAAAAGCCTAAAACTCTATATTTGGAGCTTCAGAAATGAAGGTAAGTTCCATGAGGCGGTGACCAATGAAGTACTAGACGACATAGTGGCTGCGATTGCGCCGCGTTTTGCGCGAGTGACCGCGAAGTTCTGGGTACGCGGCGGTGTATTTACTACCATCGTTGCCGAACATCAACAAAAAGGCTGGAAGCCACATCCGCTAGTGGAATTAACGAAGTTTGCAGATGAAAGCAGTGTAACGGCGCGGTATTAGGAAATTTTCTCTAAAACAGATTAATACTCCACGATGAAAAATATTCTCGTTTACGCCGATTCCCTCTCTTGGGGTTTAATTCCACTAACACGTCAGCGCCTGCCGTTTCCAGCGCGTTGGCCTGGCGTTTTGGAACACACCCTGCTTGCAAACGGACTAAATACAAGAGTCTCAGAGCATTGCTTAAATGGGCGACGGACAGTTTGGGAGGATCCTTTTAAGCCGGGACGCAATGGCTTGCTGGGTTTGGCGCAGCTCATCGAGACCCAATCGCCGTTAGATTTGGTTATATTGATGTTGGGGACGAATGATTTTCAATCAATGCACGATTTGAATGCGTGGCATTCAGCACAGGGCACTGCCGCCTTGATTCGGGAAATTCGCTTGGCACCCATTGAGCCCGGCATGACTGTACCGCCAATTTTGGTCGTCGCACCTCCACCGATATTGCTACCCCGTGGCGCCATTGCTGGAAAATTTTTAGGTGGCGATGTGAAGTGCCTAGGTTTAGCCGATGCGCTAGCGCAAGTGTGCGTTGAACAAAGCTGCAATTTTTTTGATGCTGCTTCCCTAATAACAAGTAGCTCGCTAGACGGCGTACATTTAGATGCGGCACAACATCTCACCTTAGGGCGAGCCATTGCCGCACAGGCACAAAAAATACTCGCCTAATTGCAGCTAATCATTTGCCAAACTCATGCGGATTAGCAACAAAACCGATGCACACACCACCCGCGCCAATATTGACTGCACCAGTCATACCCATAGCAGATATCGCAATAGTAACGCCGGCTGCGGTAGCGGCCTCTTTTAAGGAAGCAAAGCCGGGTAGCTTGGGCACATCGGCCAAATCACCTGAATAGGAAATGCAAATAAACGGTGATAGCAAACCGACACGTACTTGGTTTTCAGCGTTAGCAAACATTTGTGTTAGCGCGGCATCATAAGTACGGACTTTTACAGCTTGATCAGACTCATTGCGATAGCAACGCAACACGGGACGAATTTCTAACATGCTACCGACTAGGTAACTTGCTAAGCCTATCGTATTTTCATTTTTGAGCCGCGCTCGTTTATATAAATAAGTTAGGTCTTTGGGCACTAAAAAAGTATAAGTGTTGCGGGCAAGTTCTTGCACCCGCACGAGCAGATTGGCAGAGCCATGCGCTTTTTCAAGATGTGCCAGCAAATCTAGTGCTTGTACGGCTTGACCGGCGAACATATTTTGACTGTTATACACCCGCAAACGAAATGGAAACAATCCGCTTTGTTGCGCGCGCGTAGCTGCAACACGCGCCTCTACACGCGCTGCGGCGGCCACCGCATTATCATAAATGGGGCTACGGGCGTTATTGATGGTAAGGACAAAAACCAAATCAAAATGCTCGACTAAATTGGCTTCAAACCATGCCTCAAATTGCGCTTCGGAGATGGGAACAGATTCCGCATCGCTTGGAGAAGCGGGGTTTAAATGGTAGTGATAAAACTGATTTAATACATGAGTATCACGCGTATCCGCAACGATTTCTTTGCCAATACGAATATTAATAGGCACAACTGAAATAATAGCGCTAGATGCTTCCAGAAGCTCAACCGGAATATCACAAGCAGAATCGACAACGATACCGACGCGTTGCTTGCGAAATCTGCCGGTAGCGGCACCAACCGCGCCATTCGACGCTACGGTGGAGGATGTAGGAGAAGTGCTTGGAATTTGTGCGTCAGCCATGGCTCGATTATTTTTCTTATATGTGAGTTCTTATGATACATCACACAAAAGTATTTTTGTGCTACAAATCACGAGATTTATTAAGCGCCCCTATTTCAGGCTATCTTCGGCCATTTCATCGCTAAATTAATTTTTTGCCTTGGTGATTTTTGGCCGCCGCCGTGATGTACTGATCGTTGCGGTAGCGCGAGATTGTTTATCAATACCGCAATTGAGTAAGTCAACAGCAATGCGGGCTTTGCCAAAAGCTATAAATCTAAAAAACGGCGCGCTAATCGCACACCCGCAGCGACTTTGGCATGCCCACTTTATGGGTAATCAGTCCTTTGCGTTCCATCTCCCTAATAGCATTTTCCGCATGGTGTGCGGGAATTTGAAAACGCCGCTCCATGTCATACTGAGCAGGAGGTTTACCGACGCGAGCGGTGTGCTCCTTAATGAAACTTAAATAATCAGTTTCACGCTCAGTTGGCGCCTCGACATACCTGCTAATGGTGTTGCTGCCAGACTGCGTTCTTAACCGCGTCTGCGCCGCTATTTCCTGCTGCAGGGGGGTGGGTATACCATCACCGATATCGGCATCGCCGGTATAAATTGTGAAGCCACCAGATGGCGCTTTAATGTGCATAAATGTGCCGTCAGCAAAAACGATACGCAGCGCGTTCTTGCCTTTAAGGGCAACATGGGCAATTTGTCTACCACTGAGTAGCTCCGTGAGTGCGGCGCTGCCGGAGGCGCAGGCATTTTTCTTCATATTACGATAGCCATGTGAGTTGAAAACTGGGTTAGAAATCCTTTGCTTTACGTAATTTTGCCATTTTTTGCTGCTAATTTGCAAATCGGTAACAATTGCCGGTTTTTCCGCACCGCTTAGGTGTATCAACCGAAGCGGGTTGAATTCATCGCTTTCAAGCTTCATTTTAGAACTTTTTATGCGCAAGCCATCGACTTTGATAGCCCAATTACGCGGTTTTAGATATACTTCTATGTTGCGGTTTTATATTTAAGGAGTTTTATCATGGCTGGTGAACGTAAACGGTTGCGTCGCAATACTTTGGAGCGTAAATGTTTGGGTAAGTCTTTCAAGCGTTTATTTATTGGCTCACCAAAGTCAGTATTCAAAATGTTGGAAAAAATTAAAAAGGCGTAATATCCTTTTTACTTCCACAAAAGTTTCATTAAAAAGCCGCCAGAATTTTCTAGGCGGCTTTTTTATTTCTGATAAATGCCTAAAGGTGCCCTATTTCAGGACATCTCCAGAAGTTTTTTACTAATAAACGCGGCGCATTAATTGCGCCTCATGCAAAATCACTGTGGCCAGTTCTTCGATACTTTTTGTCGTGGAATTTAAAAAAGCAATGCCGTTATCGCGCATCAAACCTTCTGCCGCTTCTACCTCAAAACGGCAATTTGCAGCCGAGGCATAGGTACTATCTGGTTTGCGTTCCGTGCGAATTTGTTGCAACCGATCCGGCGCGATAGATAATCCCCAAACTTTGTGTTTGTGCGGTAGCAACGCCGGCGGGAGCTTCATTTTGGTTAAGTCTTCCGGAATTAACGGGTAATTTGCCGCTTTAATGCCAAATTGCAGCGCCATATAGAGGCAAGTTGGCGTTTTGCCACTACGGGAAACCCCCACTAAAATAATATCGGCAACGTCTAAGTTACGATTAGTCACGCCGTCATCGTGGGCTAAGGTGTAATTTACGGCTTCAATACGGTGATTGTAGTCTTTAAAATTACCGGCGGAGTGACTACGACCCACAGCGTGAGCGGATTTCACACCGAGTTCAACTTCCATCGGCACGATAAAGCGTTCGAATAAATCCAGCACCAAGCCTTCGGCTTTTGATAACTCACGCCGTATTTCGTCAGTCATCAGCGAAGTGAACACTAACGGACGCTTTCCGGATGCACGCCCTGCCGCAGCGATTTCGACCAATACCTCGCGCGCCTTTTCGATCGAATCGACAAAGGGCAAGGTTTTACGCACAAAATCAATGCCATCGAACTGGGTAATGAGGGAATTGGCCAACATTTCTACCGTAATCGCGGTGCGGTCAGAAACAAAAAAAGCGGTGCGGCGTTGAGGCATGATTTTTCCTTAGGGTGCATCTTGCAATGAATGCAAGATCAGTTTTTAACCTAGAAACGGCAGTTGGACGGATGTGAGTGTACGATTTTGGGACTTCCTAGCAAGACGCGACGACGACGCAGGCTTCACCCTGCTAGGAGGAGCAACGCGGCTAGGGAGTTTCAAAATTGTGCAATCACATTCGTAGCGCACTAACCCAACTGGTGAAGATACAGAAACTGCTGAACACTAATAAATACAAACTTCCCCGAGAGTTCTAAGCGGTCAACTGCTGTTTCTAGGTTTAAAGGCGTACGCAAGCTATAATTATGCGATAGTTTTATCACTAATTTTTTTATCTACTTAGGTTAGCCATGTCACTCTCAGCTTCCGCTCGCGTACTCCCCCTTTCCAGCCTACGCAATACCGATGTAGCTCACGTTGGCGGCAAAAATGCCTCACTAGGTGAGTTAATTAGCCAATTATCACAAGCTGGCGTGCGGGTGCCAGGTGGATTTGCTACGACAGCTGAAGCATTTCGCGAGTTTTTACGCTTTAATGGCTTAACCGAAAAAATTAACGCCACCCTATTAGCGCTGGATGTGGATGATCTGGTCGCGCTTGCCAAAACTGGCGCTGAAGTGCGCCACTGGATAGAAACAGCACCCTTACAACCCGCCTTAGAGGCAGAAATTCGTACCGCCTATGCTGCGCTAACGGTTGACTCACCAGACGCGTCTTTTGCGGTACGTTCTAGCGCAACGGCGGAAGATTTACCAGATGCGTCTTTTGCTGGTCAACAAGAAACGTTTTTAAATATTCGCGGTATTGAGCATGTACTTGATGCTATACGCCAAGTATTTGCTTCCCTCTATAACGATCGCGCAATCTCCTATCGGGTACACAAAAACTTTGTGCATGCTGATGTGGCCTTGAGCGCTGGTGTGCAACGCATGGTGCGCTCGGATACTGGGGCTGCTGGCGTTGCCTTTACCATTGATACCGAATCAGGTTTTGATGGCGTGGTATTCATCACCTCCAGCTTTGGCTTGGGCGAAATGGTGGTGCAGGGTGCCGTCAATCCGGATGAGTTTTATGTCAGTAAGGTGTGTTTAAAAAATAACCGCCCCGCTATTTTGCGTCGTACCTTGGGATCAAAAGCGCTCAAAATGATTTTTGGTAATGTCAGCGTTGCGGGTAAATCGGTACAGACTGTGCCCGTAGCAGATGCTGACCGTCAGCGCTTTTCGCTCACCGATGCTGACGTAACCGAGCTTGCGGGCTATGCGGCAAGTATCGAAGCGCACTACGGCTGCCCAATGGATATTGAATGGGGCAAAGATGGTGGTGACGGCAAACTCTATATTCTACAAGCACGCCCCGAAACCGTTAAAAGCCAGGAAAAGCATACCGATACCCTCACCCGTTACAAAATAACAACCAAGGGTTCCGTTATTGCCGAAGGTCGCGCCATTGGCGGCAAGGTGGGTCAAGGCGTTGCACGTATTGTAAAAGACGTTAGTCAGATTGGCGAATTTAGGGATGGCGATGTGATCGTGACCGACATGACTGACCCGAACTGGGAACCAGTGATGAAACGTGCCAGCGCGATTGTGACTAACAGGGGGGGGCGAACTTGTCACGCAGCTATTATCGCCCGTGAATTAGGCGTGCCCGCCGTGGTGGGCTGCGAAGATGCAACCGATGTTGTTGATGCTGGTGAGCTCTTAACGGTGAGCTGTGCGGAAGGCGATACCGGCTTTATCTATCGCGGCAAAACCGAATTTGAAATCAATACGGTATCGCTAGGCAATATGCCTAAAGTGGGCGTAAAAATTGCCATGAATGTGGGTAATCCGCATCTGGCGTTCGACTTTGCGCAACTACCGAATGAAGGTGTTGGCTTAGCGCGCCTAGAATTTATTATTGCCAACACTATCGGTATTCACCCAAAAGCATGCTTAGATTTTGCGAGTTTGCCAGAGCCATTAAAAGCTGATGTGGCCAAACAATCGCGCGGCTATGCCAGCCCGAAGCAGTTTTATATCGATAAAATGGTAGAAGGGGTAGCGACGATCGCGGCGGCGTTTTGGCCGAAGAAAGTAATCGTGCGCTTGTCCGATTTTAAAAGTAACGAATACCGTAACTTGATTGGCGGCCCACGCTACGAACCCACAGAAGAAAATCCGATGATCGGCTTCCGCGGAGCCGCCCGCTACATCGCCGCCAGCTTCCGTGAATGCTTCGCACTTGAATGCGAAGCCATGCGTACCGTGCGCGACACGATGGGGCTTACCAACGTCGAACTCATGGTGCCCTTCGTACGCACCCTGAAAGAAGCCGACGGCGTATTGCAGATAATGAAAGACTTTGGTTTAGAGCGCGGCAAGAACGATCTACGCATTGTGATGATGTGCGAAATACCTGCCAACGCAATATTAGCCGATGAATTTTTACAGCGTTTCGACGGTTTTTCAATTGGCTCAAACGATATGACCCAACTGACCTTAGCGCTAGACCGTGATTCTGGCCTAGTAATGCATGCTTTCGACGAACGTGATCCCGCCGTTAAACGCATGTTGCAGCTAGCCATACAAGCCTGCCGACGCGCCAATAAGTATGTCGGTATTTGCGGTCAAGGCCCCAGCGATTATCCAGACTTGGCACAGTGGCTAATGGAAGAAGGGATTGAAGCGATGAGCTTAAACCCAGATACGGTGGTAGAAACTTGGTTGCATTTGGCGAAAGTGGGGAGTGTCTGATTTGAACGCTGCCAATACATTGGCGATGCCTATAGATAGAGCGTCTTCAAATTGTTCTCCGTTTATTGAGTGGGCGTTTTCACACTTCAACGAACTCAGCGCTGCACAGTGGTATGAAATTTCGGTAGCAAGAGAAAGCGTATTTATTGTAGAACAAAAGTGCCCATTTTTAGATGCAGATGGCGCTGATCCAAACTGCTGGCATTTGGTTGGCAAAGTAGGGCAGGAAATAGCCGCCTATTGTCGCATCGTGCCCCCCGGATTGAAGTACACTGAACCCAGCATAGGCCGAGTAATTACTACGCCGTTGTATCGCACGGGGGGGTATGGCAAGGCGCTGTTAAGGGAAGCATTGCGGCATTGCGATGCGATGTTTCCAGATTTGGGTAACAAAATCGGGGCGCAGATGTATTTAGAAAAGTTTTATGCTTCGTTCGGGTATAAGACTACTTCGGCACCTTATGACGAAGATGGGATTTTGCATTTAGAGATGGTGCGCAGCGTTTCCTCAACAGCCAATTGTTAGTTAATACTTATCGTACTTATAGCAGGCCTATTCCTAGAACAAGTTGCAATCGGAGCATTCAAAATGAAATTCACCCCTAAGCAAGTTTTCGCCGTATCTTTTTTGGCGTTTGTGCTTTCAGGCTTCTCAGGTCTAATTTACCAATCTATTTGGACGCGATACTTGGGCTTAGTGCTGGGGCATGCCGCGTTTGCACAGACACTTGTTCTTGCCTTATTTATGGGGGGGATGGCGTTTGGTGCATGGTGGTCTTCTAAATTGGTAAACAGGCACGGCCTGCGCGTGCTAAGAACCTATGCAATTATTGAAGTGATTGTGGGAATAGCCGCCCTCTGTTTTCATTTCATATTTGTGCAAGGAACTGATGTTTTTCAATCGTCAATCCTGCCAAACTTGGGCTCAGAATTTATGGTGAGCGCTTTCAAATGGAGTTGGGCGGCGCTATTAATTTTGCCGCAATGCGTACTACTAGGCATGACATTCCCGTTGTTGAGCACAGGATTAATTCGACTGAGTGACAAAGTCACCGGCGAAGTGCTTGGCACACTGTACTTTACCAATAGCATCGGCGCTGCCGTTGGTGCACTTGTAGCCACATTCTTGCTAGTTCCTGCCATCGGCTTGCCAGGCGCAATGGCTACGGCCGGAATCATCAATTTACTTGCTGGCGTTTTGGTTTTTAGTATCTCAAGGGGGGAAAACCCCGGCACCAAACAAATTGAAATATCGCACGTCAGCGACACAAAAGCACCTCACCACGCGCAGCTAATTTTATGGTGCGCGTTTTTCACCGGTCTTTCGTCTTTTGTTTACGAAGTGGCATGGGTACGGATGTTGGCATTGGCGCTCGGTTCTACCGTGCATGCGTTCGAAATCATGATTTCTTCGTTTGTTGCGGGGCTGGCCTTGGGAAGTTTCTGGATTAGAAAACGCATCGATCGCTTGCCAGAACCGCTTATTATTGCAGGATGGGCGCAACTGCTGATGGGGCTTGCAGCATTGAGCACAATTTTTAGCTACAAACTTTCATTTTACGGCGTGGCTAATCTGACAACATCTCTCGCACCGAACGAGGGGGGGTATGTTCTATTTAACCTCGCGAGCGCAGCGATTGCGATGTTACTCATGTTTCCTACCGCGTTCTTTGCAGGGATGACCTTACCCGTATTTACGGCATCGTTACTGCGTTCAGGCGGCGGGGAACAAGCAATCGGGAAGGTCTATGCCACAAATACTATCGGCGCAATTTGCGGGGTATTCATTACGGTGCATCTACTTCTGCCCTTTTTAGGCTTAAAGTCAACGATCCTACTGGCAGCGCTGATTGATATTGCTCTCGGGGTCGCGATTTTCCACAAGTTATATGGCCTTCGCCAACCGCGCTATCTGACTGCAACTTGCCTGAGCATTCTTGCGGTGGTTGTCGTTGCTTTTTCACCAAAACTGGACGAGAAAATGTTGGTCTCCGGTGTTTATCGGCTCAAGCAGGCTATTTTGGATACAAACTCTAAAGTGTTGTATTACCGCGATGGCAAGACAGCCACTATTTCTGCCTCGGTAACTGGCAGTCACATGGCGATTGCGACCAACGGTAAAGTAGATGCAGCGGTACAAATGAATACTGCGAAACAGCCGTCAGCGGACGAAGAAACGATGATTATGTTGGGGCTGATGCCAATGTTGTATCGGCCGGAGGCCACCATCGGTGCGAATATTGGATTTGGCTCTGGCATTTCAACGCATATTCTACTTGGCAACCCCAAGCTAAAAGCGCTCGATACAATCGAAATCGAATCTGCCGTAATTGAAGGTGCGCAAGTTTTTGGTGATCGCAATGCACGTGCGTACACAGATCCGCGGTCAAAAATAATCTTAGACGACGCCAAAACTTATTTTGCGGGGAATAATAAAAAATATGATTTTATTGTGTCGGAACCATCTAATCCTTGGGTCAGCGGTGTAGCGAGTTTATTTTCAGAAGAGTTTTATAAATTTCTGCCGCACCACCTCAATGAAAATGGCATCTTAGTGCAATGGATTCAGCTTTACGAGATTGATTTTGCGCTCGTAGCTTCTATGATGAAAGCATTGGGGAATAACTTCTCTGACTACGATATGTATATTTCAAATTCAAATGATTTAATAATCGTTGCACAACATAAAGGAAAGCTTAGCGCGTCTACGTCGCAGTCATTTGGCTCCGTCGAATTAGCGAATGAATTAAAACGGCATGGCCTCACCAAGGCAAATGATCTAAATTTTAGATTTGTTGCCAACAAGCAACTGATAGAGCCCTTGATAAATTCAGGCTCGCTTGCAGCAAATTCGGATTATTACCCAGTAGTTTCACACTTAGCACCAAAAGCTAGGTTTATGCAGTCTGTGCCAAATGATCTATTCGAACTACCATTTTCCTATATTCCATTTGTAGAGTTGCTCACACCTGAAAAGCGTGCACCCCTAACAACTTATGAATTAAACACAAATTCAAGCAACCAAAGGTTTTTTTACCTGTCACAAGCTTTCGCAATCGCTAAGAGCTTGAACAATTCGGGGCCAGTTTCAGCCGTATTAGATGAAGACATGAGAAAAAATCTGGCCATTATGGTTTCGTCACAACGGCACTGCACAATACTGGATCTGAATGACGAGACATTGCACGCAACTATTCGAGTACATGCTTTTCTAGCTGCTAATCTGCCCCAAGGAATTGTGGATCCACGTTCAAATCAAGGAATATTTGGATGCGCTCAAGATAAATTGCCTAGTCATTTCAAGTTGGTACAAGACTTTTTATCTGCAGTTGCTAAGCGTGACCTGCCATCGATGGCAGCATTCGGTCAACAGACACTAGATACTCCAGAGCTCAAAAAGATAGATATATTGCAGGAGATGGCTCTATGCTCTGCGGTAATATTTCATGTCCAACAAAATAATCGTGCCGCAGGGCATGCGCTGATGACTAAATATCGTGAAGTTCGCCAAGCTCCAAACACCCGCGCACTAAGAAAACTTCTTGCCGTCACAGTGCAGCCGAGCGGTTAAACCTTCGGTTGTATTCAATACAATACACCGCAATTAGAACCGACGAAAGACTGCCTTCCGACGCGACTCTCACCACGGCGTTAAGACTTCTATGCTTAGCACTTTCCCAGTTTTAGTGTTAACTAACACTGCTACATCAGCTCTAATTGCACGCATTACCACAAAGCCAATTTCAGTTGGTAGCAATCCCATTTTTTTGGGGATATTCGCGATTTCGTCGGTTTTTGTGGGATTTAGTTTTTGCAAAATTTCGAGCGACTTTGCCGATTTTATGATCGCGGCATTTGACCCTTCAATATCATCAAAATATTTCGGCAACAAATAGATGTCCGGTTCCCCACTTAGCGAGGATGTCATAAGCTGGAATTGCTCGTTTGGTTCCGTGGGAAATTTAACACCAATAAATTGTGGGCCAAACCAAGGCACGCTCTTAAACTTCGGATTCAGTGCCGTCGCATATTTATCGACGGGAATATCAGTAGCCCGCACCAATTCAAATCTATCTTTGGCAAACACCATAAATGCTGGCCGCACTTCAGCTATGGTGTACAGCCCGTAAACTAAAGCGGCTAACTGACAGACGCCGATCACGATCAAATCAAATGTCATCCCCTTTTTCCCTGATTTGAACACAATAAAGGTCAAAAGTGGGCCAAGACAAATATCCACGCCAGCGATTATTAGCAAAAGTCCATAACCACCCAGAATCGCAAACAGCGGTGGCGGATACCAAATAAAAACCATTATGGCAACCACGATGGTAACCACGAAAAGACTTAATGCAAGATGGGTTAATGTCGCTCTGGATTTTGTCATAGAAAGTTTGAGTACAACAATGCTAGAGCCGTTCTTTAAAACGGCAAATCATGAAATCAATATGTAAGCATAAAAGCTGATTTAGCCGTGCATGTGTCAATAAATAAAAAAGAGCACTCTAGTTAGAGTGCTCTTTCTTTTGCTACGAAAAACTCACCTTACAACGCTACAGAATTAACCGCGGCAAGAAGCTGGCAACATCTTAAGTGTCATGTTAGTAGTACCGCCACCGCAAACCCATAAAGAGATAACCTTGCCCACGTCTGTGTTTGTCAACGCAGTACCTGGAGCAACGCCAATGAAGGGAGCCAATGTAACAATTTTGGTATCGATATTAACTGCATCGCCAGTACCTTGCGCGGTTGCTGTAACAACACCAGCATTGTCAGTAGTAACCGATTTTACATACTTGGAGCCTGCACCAGCTGCAACTTCACAACCCCATGCACCAGCTGCAGGAAGAGTAGCGGCCGCAGTCGCTGCAACAGTTTCAGTAATGGCTGTACGGCAAGCTGACAGAGCCAAAACAACTTCTGAAACCTTAGCGCGTTTTGTGTAATCTTGGTAAGCAGGCAATGCAACTGCAGCCAAGATACCGATAATCGCAACAACGATCATCAATTCGATAAGCGTAAAACCTTTTTGTACTGTTTTCATGTGTAACTCCAAATAAATTAATTAGAATAAACTTCCAGTGCGCTTCTACATCTGTGCTGCTTTGCTTCTTCGCTTGTTACTACGCGATACCTTGCGTTAGTTTGTTATAAGCAGAAGCCGTGCCAACTTTTATTTGACAGTGATTCTTGCTAATAACTTTCGCATTTCATATTTAAACCGCATTCAAGGTGCTGTTTTGCACGTTCCAGGTAAGAAATCTTCTCGGCGACGTCACTTATTACGTTTTGTTGCCAATGTAAGTTACCCCACCTGCCCAAAAATGTCACTTATCAGTTATTTTGATGCCACTTTATTGCTAATAAATCGCCACATTGCTATAGATTTTGGTTCTATAGGTTTATCTATCTCGACTGACAACCTCAGTGGCGGCAGCGTTAACAATGCTCGACACCACAAGACGTCCAACCACCTAAGTTTTGGGAAATCCTGGGATCAGCGCTTCATCCACAGCATCTATTTGCGCTTTATCCATAAACTGTTCTGCATATTTCAGATACACTTTTTCACGGACAAAAACGTCAAACAAATCGGGATCAATATGACCATTCAACTTGAATTTACCGAGAATATGTAGGGATTCCGATAAGGTTTTACCCGGTTTATAGGGGCGGTCTTTTGCGGTTAGCGCCTCAAATATGTCCGCAATGCCCATTACACGAGCTTGTACACTCATTTGATCTCTTACTAAGCCTTTGGGATAGCCTTTGCCGTCCATGCGCTCGTGATGGCCGCCAGCGTATTCTGGTACATTTTTCAAATGCTTGGGCCACGGCAGGGCTTCGAGCATATTGATGGTGGCTACAATATGGTGATTAATAATTTCCCGTTCTGCCGGCATCAAGGTGCCATAGGGAATATTTAGATTATCGCGCTCGTCGTTAGACAGAAAATTAACCCGGTCGCCGCTAGCATCTGTATATTGCAACGCGGCAATCTGCTTCACACGTAGTTGATCGCCCGCGTTCATACGTTCGCCGCCAATGTTTTGCTTGCGGAGAAACTCACGGTCTGACTCAATTTGCGCCATCGCCTGCGTATAAGTTGATTGCGCATGGGCACGACCACGCGCAGTCACATCGCCAGCTTCCAAGGCTTCTACCTGCGCGCGCAGCATGGCAATTTCAGCGTCACGCTTCAGTACTTCAAAACGCGTATCCAGTAATTTTATCCGGTCAAAGATGGTTTCCAGCTTGGTGGCTTTATCAACAATATGCACTGGTGTGGTGATTTTGCCGCAATCATGTAGTAGACCGGCAATTTTTAGCTCATAGCGGTCACGATCCGTCATTTGAAATGATGCCAGAGGGCCATCCTTAGATCGCGCTGCTGCTTCCGCTAGCATCATCGTGAGCGTTGGCACGCGATTACAATGACCACCGGTGTACGGTGATTTTTCGTCAATCGCGGTATTAATAAGAGCGATTAACGATTCAAACAAATGCTCTAATTGCAGCATGAGCATGCGGTTGGTCAGCGCGATGGCGGCTTGTGAGGCGAGGGAGGTAGCTAGGCGCTGGTCTTCCTCGGTAAAAACTGAAACATTGCCATCACCGTCTTTAGCATTCAATAATTGCAGTACACCGATGATTTCACCTTCGTGATTTTTCATCGGAATAGTTAAGAAGGAAGTAGAACGGTAGCCGGTTTTTTTATCAAAATTCCGCGTGCCTGAAAAATCAAAGCCATCAGTAGCGTAGGCGTCGGCAATGTTTACAGCCTTATCATTTAGTGCGCAGTAGGCAGCAACCATACTGTTATTTGGTGTGCCATCAGCATGGCGTAATGGAATAGGATAAAAAGGCACGGGGATGCCGGTGGTACCGCCCATCGCTATCTTAAGACTATCGTTAAGAACAATTTCAAACTTTAGTTTGTCGTCAGCCAAACGATAAAGCGTACCGCCATCGGCACCAGTGATATTTTTTGCGCCAGTCAGAATCGTCTGTAGCAGTTTATCAATATTAGTTTCGTGGCTAAGCGCTATACCGATTTGATTTAGATACTCAAGAGCGCGAAGCAGCCGCTCGGGACTGCTCTTGGACCCCACACTTTTGAGTTTTGCTGTTCCGTTGTGATTCACGAATAAGCTCAGTTACTTTATACAAACCGCACGTACTTGCACCATATCCGTCGTACCTTCCAATACTTTTTGCATGCCATCCATTTTCAAGGTGAGCATACCGTCAGCCAATGCAGTGGCTAACATCTCCGCCACACGGGCGTGCTCGACAATTTGTTTCTTCAATAAATCAGTACCGAGCAATAGCTCGTGTAAACCAAGGCGTCCCTTGTAGCCTGAACCGCCGCAAACATCGCAACCTACAGGTTTATACAGGGTAAATTTACCGTCTTTGGCATAATCCTTACCCCACTGCTCATAAACTTTTTTGTAGCCCGCATTAGGGTCTTTTGAGAATTCTGGCGTATTCTTTAGCTCCTGACAGTACTCGGTCAAGAAGGCTTTCATTTCTTCAGCCGACGGATTGTAGGCTTGCTTACACTTACACAGCCGCTTTGCCAATCGCTGTGCCAATACGCCCAACAAGGCATCCGCAAAGTTGAAGGGGTCCATACCCATATCGAGCAGGCGCACAATCGATTCAGTAGCGCTATTGGTATGCAAGGTCGCGAATACTAAATGGCCTGTTAACGAAGCCTCAATGCCGGTAGATGTCGTTTCTTTATCGCGCATCTCACCGACCATAATAATGTCTGGGTCAGCACGCAAGAAAGCTTTCATCGCCATCGCAAAGGTATAACCGGCCTTCACGTTGACTTGTACTTGGCGCAAGCCTTTTTGCGTTATTTCCACCGGATCTTCAGCAGTCCAAATTTTGGTTTCAGGTGTATTTAAATAACCTAAGACGGAATGTAATGTGGTTGTTTTACCAGAACCAGTTGGGCCACATACAAAGAACAAGCCGTAGGGTTTAGACACACAACCTTTGAGGCGTGCTAGGTTTGCAGGCAAGATGCCCAGTTTATCAAGGGGAATAGGTTCGCCCGCCGCCAAGATACGCATCACCACATCTTCAACACCACCGGCTGTAGGGATAGTCGCTACGCGTAACTCAATATCAAGGGGGCCATATTTTCTGAACTTAATCTTGCCGTCTTGGGGCTTGCGCTTCTCCGAAATATCGAGATCACACATAATTTTCAAACGCGCTGTAAGCGCATTTCTATAGCTGGCCGGTACTTCAATGTAATTCATCAAAGTGCCGTCTTTACGGAAACGAACTCCCGTTTTTGCTTTACCTGGAACCGGCTCAATATGAATATCCGATGCGCCTTGATTGTAAGCATCGATAATAATTTTATTTACAAGCTTAACGAGCTCGTTATCGGATGCTGCAGATGCTTCATCACCAACTATTTCCGTCGTTGAGCCTTCATCATCATCCATGCTCGACAGCATGTCACCGATAGAGTCGGATGAGCCGCTATCAGCCCCGAAAAACTGCGCGACTGTCTGGGTAAAATCACGCTGAGTACAAACCTTAAAAAGCGGCTTTTGCTTCGGGAAAATATTCTCAACAACACGCGAGCTTTTGGTGTGCTCCGGGTCCGTGGTCATTACAATCAAACCGGCTTTACTATCTTCAATAGGTAGCCAGTTAGCGCCTTCGGCATAATCTTTCTTGATGTACTTGAGTAAATCAATTGGCTTAATTCGATCAGCTTTGAAGGGTTCGTATTCAACACCGAAATATTTTGCGAGCGCGGCACCTAGCGCCTGCGGCTTTACCTGAAATTCATCAACCAAAATATCTTCGACATTGCGATTTTTACGGCGCGCTGTGCGCGTTGCTAACTCTAATTCCCCCTCGGAAATAACGTTGTCTACCACTAAGTATTCAAACTTGGAACGAATTTGCCCCGGCACTTGCTGACGTACTTTGAAGGCAATGGCGAGTGTTTTAGACAACTCAACCATGCCCTCTTCAGTCAGCGGGGGAAACGGATCACCGGGTAAGTGATTGATGACTTGAATTACACCCAATAGCTCGGCACCATCGGTGCTCACAATCGGCGTAACCATCATCTGCTTGGTGCGATATCCGGTGCGTTGATCCACCGCTTTTAAAAACGCCAGATTAGGCGAGAACGACTTCAACTCCGCGTCATCGTAGACGTCGTGAATATTCATAAAGCGGCGATTCAACGCAGCGCAACCCGCAATAGAATTTTCAGATAACGGCAGCTTAATATCTTTAAATGAATTTAGCCCCGATTTAATCTTGGAAACGATGGACTGACCATCTTCTGACGTTGTATATATCGTTAGACGATCCGCATCAAATAACTGACAGATATCTCGTGTTACGTCCAACATAATTTCATCCACATTGGCAGTGGAGTGAATACGGTTAGTAACAGCTTGCAGTTTTTTCGAAAACGCGAGTTTTGACGAAATATCCGCGACGGGATTACCTGCCCCCGCCTTAGGCTCAAGCACTGCACTCATGTTTGGCACGCCTCATAATTTAGTGCGCGTCAATTGACGCGGCGACTATACTTCAAATATTTGCCCAGCTTCGAGCATTTTGGGTTTCCATTTGGCTGCATCGGTTTCGATTTCAGCCATAGTGAGCTGTACCTCACCGGGTTTCAAATGGGTGATATACACTTCTACATTTTGCGTAAGCTTTGCAAGCTCCGATGCCAACATACTTGGGCACAAATGCTTCGACGCAATAGCAATTTCTCGCTCTTTATTTGAGAATGCGGTTTCAATCACCAGATACTTTAAATTCGCAGTCTCATTCGCAATTTTCCATAGCGCATCATTGATGCTGGTATCACCGCTGAATAAAAAACTACCGCGACCACTATCAAGCAGATAGCCTACTGCCGGCACAACGTGATTTGCCGGAACTGGCGTAAATTTACGCCCCGCCAAGTTTACCGTTTGACCGACCACCACCTCTTTGAATGCCATAAAAGGGGATTCGGCATCAGGGATTTGCGAGAAATCCGGCCATATCTTCCAATTAAAAATATGATCTTTCAAGACTTGCAACGTCGCAGCAGTGGCGTGGATTGTCAGCGGCTTATCGCGCATCCAGCAAACAGTATCTACCAAAAAAGGAATACTGGTGATGTGATCCAGATGCGCATGTGTAACAAAAATATGATCTATTTTTGCCAAGGCATCAATGGGTAAATCGCCCACACCAGTACCAGCATCGACTAGGATGTCATCATCGACAAGAATGGCAGTTGTTCGCAACGAACCACCTATTCCGCCGCTACACCCTAGTATTTTTATACGCATCTGAAAGAAAAATCCGCGGTATTTGGACTAAGAAATTAAACCCAACTAGCTGAAATGGCAGAAATCTACCAGACGCTATTCGAGCTTAACCTAAGGCTTGTAGAAAAACTCCATCTTAATTCCGGCGATCTCAACCAAATCATGATCACTCAACTGGCTGGCTTGTCCACCAAGGGCTACACCATTCACCGTGGGGAAATTGGCTCCCTCAACATGCGTAATAAAAAAGCCATTGGGGCGGCGGGTGATCACAGCCACTTGCAAGCCAGGCTTACCGACGGTGGTCAGCGTTTTAACTAAATCTAGTGTACGGCCAGCAGCGGCCCCAGAAAGCACTTGTATGGCTGCCTCACGCATGCTGGAGTGCGGTGTAGCAGTAGCAGGCATTGGGGCAGGCGTTGCGATTGGCGTGATTGGCGGCGCTACAGACGCCGAAGCAGCTAGTTTCGAGGCACTTTGCGCTTCAGCCAGTGCACTCGCTACCGGTGCAGCCGCTGAAGCCGCGGGCTTGCGAATGATCATGGTTTTTTCGAAATCATTCGATGCTGCCGCAACCGGCGCATCATTGAAATATTTCAGCTTATGCTTACCAATCTCAATCACATCATTGTTTTGTAAGAAGTGCTTTTTGATTGGCTTACCATTCACCAATGTACCATTGGTACTGTTTAAGTCCTCAATGAAGGAATCATTCAAAATGGTGATAATGGCAGCGTGCTCACCTGAGACAGCCAAATTATCAACCTGAATATCGTTATGTGGTTTACGACCCAGCATGGTTCGTTCCTTGTTTAAAGAAACTTCCTTCAATACTGTTCCGTCAACGCTTAAAATTAGTTTTGCCATAGTTCTAAATCCCCGAAATTACGCGTTGCTGGCGTTGTAGACTCCTCCACAACTTGACTGCAAACCGCGTTGGAAACTGTTATAGATACTGCATCCGACCATTAAATTTAGTTAATGCAAGCCCACAAAATTGCAACTTAACCAAACCAAGATTTCACCCGCGCCAACAATCCGCGTGGTACTGAAAAATCACTTACTACTCGAACCAAAACCACCGAAATATTATCGCGTCCACCAGCATCATTTGCTGCTTGTACCAATTGCTGCGCCGTCAATTCCAAGTTTGAACGTAAGGCAATCAGAGTCATCTGAATTTCCTCATCTTCAATCATGTCGTTCAAGCCATCTGAGCACATCAGGTACAAATCTCCCACCTGTACTTCGTAGCTATGAATTTCGGTCTCAACTTCTGGATCAATACCCAGCGCGCGCGTTACTAAATTTTTATTATGGGATGACCGCGCATCTTCCCGCGTAATCAAACCAGAATCAATTTGTTCTTGCAACAAGGAATGATCGCGTGTTACTTGCTCCAACGTATCATTACGCATTCGATAAAGCCGAGAGTCGCCAATATGGCCTACCGTTAAGAAATTATCATGAAAGAGGCATGCAACCAACGTTGTACCCATACCCGCACATTGCGGATCGCGCTGCGATGCATCAAAAATCGCCGCATTTGTTGATGCTACTTGGTCACGAATTAAATTTTGCGACTTTTCCGATGATTTATCACGATGTAGCTTACTGACGTCTTTGATATTCCACTGCGCTGCCAAGCCGTTACAAATCAACGACGTAGCCATACCGCTTGCGACTTCGCCCGCGTTATAACCGCCCATACCATCGGCGAGCACGACGATGCCAATTTCTGGTCGAGCTTCGACGCAATCCTCATTATGACCCCGCACTCTACCTGGATCAGTCATGCTCACTATTTGCAGAGCTTGTGTTAAACCCACTAGGCCTCCCGCGACCTTCTCTTATAAAAACGCTTTCAAATTACGCATATTTTTGCGCCAATTCAAACCCTACCGTGCGCATGAGTGATTCATATTACGCACGAAAATGCGCCCTACTTGTCTTTTTACTAGGTCTACTGCGTGTAGCTGTACAGCGATTAAATACCATTTGATGCAATTAACCTACTTTATTCACTGACCGACCCATTCCAGAATATGCATCTTCAGAACGAGCAAACACCAACCTGCAATATACGCTTAGATTCGAAAATCGTGAATATGTAAATCTTCAATTGTGTGCGGAAATGCCCAGTTTGTGTTGTTTTTGTTCACTATTTCGCGTTGCAACGCCTGTTTTTGCATAATTAAAAACTGAATCACAATGGAATCTAATACCTGTTCAAGGGTTAGAAAACCAAAACTAAAAACAATCAATTCCCAAATTATGTTGCACAAACACCGCAAAACACCAAATATTTTTTCAACTCCTATAAGCATAATAACTTAAAAAAGTTTTTTAAGGAACCACGCCGAGAAACTCTTGCAAGCCTTTGTTTATATTGACGATATTAACGCTACTTCATGCTGTTTCTATCATTTGCGTCGGATTCGGTTATTTCGGTGGCAATTTTTGCGACACCCATCAACAAATCAATCAAAAATCTCAGACTAGCTACCGCCTTTTATTGTAGTTTTTCAACATTTGGGTTCTAATTACGGCTTGTCAAAAAATATGTAGCTAAAGAGGAGAGTATGAACCACCCCGACTTTTTGCAAAATGATCTCGACCCCCAGGAAACTCGGGAATGGCTTGAATCTTTGGAAAGCGTTCTGGAGGCTCATGGCCCCGAACGCGCCCACTTTTTACTAGAGCAATTAGTAGACAAAGCGCGCCGCTCAGGTGCCTATTTGCCTTACTCTGCCAATACCGCCTACATCAATACGATTCCTACGGCACAGGAAACCTCCCCACCGGGTGACCCCGAAATTGAACATCGCATTCGCTCACTCATCCGTTGGAATGCTGTGGCCATGGTGCTACGTGCCAACCGCGAAAACTCTGAGCTTGGCGGTCATATTGCCAGCTTTCAATCTGCTGCAACTCTGTATGACGTCGGTTTCGATCACTTTTGGCATGCGCCTAGCGCCACCCACGGTGGTGATATGGTGTTTATGCAAGGTCACTCAGCTCCCGGTGTCTATGCTCGGGCATTTTTAGAAGGCCGCTTAACCGAGGACCATCTGGAAAACTTCCGCCGCGAAGTTGATGGCAAAGGCATTTCTAGCTACCCACATCCTTGGCTAATGCCAGATTTTTGGCAGTTCCCTACCGTATCGATGGGACTAGGTCCAATTCAAGCGATTTACCAAGCGCGTTTCTTAAAGTATTTGCACAATCGCGGCATCCAAAATACAGAAGGTCGCAAAGTCTGGGCTTTCATGGGCGATGGTGAGATGGACGAGCCGGAATCGCTAGGTGCGATTGCACTTGCCGCACGCGAAAATCTTGATAATCTAATTTTTGTTGTTAATTGCAACCTCCAGCGCCTTGATGGGCCGGTACGTGGTAACGGCAAAATTATTCAGGAACTCGAAGCTGATTTCCGTGGCACGGGTTGGAATGTGCTAAAAGTGATTTGGGGTAGATACTGGGATCCGCTACTGGCTAAAGATAATGATGGATTGTTGCAGCGCCGCATGATGGAAGCGGTAGACGGCGAATATCAAAACTATAAAGCCCGCGATGGTGCCTATGTGCGCAAGCATTTCTTCGGCAAATATCCTGAGCTAGAAAAGATGGTTGCCAGCATGTCAGACGACGATATATGGCGTTTGAATCGAGGCGGTCATGATCCATACAAAGTGTACGCAGCGTATGCGGCCGCCACCACCCACAAAGGCCAACCAACGGTAATTCTTGCCAAAACCATTAAAGGTTACGGCATGGGTAAGGCTGGCGAAGGTCAGAATATTACGCACCAACAAAAGAAAATGGACGTAGACGCGTTGAAGGCGTTCCGCGATCGTTTCAATATTCCAATTTCTGATGACGTCATTGCCGACACCCCCTTCTATCGACCCAAAGAAGATAGCCCTGAGATTCAGTATATGCGCGCATCTCGGGAAAAATTGGGCGGCTCTATGCCGGTGCGCCATCACAAGTTAGACCCACTAAAAGTACCGCCACTTTCTAGCTTTGAAAACTTGATGGCAAGCACGGAAGAGCGCGAAATTTCTACTACGATGGCATTTGTACGCTTCTTCACCGCCTTGACACGCGATAAAGAAATTGGCAAATTATTAGTGCCGATTGTTGCTGATGAATCGCGCACCTTTGGTATGGAAGGTTTGTTCCGTCAACTTGGTATTTACTCAAGTGTAGGACAGCTTTATGAACCGGTAGACTCAGGCGAGTTGATGTTCTACAAAGAAGCTAAAACCGGCCAAATATTGCAGGAAGGTATTAACGAAGCGGGTGCTTTCTGTTCTTGGATGGCGGCAGGATCAAGCTATGCCAACAACGGCCAGCACATGATTCCGTTTTTCATTTTCTACTCTATGTTCGGCTTCCAGCGTATCGGCGATCTAGCTTGGGCTGCAGGCGATATGCAGGCACGCGGCTTCTTACTAGGCGGCACATCAGGTCGTACCACCTTGAATGGCGAGGGTTTACAGCACGAAGACGGCCATTCGCATTTAATGTCAGCCACGATTCCAAACTGTATTTCCTACGACCCGACATTTGCATACGAACTTACTGTCATCATGCAAAATGGCATGCACCGGATGTACGAAAAGCAGGAAACCATCTTCTATTACGTCACCGTAATGAATGAAAACTACACCCATCCGGCCATGCCTCAAGGTTCGGAAGCGGGCATTTTGAAGGGTATGTATTTATTCCGCGAATCGAAAGAAACTAAAAAGCCGCGCGTGCAACTCATGGGGTCTGGTTCCATCTTCCGCGAAGTCATTGCGGCGGCGGAATTGCTGGAAATTGATTGGGGCGTTGTCAGCGATATCTGGTCTTGTACCAGCTTCACGGAGCTACGTCGCGACGGTATGGCCGCAGAACGACAAGCTTTGCTCAACCCCCAAGAAGTGCAAAAGCCTTCATATGTAGCGCAAATGCTAAAAGGCCGTCGCGGCCCGGCGATTGCGTCTACTGACTATATGCGCAGCTTCCCTGAGCAGATTCGTCCCTATATTAACGACCGCAAGTTTGTCACTTTAGGCACGGATGGTTTTGGCCGTTCCGACACGCGCAAACAATTGCGTAAATTCTTCGAAGTCAATCGCTACTATGTAGTGGTGGCATCGCTAAAAGCGTTGGCTGACGAGGGGCAAATTCAAATGTCGGTGGTTTCTGACGCGATCAAGAAATACGGTATTGACACTACTAAGCCGGCTCCTTGGACGGTTTAGTAACAATCCGCTAGTTCAGTATTGACTGCAAGCAAAGCAAAACTAACAGCGTCGCATTGCCTAACAACATTGCGACGCTGAAAATATAAGGAGGATTTGCGTGGCAAATCTAGTTGACGTAAAAGTACCCGATATTGGTGACTTCACCGATATTCCAGTCATCGAAATATTGGTAAAGGTTGGCGATACCGTCGCTAAAGAACAATCATTGGTGGCGTTGGAAAGCGATAAAGCCACAATGGAGGTGCCAGCCTCTCACGCCGGTATCGTGCGCGAAATCAAAGTAAAGCTGGGAGATAAGGTATCGATGGGCGCATTAGTGTTGGTGCTGGAAGCGACAGCAGACGCGGTCATCGTGGCTACACCTACGGCTGCTGTGGCATCTGCGCCCGCAGCCGCTGCCGTAGCACCATCACCTGCCCCCGCTATCCTCGCTGCACCTATGCCACCCCCACCAGCGCCCGTATCTGCCCCATTAGGCAATGCTGGCACCCATGTGGGCGCGACTGCACGGGCGCATGCGTCACCCTCTATGCGGGCGTTTGCTCGTGAATTAGGGGTCGACCTCACACGTGTAAAAGGCACAGCACCAAAAGGCCGTATTTCCAAAGAAGATATTCAGCTGTTTGTGAAAACAGAGCTTGCCAAACCGGCTGCAAAATCCGGTGGGGGCAGCTTTGCCTTCCCGGAAATGCCGCATATCGATTTCACCAAGTTCGGCACGATTGAAACCCGCGCACTCTCCCGCATTAAAAAATTGTCGGGTAATAATCTCGCCCGCAATTGGATGATGATTCCGCATGTAACCCAACACGACGATGCCGACATTACCGACGCCGAAGCCTTTCGCGTTAGCACCAATGAAGACCTGTCGAAATCTGGTACTAAAGTCACCATGCTGGCCTTCCTAATTAAAGCCAGTGTTGCGGCGCTGAAGAAATTCCCCGAGTTCAATTCTTCGCTGGAACCCGGTGGTGAAAACTTAGTGCTGAAGAAGTACTTTCACATCGGTTTTGCAGCCGACACCCCAAATGGCTTAGTGGTACCAGTGATACGCAATGCGGATCAAAAATCAATTGTTGATATAGCCAAAGAAATGGCAGAGCTCGCTGGCAAAGCCCGCGATGGAAAACTAAGCCCAACAGAAATGCAAGGCGGCTGCTTCTCGATTTCATCACTAGGCGGCATTGGTGGCACCTATTTCACACCAATTATTAACGCGCCGGAAGTCGCTATTTTGGGTGTGTCAAAATCAAAAATGCAGCCAGTATGGAACGGTAAAGAATTCGCACCGCGATTAATGCTGCCGATGTCGCTCTCTTACGACCATCGCGTAGTAGATGGGGCGGCGGCGGCTCGCTTTACCAGCTATTTGAGCGCGGTGATGAGTGATTTACGCAAGCTCGTTTTATAAAAAATAGCGCCTCTATATCTTCAAACATACCTGAGAACGCCCTATTTTAGGCATTTTCAGGTATTCAATAAATGCCCCAACGCTAACTTTCAGCGTTGCCAATTACGTTAGACGGATAAAATCATGTCATCACTCATCGAAGTAAAAGTTCCAGACATCGGCGATTTTGCTGATATTCCGGTTATCGAAATTTTAGTAAAAGTTGGCGACACCGTTACCAAAGAACAATCTTTAGTCGCACTAGAAAGTGACAAAGCCACGATGGAAGTCCCAGCATCGCATACTGGGATTGTGCGTGAACTTAAAGTAAAGCTGGGCGATAAAGTGTCGATGGGACACGTGGTATTGATGCTGGAAGTGGTTGAAGCAACAGCTATCCTAACAAAACCCGTAGAAGCACCCAAAGCCGCTCCAAGCAATGCGGTGGAAACACCAGTAAGTAAAGCTGCTTCAGCCATGCCTCTAGCAACACCCGCAGCAGCAAAATACACTGGAAAAGTTGATTTTGAGTGTGAGGTATTAGTGCTTGGCGCGGGTCCTGGCGGCTACTCAGCGGCGTTCCGGGCTGCTGATTTAGGCAAAAAAACAATTATCGTTGAACGCTATGCTCAACTTGGTGGCGTATGTTTAAACGTTGGTTGCATTCCATCCAAAGCCCTATTGCACATAGCGGCTGTGGCCGATGAAACGGCCGCGTTGGCAGATCACGGCTTTAGCTATGGCAAACCAACCATTGATTTAGACAAACTGCGCGGCTGGAAGAATAAAGTGGTGAGCAAGCTCACCACTGGCTTAGCAGGCATGGCGAAAATGCGTAAGGTTGAAATTGTGCGCGGCGTAGGGCAGTTTTTAGATGCCTTCCATGTGGAAGTTGAAGTTACCACCGGTGACGGCCAAGCCAAAACTGGCGACAAAAAAGTTATCAAATTCCAATCAGCCATTATTGCCGCAGGCAGCCAAGTAGTGCGTCTGCCTTTCATACCGGATGATCCACGGATTGTTGATTCCACCGGTGCGCTGGAACTACGCGAAATCCCGAAGAAAATGCTCGTCATCGGCGGCGGTATTATTGGCTTAGAAATGGGCACAGTTTATTCCACACTTGGCGCACGCTTAGACGTCGTCGAAATGATGGACGGCCTGATGCAAGGAGCGGATCGTGATCTGGTAAAGGTATGGTTAAAAGTAAACGAAAAACGCTTCGATAACATCATGCTAAAAACCAAAACCGTTGCAGTGGATGCTAAGGCTGACGGCGTTTGGGTTACCTTTGAACGCGATGGCGCGCTGTTGCCACCAGAGCGCTACGATATGGTGCTCACTTCCGTTGGTCGATCACCGAACGGCAAAAAAATTAGCGCGGATCGCGCTGGTGTCAACGTGAGTGATCGCGGCTTTATCGCTACCGACAAACAAATGCGCACCAATGTTGCCAATATTTTTGCCATCGGCGATATTGTTGGCCAACCCATGCTTGCCCACAAAGCCGTGCACGAGGCTCATGTGGCCGCTGAAGCCGCTTGTGGTCACAAAGCCTACTTTGATGCTACCGTGATCCCTAGTGTGGCGTATACCGACCCTGAAGTGGCTTGGGTGGGCATTACTGAGGACGATGCGAAAGCCAAAGGTATTAAATTTTCAAAAAGCGTATTCCCTTGGGCAGCGAGCGGTCGCGCCATTGCCAATGGCCGCGATGAAGGCTTCACTAAATTACTGTTCGATCCCGAAACCCACCGCATCATCGGCGGCGCCATTGTTGGCACCCACGCTGGCGACATGATAGGCGAAATAGTATTGGCAATTGAAATGGGTGCCGATGCCATAGACATCGCCCGCACCATTCACGCACACCCAACCTTGGGTGAGTCAATCGGCATGGCAGCGGAGGTATTTGAAGGGACTTGTACGGATTTAC
Organism: Betaproteobacteria bacterium; assembly: GCA_031376425.1. GTDB lineage: Bacteria > Pseudomonadota > Gammaproteobacteria > Burkholderiales > Usitatibacteraceae > JANMDR01. The sequence continues at coordinate 35,180 of JANMDR010000156.1, forward strand.
CGCCGGTTAGGAAGTGATCTTTAAGCTACAACTAAAATAGTTAGCAATCTAAAAATAATCGTACGTACTAACCTTGTTTCGAACAAAAATATTTTGCCATCTGATTGAGACTTAATCTGAGGTAGGCACGTAAGCCTGACAAAACACCAAACTGCACGTCGCTGCCGAGTTTGCTTCCTCAGCGCGTATTGTGTTTTAGTAGAATTGGTTCACCACAATTTTGGGCAAATGAATAACGTCAGGCGTCATCTCCAATTTATTTAAGTTTTCGTGGTTTTTTAATGTCGTCTTGACTAAAGAGTCTTTGGTGAATCGCTGCCGAGCTGAAAATTGTCTCATGGATAAATCGGTCAATCATTTGAGGTAATACTTGAAGAAGAAAAAAGAAATCATCATCCTCTGTACGAAAAAAATCTCGGAAAAATGGTTCATCGCCTAAACATTCAAGTGCGGTCTTCAACTCTAAGGCAGCCGCTTCGATCGCCGTATCATCCCTCTCTCGGAGTGCGCGATACAGCTCCTGCCCAAGTTCGAAAAGCCAAGGTTTATCATCAGCGATGATCGAAAGAAATAGCAACCAGTTTGTAGCGGCACCATGTTTACCTGAATTCGGCCTCTGTCTAAATAAGAACTCTTCCAACATCATGGGATGAAAACCACGTCGTTTCATTCCACCTTTTCGACCGACAACTCGTACACGTTCATCCACTCGTCCTGGTAGCTCGCGTACCATGATTTTTACCTCCTCAAAAAGCTTGGCAACATTCGACTCGTCGGAGACAGTCGACGAAGGTTTTCCCTTCTTTAAAATCAAACTTTTTATTCCTTCCAGAAACACCTGTACTTGAAGCTTAACAGCCTCCTCCCTAGGGGAGGCATCTGGATTACGCTTCAAAAGCTGAATGACAAGCTTAGTGAGCGAATCCTCGTCATCACCACAATTTTGGAACTGACCAAACGGGCCTGTACTCACCCTCTCAAGCGGTACGCCTAACGCAATTCCTAAAACATTAGTATCTAATTTACCTTTCGCAACCCCAGCCTCGTACAAAATCCATGGGCGATCTGTACTATGATGTGTTAGCAATGCAACAACATCGGTGGCGTCACTAAGTTGAGACATGATCGCGCTATACCACTCAGTCCCAAACTCAATCCCTGAGCTTCCCTTTTTATCCGATGAACGAAACGACTTTAGGGTACCTGCACTAACGTCAGTCAAAAGGTTTGAAAACGCCTCAGCTAAGTCAGCATCTCGGTTGTCATGGCTGATAAAAACTAACGCTCTGCTGCGTTTCGACAGCGAAGAGGGCGACTCGCGCGATAACTCCTCTGCATCTGTCGGAGCAGCTGCATTCATTTTTTTTCTAACCATGAAAACTCCATTTAAATTACTGTTTAAAATATTTGTGGTAAAGCCACCAACTAGATAATCAACCAGCCTTAAAAACCTAATCAATCCGTAAATTAACGCAACAATGCGTTACCTACCGGTTGCAACAGCCACACCGATTTGAGTGCATGGCATTAAACTACTTTCTGCCTCGTCCTCCGCATATTAGACGCCGTACCAGTCGCTGAACGCGCCACATCCACCAAAGAACTTAGTGCCGCGTTCACTGCTTCATTCGTCGGAAAAATTTTAGATAATTCTGGCGTTAGCAAGACAAGACTGCTACCTTTACTAAACGCATTAAAATGCTTTCCACGCACACCCTCTCCTAGGTCTTCGCACTTATACTCTACACGCATTTCATCAGTCTTCTTCATAGATTTTTCTTTCATATTTAGTTGCTAGCCTTGCGCTAATGATTCGGTATATTCCGCGCCGATAAGTGTAGATTACCGCTAATAAACGAGAGGAACGCGAAAAGCCGAACATAAGCCAACGTGCTTCGCCCAAAGAATGGTCAGGATCAGCAAATGTGTTTGCCATTTCATCGCCGAAAACTGATGCACCTTCTTCAAAGCTAACTTTGTGCTTCGTGTAATTTGACGCGGCTTCGCAGGTTCGTATTCAAACTTCATTCTATATTATTTCACAATCGCCAGCATTCGACCATAAATCGCAGAAGCTCCAACATCAACGATAATAGCGCATCTTAAAAATTGCGCTGCGCCATGACCCAAGAAAAAAAAACGCACTCCCGTGTTGCCGTTGATGGCGTACTCTTAGTGGATAAACCTGAAGGCTTTTCATCGACCCAAGCATTAGGCAAAGCGAAATGGTTGCTAAATGCAGAAAAAGCAGGTCATACAGGCACCTTGGACCCATTTGCTACTGGATTACTGCCACTTTGTTTCGGGGAAGCAACCAAATTTTCGCGATTCTTATTAGATGCTAAAAAGAGCTATCGCGCTACGTTGCGCTTAGGCCAAACCAGTAGCACGGGCGATACGGAAGGTATCCTATCGGCACCGGTTGCGGTGGACGTAGATGCCAACAAACTCGCAAAACTCCTACCGCAGTTTATCGGTGCACAGACACAAATTCCACCAATGACATCTGCCCTCAAACGCGATGGCGTGCCTTTATATAAATTAGCGCGTCAAGGCTTGGAGGTAGAGCGTGAAGCGCGCGCGATTACAATTTACGATATTGCGGTGGCAAGCTTAAACGCCAACGTTTTGGTGCTGGACGTGACCGTGAGTAAAGGTACCTATGTACGCGTATTGGCTGAGGATATTGGCCGCGCACTGGGCTGCGGTGCCTATTTAACGGGGTTACGGCGTACCGGCACTGGCGGTATGCACATCGAGCAGGCGCATACTTTGGCGCAACTCGAAGCCCTTAGCGCACAGGAGCGCATCGCCTTGCTACAACCCGCTGAATCGCTCGTCGCTGATTTAACGCGCTTAAGCATTAGCCATGACGCCGCCCGCAGTTTAAAGCAAGGTCAAATGCCACGTATTGAATGGCCGTTGACAACGCCTGCTGCCATCAATACCGAATACAGCGTGTTTGATACTGACGCGCGCTTTATTGGCGTGGCGGTTGTTGCACTGATTGATGGCAATGCCGCTACCTTGCAGTCGGTACGGATGATGGCGGGTGGCTAGAAAAACCACCTATAGCCGTTGAAGATGCCCTATTTTTAGGATTCTTCAGGCAATTAAATTCATGCAGACCGTTCAGTAAAACGCACTATCGCCCTCATTGTCGCCATGTTTTAGCCACAATACACCGCTAAATTGATTGCTCACTTTATAAAAACGGGAGCAGCGCATGGAACAGAAAAGTCTTTGGAAGCGGATCGTAATTTTACTCATTATCGGTATTGTACTGATACTGCCGATGGGCATGATTATGGGTTTGATTAGCGAACGCAAAAATTTGCAACAGGGTGTATTGCGCGAAATTGCAGCTAGCTCTACGGGAGCGCAATCAGTACAAGGCCCTGTGCTGCTGATTCCCTATACGCGCAAAATTATTGACGTCAGTACCGTTAAAGACGATAAGGGCCGCGATGTAGAAAAGCGCGAGACGCGGATTGTGAATGAGCAAGTTGCGCTGTTACCAGAATCACTCGACGTGACGGGCAAACTTGATACTTTCGTAAAAAAACGCGGTATTTACACTGCTCGTTTGTATACAGCCCCATTAAGCTTCAAAGGCCGTTTTATACTGCCAAAAAACTATTTACCAGCAAGCAAGCCCGGCGAAATTACCATAGGGCGAGCGCAATTTATTGTGGGTATTGCCGATGCGCGCGGCATTAAAAACGTGCCCATTCTCAATGTAGCAGAAGAAAAAATTGCCTTTCAAGCCGGTGCTAGCGCACCAAGCATTGCCGCTGGTGTGCGCGCTGATCTTGGGGTGTTTGATGCCGCCATTGCCCACGAGTTTGATTTTAATTTCACCCTAGAGCTACAGGGGATGGAAACGCTTTGGTTCGTGCCAACGGGTAAAAATACATCGGTAAATTTGGATTCTAATTGGGCGCACCCGAGTTTTTACGGTCGCTATTTGCCCGACCCAAAAGGTGCGGAAAACGCCGCTGCCTTTCCCGCAAAATGGCGTGTTTCTGACTTTTCCACCAACATCAGCAAAGCCTATGGTGACTGCATGGCTACCGTAGAACGATGCAATGCGTTTGCGCAAAATGGCTTTGGCGTATCACTCATTCAACCCGCCGATGTGTACCAACAATTAGAACGCAGCGCAAAATATGCAGTGCTGTTTATCGGCTTAACCTTGATTGCATTTTTTGCTTTTGAGATTTTTAAGCGCTTGAATATTCACCCGATTCAATACCTGCTCGTGGGTGGCGCATTAGCGATGTTCTACCTCTTACTCACGTCTTTATCAGAACACCTCGAATTTAGCCAAGCCTATGCGATAGCCGCCGGAGCATGCGCCAGCCTTATCGCGTTTTACGTGAGTTTTGTGCTGCACAGTTTGTTACGCGGCGCAGCGTTTGGCGCTATGCTTGGCGGACTTTATGGCGCACTATTTATATTGCTACGCAGCGAGGATCACGCTCTGGTATTGGGTTCCGTGTTGCTATTTAGCGTATTGGCGGCAATTATGATTAGTACCCGTCGTGTCGATTGGTATGCGATTAACTTAAATAAAGCGAGTTAGCATCGGCACCAATATTGCAGAATTGATAAGGAATAGCTGAACCGTCTAGTCAGAGAAGAATACCAAATTCGGTATTCTTCTCTAACGGCCAACACGTGATCCACTATTATTAAGGAAAAACAAACTCCTTGTCAGAAGGCTGAATACCGCTCTTCTCAAACCAATCTGGACCGAGCTCAGATTCACCCATTACTGCGCACTTGAGGTTAGCAATCAGCTTGCCATCGCGCTCAACTGCAATACCCTGCTTATCCATTGTTTCGCCTTTAGGGCCCCAACGGCCAGTGCCGGAGTACACGATATAGCTGGTATTGCCTTTGGTAAAACGTAGATGTGTGCCACCGCCACCAGCAAAAGGTGTGTATTCGCCTTTAGCCGCCTTAGAGGGCACTACTTCACTTTCTGGCCATGTCATTTCTAGTGGTTCGAATGCGTCAAACTTACCGAAACGGTATTGCAGGTATCCTTTATTTTTGCTGTGCGTTTTCGAGGCGCAGACCGAGGCCATTTTTACGCCGCTTTTACAGGTAAATACGCTCACTTCCAAACCCGTACAGAACGATGCTTGGCCGGCTGGTTTAGTAGCTACTTTGCTGCTTGCAGTGTTGCCCGCGGTGTTGCCAGCAGCGCTGTTCCCACGCGGTTCAATCTTGGCAGCGGTAATCAAAGCCACAGTTTGGGTCTTTTTACACTTCATGTCGCCCTGACACTCGGGGGACATGATCTTGCTTTGAGTGTAGCTCATGCGAATTCGCTTGCCTTCGATATTAGGCTTTTGATCACAGACCGCAAAGTCAGCAACTTCATCAAACTCCTCACCTTTATCGTCTTTAAACGTGATGTAACAAGCTGCATCACCGTAGTCCATCCGCACCACGTTCCCCACAGTGCGCTTGGTCTCACGACCAATAGTTTGCGTATCCTGCGCTACGGCTGGGACACCGACAAACAACAGGGTTAATAGACATAATTTTTTCATGTTTAATCGCTCATTTAATTTGAAGTTGTATTATCGGACGTCTCATTCCTAACGTGACTCTGCTTTTTTCTGCGCCAACCATACGGCAGCCAGCGCCAATACTGCTGGAAGGGCTTGCGAAAATAGCAACGACGGCTTTGCTGTTGCCGCCCCAAACACGCCGGCCGCAACTACGCATATAAGAAAAAATACTTTCACGTCGAAGCGATTTTTCAACACACCCCAGAATAATCCGGCCGCTAAAAAACCATTATAAAGCCCTTGATTCATCGCTAGTTTTTCTGTAATTTTTGCAGTTTCGGCGGTCAGACCAAACACCTTGTGACCGGTTGGTGTATCCCAAAAAAACATCTCCAACGCCATCACCAATACATGAAACACGGCCACAAAAATGACCAACACCAATGCTGTAATTTTCATATTTGCCCTTTAAATTATTTGATTTTGCGCCCTGATTGTCTCACTTGACGTTATGTTGCGCAACCTAGCTTAAGACCCGTTAAAATATGTTTGAGCATGCGATCATACCAACTTAAAAAACCGCTAGGGAGACTTATATGCTGACAAATACTATGCAATTTACAAGCCGCGCATTGACCATCGTTTTTGTAAGCGCTGCGGCACTACTAGGCACTCTGCCCACGCAAGCGCATGCGGTAACAAAATACAAAATCGATGTAGCAGTAACTGGTGAGGCAAATGCCGCAACGAAAACCGAAGCATTGAACGCTATGCCTACGTTAATTCAAAACGCCGGATCAACCAGCACATTTAAAATTAGCGCCAGCGATAAAACTGACCGCCTACGCGTGACTGTTACAGCTGCCGAACCAGAGGGTGAAACTGTCATGGTAGACTTGAAAATTGAAATGCGTCAGTCTGACGGCAATTTCACCACTTCATCATCAAAAATTAAAGTCACCCTTGGCACCGCCACTAGCATGGCCTTAGAAACTGACACGGGTGTTGAGCTTGATCTTTCGTTGAAAGTATCCAAAGCTCCTTAACAAACTCTCAACTTCTACCGTCGCTGCCGCACCACCTCAAACAAACAAATTGCGGCGGCGGCTGCGGCATTGAGGGATTCCACTTTACCCGGCATAGGTATGCGGATTAGCTGCTTGCTTACCTTCAACAAGGCGCTCGACAATCCCGCACCTTCATTGCCGATTAACACGATACTCGGTGCTTTAAAATCGTACTCGTAGAGTGACGTTGTGGCTTGCAGTGCTAGAGCATAGCTGGTTTGTTTTGCCGCAGCGACGTAAGCCGTGACATCAACACTCTCGGTAATTTCCAAATTGAAATGTGCGCCCTGTGCCGCTCGTAGTACTTTAGGTGACCATGCCGCAACACAATCGGGCGAGCACAGTATATGCGCAAATCCAGCCGCAGCAGCACTGCGCAAAATTGAACCCATATTGCCGGGGTCTTGCAGGCTTTCTAACACCACTACATCGGCATCTGCATGTGGCATTGCTGCATCTTTTAGCTGCATAATTACCGCCACCATAGTCGATGGCGAATCTAGCGCGGAAAGCTGGCGCATAAGTTGCGCATTCACAACGATGAGCTTATTTTGATTCCAACCAGCGTCAATCAATGCCTTAAAGAAGCTGGTATTTAGGGCTTCTCTGAACTGTGTATCCAGAACAAAGAGAGATTCCGGTACATAACCAGCAGCACAATAGGCAGAAATAAGATGTTCGCCATCAAGCAAGGTTTGTTGGCATTTTTTACGCTCGCGCGACGCCTCCGCTAGCTTTAACGCGTGCTTAAAGTCAGCATTGTCGGCAGAGGTAACGGTCTTCATAATTATTTAAAACGCCAAACTTTGTTGCCGTGCCACCGCACGCACCGGCGCAAAACTTTGGCGGTGCCATGCACTCGCACCGTGCTCACGCAAGGCGACGAGATGCATCGCCGTGCCATAGCCTTTATGTTTCGCAAACTGATATTGGGGAAGTTGTTCACCCAACTCCACCATAAATTTATCGCGTGCGGTTTTTGCCAAAATGGAGGCGGCAGAAATTTCCGCAACCAAACTATCGCCCTGCACTATGGCTTGCATCTGGCATTTAAATTTAAGTTTTACGAGTTGATTACCATCGATAAGCACCTCGTCCGGCTGCAACCCTAAGCCTTCAACGGCACGCCGCATGGCTAATAAACTCGCCTGCAAAATATTGATAGTATCAATTTCTGCCACGCTAGCACTTGCCACACACCAAGCAGTAGCGCATTCTTGAATTTGAATAGCTAGTGAGTTGCGCTTCTTTTCAGATAACTTTTTTGAGTCAGCTAAACCCAAAATAGGCCGCGTGGCATCAAGTATCACCGCTGCAGCATACACTGGGCCGGCCAATGGCCCGCGCCCAGCTTCATCAACGCCGCAACGCAGCATGATTATTTTGATGCAAAGGTGGTACTGCTACTGTTTCTGAAAACTGCAATTTTTTTGATTTAAGAAAGTTTGTGATCGCATTCACCACCCGCTTGCCATTACCGACCGCGAGGCTTGCGTGCAAATCCGCAAAACGGTCTTGCAGTTGCTCACGCAAATCCTTGTGATTAATGTAATTCGTTAGCACTTGAGCGCAGTTTTCTACGGTAGCGTCGTCCTGAAGTAGCTCCGGCACCACCCATTCCCCAGCCAATATATTGGGCAATCCCACATAGGGCAAATAGGCTTTTTTCTTCATCATCTTAAATGTGGTGGGCGACATACGATAGGCAACCGCATGGGGGCAACGCAGCAATGCAGCTTCCAATGTGGCCGTACCACTGGCAACCAAAGCGCAATCCGCTGCAGACAGGGCTAAATGCGAATGGCCAAATAAAATCTGTAGTGGTAATTCATTGGCTTTCAGCTTCCAGCGCATCGCATCAAACTGCTCGCGGGTTTCGCGGGTGGCGAGTGGCACTAAGAAGTTTGCATGTGGAAATTTTTGCAGCAACAAACGCGCGGTTTCGATAAAAAGCTCGGCGTGATAATCAAGTTCAGTGCGACGGCTACCGGGCAGAAGGGCTATTTGCAGGCTATTTGCAGGTAGTCGCAATTGCACGCGCGCGGCCAGATTTTGCGGTGTGGCAGGTGCTAAATCTGCCAAGGGATGGCCAACATATACAGACGCGATACCAGCAGCATCATAGATTTTTTGTTCAAACGGAAACACAGTGAGCATGAGATCAACAGCTTTTTTTATCTTGTGAATGCGCTCGCCACGCCACGCCCAAATCGAGGGGCTGATGTAATGAATCGTCGGGATGCCTTTGGCACGCAGTGCGGTTTCAACCCCTAAATTAAAATCTGGTGCGTCAATACCGATAAAAAAATCTGGACGATTTCTCAAAAAATAATCGCGCACACCATTACGAATACCGATAATTTCACGGTAACTTTTTAGTACTTCAATATAACCACGCACGGATAATTTATCCATCGCGTACAAACTCGTCGCACCAGCTGCCTGCATTTTGGGGCCAGCAATGCCGATAAATTCGGCATGCGGGTAGGCAGTTTTGATTGCTTGAATTAGCAGGCTTGCCAACAAATCACCGGACGCTTCGCCGGCCACAATTCCTATTTTCATTAACGCACAATTCCACGTGTGGCCTGTGTTAATGAATCTAACAAGACGCTTATTTCGCTAGCTTCTTGGGGCAGTGCGCCAAGTAATTTTTTTGCAGTATCAAGTGTGTTGCCATCACGATAAATAATTTTAAAGGCAGCTTTAATATTGGCTAATTGCACTTCAGAAAAGCCGCGACGCTTCAATCCTTCACGATTAAACCCAGCAACGCGCAGAGGTTGACCGCCCACGGTTGCATAAGCGGGAATATCCATCAAGACCACAGAAGAAACGCCACACATAACATGCGCACCAATATGCACATATTGATGCACACCGGTAAAGCCGCCGAGTACCGCATAGTCGCCTAAATGCACATGACCCGCCAATTGCGTGCAGTTAGCCAAGGTGGTGTTATTACCCACCACGCAGTCATGCGCAATATGCACATAGGCCATGAGCCAGTTATCGTCACCTACCCGGGTTACACCTTGGTCTTGTACCGTGCCACGGTTAATAGTGCAGCTTTCACGAATGGTGTTGCGTGCACCGATGATCGTTTTGGTTGGCTCGCCCTTGTATTTTTTATCCTGATTGGCTTCACCCAAAGATACAAAATGATAAATTTTATTACCCTCACCAATTTGCGTATGCCCTGTAATCACGCAGTGGTGACCAATCACCGTGCCATTAGCAATTTCAACGTCACCATCAATAACAGTGTATGCACCCACGCGTACATCCGTTCCCAGCTTGGCGCGGGGGTCAATGATGGCGGTGGGATGGATAGACAAATTAGGCAGATTAGACATAGGTGCTACTCAATATTGCGCATCGTGCAAAGCAATTCCACTTCGCATACCACTACATCAGCCACCGTTGCTCGCGCGGCAAATTTTACGAGACCTCGGCGCTCAAGCAATTTTTCAGCGTGCAAAATTAGAGTATCACCGGGTACGACCGGCCGCTTAAACCGCGCACCGTCTATACCGGCAAGATAAACCACTGTCTTCTCATCGCGCTTCGTCCCAACGCTCTTAAACGCCAATAACGCTGCCGCTTGCGCCAAGGCTTCAACGATGAGCACACCGGGCATTACATGATAGTGCGGGAAATGACCTTCAAAAAATGGCTCATTCACCGTCACGTTTTTAAGCGCAACAATATTTTTATTCGGCTCAATCGAAAGTACACGATCTACTAATAAAAACGGATAACGATGCGGTAGATATTCTTTTATTTCAGTGATATTCATAGCGCCCGTGAGTGCTGGATCGTTATTCACATTTTGGCTCGATGTCATCGTACTACTCCCCATTTCTTTCATTTTTTATTTCACGTAATTGTTTTGCCATCTCGCTCAAATGTCGCAAATGCACCGCATTTTTGAGCCACTGATCATGCTCCATTTGCGGCATGCCCGATGCCACCATACCCGGTTTTTTTATTGATTTAGTAATAAACGTAGTTGCCGCTATGACTGCAAAATCACAAATCTCCAGATGCCCAATTATAGACGCCGCCCCACCGATCATGACTCGGGAACCAATTTTAGTACTCCCCGCAACACCTACACAGCCGGAAATTACCGTGTGATCACCCACACTCACGTTGTGTCCGAGTTGCACTTGATTATCTAACTTTACGCCGTGCCCAATAATGGTATTGCGCATCGTGCCACGATCAATAGTAGTGTTAGCACCAATTTCACAATCGTCTCCAATTTGCACACCACCAGTTTGCGGAATTTTTACATAGGCACCATCGCCACCTTTAAAATCTGGGGCAAAACCAAAGCCATCAGCGCCAATCACGGCACCACTGTGAACAATGCCCCGAGCACCGATATGACAGCCATCGTAGAGCACTACCCGTGCATGCAACACCGTGCCCGCCCCCACGCTCGACCTCGCCCCAACGACAGCACCCACGCCCAAAAATACATTTTCTCCCACGATCGCATTTTCGCCCACACTAGCAAATTCGCTTATCTGTGCGCTAGCTGCCACTTGGGCGCTGGGCGCGACGCACGCTAAGCTGTGCACGCCCGCTACATGAGTACGCACCGGGGCGAATAGCTGGGCCACACGCGCGAAGTAGGCATAGGGGTTAGCCGCGATGATATGCGGCCTCTGGCAGGTTTCTGCTTCGTTAGCAGCGACAATAACAGCGCCCGCACTCGTGGCGGCAAGTTGGTTACGATATTTCGAATTGGCAAGAAACGTAATTTCAGTGGCCGTGGCACCATCAATTGCCCCTACGCCAGTCAATGGCTGCGCAGCCTCACCTACGGCTTGGCCGCCAAGACGGTGGGTAATTTCAGAAAGGGTAAAAGTGGGCATTAGACGTTTTGGTTTTTGATGCTTTTTTAGTTCGTTTTTGGTGTTTTATTTTTGTGCTTTAAGAATACGCCGGCCATCGCAATCACCGCAATATTCCAATATAAAAATGACTAGCATATTAAAACGGCAGCCATATGTTTCCATATGCTGCCGCAATTTTGAAGCTCATCGGCTAAGAGATTATTTGTCAGCCAACGCTTTAACTACTTTTTCTGTGATGTTACTTTTAGGGCTGGAATAAACCGCTTCTTGCAAAATGATGTCGAAACCTTCTTTTTCAGCAATATCATTAATCGCTTTGCCAAACCGCTCTTGCAGCGATGCGATTTCCTCATTGCGACGCAAATTAAAGTCTTCGCGATACTCACGCTCTAGGCGCTGAAAATCCCGTGTAACCTGTGCTAATTGGCGTTCTTTGGCGATTTTATCGGCCTCCGGAAGCGTTACCGCCTCTTTCAAAAGTAGGGCCTCCAAATCACGACCCTGCTTTTGCACCCGATCGAGTTCGGCTTTTCTGACCGAAAATTCTTTTTCGAGTTTGGCTTGTGCACGTTTCGCTGGTGCTGCCTCACGCAACAATTTCTCTTGGTCAACAAACCCAACTTTTGATTGCGCGGCCGCATCTTGCGATAACGTCAGACCTAAAATAAACGCCGCTATAAGCACTACAACTATACTAATATTTTTAATCATACCCATTATTTTTTACCTCAATACTACAGCCGCAATTCACTTTAGAATCCACGACCCAGCAAGAATTGGAAGCGTTCAACCTTGTCATCCGGCTTCGATCTCAGCGGTTTCGCCAAGCTGAATTTCAGCGGACCCACTGGTGAATACCAGCTTACCGCAAATCCAGCAGATATGCGCATATCTTGAATGCGCACTACTTCATCACGACCAAATACATTACCCATATCTAGGAAGGTAGAAAGTCGAACCGATTTTTCGGTTTTAACACCCGGCATAGGAAAGAGCAGCTCTAAATTGCCCACTACGCGCCGATTTCCACCGACAGACTCACCAAATACCGGACCACCAATAGTAATGGTTTTTTCTCGCGGACCCAAAGTAGAACTCTGGAAACCGCGAATGGAATCTACACCACCAGCATAGAAATTCTTGAAGAATGGTAATGTTTTACCGCCATAGCCGTCGGCAATACCAAACTCATAGTTTGCCGCCAGTACTATTGGCCCCCAAACTGGACGCAAATATTGTGCCTTAAACTGCATACGGAAATACTTTACATCACCACCCGGCAAACCGAATTCCGCATTACCTTCAAGCAAATAACCGCGTGTTGGGAAATACAAGCTATCACGGGTATCACGTGCATAACCAATCACCCCACGCACGGTATCGCTCTTGCTGCCGAAAGTATTGATGTAATCAATGTAGCGTTGCGGACTACTTGCATCTAGTGATAATTTAGTACGTTCCCAGCCTAAACCGAAATTCACGATGTCGTACTCAGTCACAGGCACACCAAAGCGTACCGCTGTGCCGGTAGATGTTGATTGATAAGCACCGGTATTTAAAGTAGCGGTATTGATATCGCGCTGATACAAATCAATACCACGCGAGATACCATCCACCGACCAATACGGATCGGTAAATGAGAGCTCATAGGCTCGGCTGGTTGATCCGTTATTAATGCGGAAAGAGAGCTGATTACCCGTTCCTAAAATATTGGCTTCCGACACCGATGCGGAAACAGTGAGCTTATCGGTTTGCGAATAACCCACACCAAATTGTAGGTTACCAGTGTTGCGTTCTTTCACCGTCACGTTCACGTCAACTTGATCAGGCGTGCCGGGAACTGGCGGCGAATCAATGGTGATATCTTCAAAGAAGCTGGTGCGCTCTAGGCGTTCTTTAGAACGATTAATAGCCGAGATTGAATACCAAGACGCTTCTAATTGGCGCATCTCGCGGCGAATCACCACGTCACGAGTACGGCCGTTGCCCTGCACATTGATGCGGCGAATATAAATACGGCGGCCTGGGTCGACAAACAAGGTGAATTGCGCAGTACGCTTTTCCTTGTCTACTTCAGGCACAGGATTGATGTTGGCAAAGGAATAACCATCGTTGCCCAAACGATCGTTCATGGCCTTGATAGAATCGACAATTTTTTGGCGGGAAAAAGTCTCACCTTGTTTGAATAGCAGTAAGCTGCGCAACTCGGCTTCAGGCAACTTCAAATCACCAGCAAATTTAATTTCGGAGAGTTTATAAACTTCGCCCTCGGTAATATTGATGGTGATGTAAATTTTTTCTTTGTCTGGTGTAATGGACACCTGTGTGGATTCGACGTTGAAATCGAGATAACCACGGTTTTGATAATACGAGCGTAGTTTTTCTAAATCACCCGATAATTTTTGCTTTGAATATTGATCGTCTTTACTAAACCACGATAACCAATTGGTATCAGTTAACTCAAACTCTTTGAGTAAGGTGGATTCAGAAAATGCCTTTGCACCAATAATGTTGATATCAACAATTTTCGATACTTCGCCTTCTTCGATATTGAAGTTAAGCGAAACGCGGTTGCGCTCCAGCGGCGTGGCGGTGGTGGTGACTTTAGCCGAGTAAAAACCACGGCTTGTATATTGCCGCTTGATTTCTTTTTCAGCACGGTCAAGCACGGAACGATCAAAAATTTTTGATTCCGAAATACCAACTTGCTTTAAGCCATCCGTTAAGTTTTCTTTGGTGAATTCTTTAGCACCAACCAATTCAATTTTGGCAATCGCGGGACGTTCACGTACCGTAACCACTAATACATCACCTTCGGCTTGCAGCGATACATCATCATAAAAGCCGGTAGCGTATAAGGCCTTGATGGCAGCAGATGCTTTTTCGTCATCCACGCGATCACCCACTTTCACGGGTAGATAGCTGAATACGGTACCAGCTTCGGTACGTTGCACACCTTCAACACGAATATCTTTTACCGTGAAGGGCGAAATCGCGTAGGCATCCGTACTGCTCAGACTGCCTAGGCTAATAAATAAACTACTGATGGCAACTGCAAGCGTTGACTTAGAAAAACCAATCAAAATAAATCCTTATCTTTCTATCTCAACCTGAAATTAGGCGGACTATATCGTTATAAAAGGCGAATACAGTCAGCCCAAGAATTAGCACAATTCCAACTTGCTGCCCGATTAACATGCTGCGTTCGGACAGCGGACTGCCTTTTAAAAATTCAGCAATATGATACAACAACTGCCCACCATCTAGCACAGGTACGGGCAACAGATTCAACACGCCCAAACCAATACTTACGGTGGCCAAGAACGTAATAAATGGCAAAATACCAAGCTGCGCTGATTGACCTGCATAATCAGCAATGGTCAACGGCCCGCTGATATTTTTCAACGATAATTGCCCAGTTAGCATTTTACCGAACATTTTCAAGTTGAACACGGAAGATTCCCAAACCTTAGCCCAAGCGGCGGGGAAAGCGGCAAATAATCCAAGTTTTTCGTTAATGAGCAGGGTTTCGTACTCCGCTTTCAGGGCGGCATTATTACTCGGAAGCTCTAGGGGTGAAATACCCAAACGACCTAGGCGCTGACCATTTTCAGCGACTAAGTCAGGTTTAATCATCATAGTTTTAAGCTCAACGTCACCCACGCTTAACACCTGAAAAGTTAGCGCTTGCTCCGGCTTTGAGCGAATAAATACAGCTAGCTTGTTAAAATCGCTAAAACTAATGCCTTCTACCGACTTTATCTCGTCACCCTTTTTTAAGCCAGCTTTAGCCGCTGCACCATCTTTGGCGGGCGTATCAATTTTTGTGGGTATCGATAGACGAAAGCGCTGCAGCCCCAGTTTTTCTAAGAAGTCTTGATCCAATTCTTCTTTTTTTACATCAGCAAAATTTAATGATCGATTTTGCGATCGACCCGCTAAATCCTGCACTGAAATAGTTACTGTCGCGCGATTAATCGCCTGTTCTAGCAATAGCAGACGCGCATCCGTCCAGCTTTGCACTGGTTCATCACCAATTTTCGTAATTAAATCTTGTGCCATAAATCCGCCCTGCGCCGCTTGGGAATTAGCGATGGGCTCCGCTACGAATGGCTTAAACCCAGGAATACCAGCTACAAACAGAACCCAATAGACAAAGGCCGCAAGCACAAAATTAGCTACCGGCCCTGCCACAATAATTAACATGCGCTGCCAAATTGGTTTGCGATTAAATGCCCGAGCGCCATCCGGTGCATTCAGTTCGGAAGAACCATCGCGTTCATCGGCCATTTTTACATAACCACCAAGCGGAATAGCAGCAATCACCCACTCGGTCTTATCAGGCCCGCGCGTCCACATCTTCAGGGTTTTGCCAAAACCGATTGAAAAACGCAAAATTTTTACGTCAAAAAACCGTGCCACCCAATAATGACCCAACTCATGGAACGTCACTAAAACACCTAAGACGATAAAAAACGCCGCAATATTAATCAATACGCTCATGATTGACACGCCTTAAATACAGTAAGGCCATGTTTGAAAGTACCCATTTATAGAATGCCTTCAGCCAAGTAAGTGCCTGCATTCCGGCGCGCCTGTGCGTCTGCAGCCAAGATGGTGTCAATGCTATCGGCGTCTGCTATTGCGCTTTTGCTTAAAATGGATTCGATCATCAAAGGTATTTGTGTAAACGCTAATTTGCCAGCCAAAAAGCGTTCGACAGCGACTTCATTCAAAGCGTTCAATATTGTTGGTGCGGTGCCGCCGCGTGCCGATGCTTCATACGCTAAACGCACGCACGGAAAACGCGCCGCATCCATCGGCTGAAAATCCAATCGGCCAATTTTTACTAAATCCAGCATTGGTACACCCGCCTCAATGCGCTCAGGATAGCCCAAGGCATAGGCAATCGGCGTGCGCATATCCGGATTACCCAATTGCGCAATCACCGAACCATCGCGGTATTGCACCATAGAATGAATGGTGCTTTGCGGATGGATGACTACTTCTATTTGCGCTAAATCCGCTGCAAACAGCCAACGCGCTTCAATCACTTCCAAGCCTTTGTTCATCATGGTGGCGGAATCAACTGATATTTTGCGACCCATGACCCAATTTGGATGGGCGCACGCTTGATCCGGGGTGACGTTGACTAAATCGTGCAACGCCATATTGCGAAACGGCCCGCCTGATGCAGTAAGAATAATTTTTTCAACACCTACGGCCGCTAAGCCTTTTTTATAATCCGCCGGCAAGGATTGAAATACCGCGTTGTGCTCACTATCAATTGGCAGCAAGTTGGCGCCATGTTTTGCGACTGCGTCCATAAACAAGGCACCCGACATCACTAACGCTTCTTTATTAGCGAGCAATACCGTTTTGCCGGCTTTGGCAGCAGCTAAAGTAGGTGCTAAACCTGCAGCGCCAACAATGGCGGCCATCACACTGTGCGCTTCCGTGTGCGCTGCAACCATACACAGCGCATCCACACCAGCAAGCGCTTGTGTGGCTTCACAACCGGCCTGCAGCAACGCCGTACGCAAAGCATCACCCTGCGATGCATCAGCAATAACGGCAAATTTGGGCTGAAACACTTTGCACTGCGCCACTAGTTCCGCCACACGAGAATTTGCGGTGAGCGCAAATACGCTATAACGATTGGGATGCCGCGCAATAACATCTAAGGTACTAACGCCAATAGAACCGGTGGAGCCTAAGATAACAATATTTTTCATCTTCTGGTTCGGCCCTAGGAGTGCGGTGTCGTCAACACAAAATACAACGCGGCAATAGGTAAAGTGGACGTTAAGGCATCAATACGATCCAAAATGCCGCCGTGCCCTGGCAGCAAACTACCGCTGTCTTTTAAGCCCACCCCGCGCTTCATCCAGGATTCGAATAAATCCCCGATGATGGATAACACACCGAGCACCAAAAATAGCGCCAATATTTCATACCCATGCGCTCGGAGAAGAGCTATCCACGAGGCTTTAACCCCAAGTTCAGCAAAGAAACTATTACCTGAGAAATGTTGCCAAATAAAAAAATAAATAACCACGCCAAGCAACCCGCCAAGCGCACCTTCGATTGTTTTACCCGGACTAATTTTAACGGCGAGTTTATGTTTACCAAAAGTTTTACCAAAAAAATATGCCGATACATCAGCTACCCAAACAATAATGGCGAAACTAAGCAATATCCACTGACCGGCATCATGCAGCGCTAAAAATGCTAACCATGTAGGAAAAATTACGATCCACCCCACTAAGCCGCGCAGTATTGATGACTTTGGCCGCCATGTATTAAACAGCCATAGCGGCGCAATCACAAACCAAAAAAGCGCAGCAATAATAAAGGAAGCCGTAGCGAGGTTATCAAACGGCAGGGTGCGTTGAAAGTAGTTAGCGATAAAAATACTTAAGCCAATGACCACTGAGAGGCCAACAAATAGGCGCTTGCCACCAGTCTTAAATTCGCAAAAACGGCTCCATTCCCAACAACCGATGAGCACGACCGCCAAGGTAAATAGATCCCATGCCCACGCGGGGAAGGTAAATAACGCCAACAGCAAAATAGGCAGAATCACTAAAGCGGTAATGATGCGCGTTTTTAACATGGTGGGGTATGGGGAGAGATTATGAGAGTTAAGAAGAACGGCATTTTTATTAGTTTTGTACCGGTGCCACAACACTCGCCCGAACTTGGTGCTCTTGGCGCTCTTGGCTTATGTCCGAGTGCTGCAGTTGCTCGCTGGTGCGCCCAAAGCGCCGCTCGCGACGTTGATAATCGCGCACCGCGTCGATCAGCGCTTCGCGACCAAAATCGGGCCATAGCGTTTCAGTAAATACCATTTCGGTATACGCCATTTGCCACAACAAAAAATTGCTAATCCGTTTCTCCCCGCCAGTGCGAATAAACAAATCCGGCTCCGGCGCATCGGCCATACTCATCGCTGCGTTTAATTCAGCTTCTGATATAGGTGCGTTTTGCATCGCAGTATCAAGCATATTCCGGCGCTGGCGCATAACGGTGTTGGCCGCCTGCAAGATATCCCAACGGCCACCATAATTAGCGGCAACCGTTAAAGTGAGCTTGGTATTGTTAGCAGTAAGGGCTTCACCATCGGTAATTAAATCTACCACACGCGAATCAAAAGCTGATAAATCACCGATCACGCGAAAGCGAATACCGTTTTCATGCAGCTTTGTCACTTCGTTTTGTAGCGCCACTAAAAATAGCTGCATCAACACGAATACTTCATCCGCCGGACGTCGCCAATTTTCACTCGAAAATGCAAACAAGGTAAGGTGTTCAACCCCTAGCTCACCACAGGTTTTTACCATCGCCCGCACCGAGTCCACGCCACGTTTGTGCCCCGCCACGCGAGGTAAAAAGCGCTTCTTGGCCCACCGGCCATTGCCATCCATAATAATGGCGATATGGCGCGGCAAACCTGTGACCTCAGGGATAGCTGTAGTAGAACTGACGGTAGGCGTAGTCACAGGGGGAAGGATTAGGTTATTGATGTGAGGATTTTTGCCCTAAACAGCCAATAGCTCTTTCTCTTTGTCGGCGATGAGCTTATCCATTTCTTTAATACGCACATCAGTCATTTTTTGCACATCGTCTTGCGCGCGTTTTTCATCGTCTTCAGAAATCGCCTTCGCCTTCAGCGCTTCTTTTAATGCAGTATTGGCATCACGACGAATATTACGAATACCAACTTTGGCATCTTCACCTTCGGCGCGCACTACTTTGGTCAAATCGCGGCGGCGCTCCTCGGTAAGAATTGGCGTGGGCACACGAATAGTATCGCCAAAGCTTGCAGGGTTCAAACCCAAATTCGCATCACGAATCGCTTTTTCAATCACTGGAGTGAGCTTC
>JANMDR010000184.1:0-21852 GCA_031376425.1 Betaproteobacteria bacterium
ATCGGCACCAAGCAGGCGACGCGTGCTGTGGTGCTCGGCACCACAAACGCCAGCAAGAAGCCCACCATCATCGCGCCGATAACAATATTATTGGTGCGCGCATTCACCTTGGATAGCACCACCAGTGCTATACGCCGATCAAGCCCCGTCGCCGTCATCGCGGCCGCGATAAAGCAAGCAGCCGCCACTAAAGCCACAGCACTGTTTGAAAACCCTGTTAGCGCTAGCGCCAGCGCGGCGCTGGTGCCCATATCAGGGCCTGTAGGCTTCGCCGCATCGGGTACGTAGGCCAATAAAAAAACCATCAACGCGCCAATTACTATCGCACTCACGGCATAGTCAAGTGCTTCTGTCATCCACACAATAACGGCAAACGCAAGAATGCCCAGCATTATCTGACCAGCCAATGGCAGAGCGATGGGTGTAGGCATACTCACTACAGCCAGTAAGGCCGCTATAGCTGCAAACAAGCCCGTCCGCTTGACGGTGATACCAGCCCAAAGTTTGCTTGTTGGTTCGGAGTTCATTTGGGGTCGCCCACCTTTCTTTGTGTAGCGTCGTAAGTTTGGTTGGTAATATCCTTAAACAGGATAACTATTAACCATAGCAACGAGTTTATAGCGACACAAAAGCCCCTGTATTGATCTTAATCAAGTAGGGCGAAGATATGGGGCGATGGTGCAGACAGGCGCGCAACCAGATATGTGGGTGGTGAATTGTCCCCCCTAAATGAAAGTTCATTGCGTTAGATCAAAGTGCTCTGCTTACCTAACACGTAGTATCAAGCCTTCTACTTTGAGGGGCTGAGGATGTTCAAGCGAATTTTGATCGTGACCGACGGTAGTACCTTGTCGAGTCAGGTTATTGCACCCGACGAAACGCGCAATATCCTCACCCGTTCCATCATTCCTATTTTGTCTATTTTGGTATTGAGATAATTAAAAATGAAAATATTACTAGCGGCAGATGGCAGTAAATTCACTAAAAAAGCGCTCGCTTTTTTAGTCACCCATGAAACCCTTCTTGCCGAAGGCAACGAGGTTCACGTTCTCTATGTGCACCCGAGTTTCCCGCCTCGCGTCAAAAGCTTCGTTTCGCGCGAGGTACTGACGGACTATCAATCAGATGAGGCCGAAAAAGTACTTGCACCTATCCGCAAATTTTTGCAGCGCCACCCAGTGAAGTTTCAAGTTAGTTGGGTTGTCGGTGTAGCGGCAGATGAAATTGTAAAAACGGCTGATCGTGAAAAAGTACATCTCATTATGATGGGCACCCACGGCCACGGGCTGTTGAGCCGCGTATTGCTTGGATCTGTGGCACAACGAGTCGTAGCTAGCTGTGATGTGCCGATTTTGCTGGTGAAGTAATACCGTACTTCTAGTGCGTTACTGCTACAGATGTTCAGCTATCGTGTTGAACCGGATTTCCGCGACAAAAACATTGCATCACCATAACTAAAAAACCGATATTTCTGCGCAATAGCGTGGATATAGGCTGCGCGAATTTCCGCGTAACCGGCGAAGGCGCTTACCAACATTAATAGGGTGGATTTAGGTAAGTGGAAGTTGGTGATTAAGCAATCTACCAGCTTAAACTGTTAGCCTGGCGTAACGAATAAGCTGGTATCGGCGCTGTTTATTCTGGGGGAAGAAATAGTCTCCACGGGTCAGCCTAGTGTGCGCTCAAATATATTGGGTCAACTCAGGGGGGGGATTCCATCATCATAAGTGAAACTATCTCTAAAGCCCAATCAAGCCTGCGTTTAACCTAGAAACAGCAGTTGGACGCATGTGAGTGTGCGATTTTGGGACTTCCTAGCAAGGCGCGCCTACGACGCTGGCTTCACCCTGCTAGGAGGAGCAACGCCGCTAGGGAGTTTCAAAATCGTGCAATCACATGCGTAGCGCTCTCACCCAATCGGTGACGACGTAGAAACCTCGAAATACCAATAAACTCAGGCTTCTCCGAATAACTCTAGCGGTCAACTGCTGTTTCTAGGTTTAAAAGCAGGAGAAACGGCCTATACCATTCGGTTTGGTCGCGTGCACCTTTGGGGCAGAGGCTGGAATATGGTGGCCTTTGAAGTGGTGGTGGCCGAGCCGATTGCGTAGCTGTCGCGCTATTGTGTGTAATGGTAGCGGCAACTGATGACGATAATATCGGTTGCCGTTGCCCGATAAACCAAGCGGTTTTTTTCATTGATGCGGCGCGAGAAATAGCCCTTTAAATTCGCCGTCAGGGGCTCGGGCTTACCGATACCGCCAAAGGGATCTCGTGTTGCGGCCTCGATTAAAATATTGATACGTTTGAGCGTTTTACGGTCTTGGCTTTGCCAAAAAATATATTGCTCCCGCGCATCTGGCGTGAATGAAATTGCTAACACAAGCTATTTTTTATTGAGTAAGCACAAGCTCGTGCCGCGAAAATTGAGCCGCCTGGTCTTGCGCAATACTGTTCTGTAAATGCGTTGGATTTGCAGGCGATGACAACAAGTAAATCGTTTCCATCATGCTGTCATAATGCGCGCGAGACATTAAAACGGTATCGGACCCATCGCGTCGGTTAATTACTGCAATGTCATGATCGTCTGAAACGGCGTCTAGTAAAGATTTCAACGAGTTGCGTGCTTCAGTATAAAAGATTTCAACGAGTTGCGTGCTTCAGTATAACTGACGATGCGCATAAACCCCCCGAAAATTAAGTTGAACAGGTTATTGTACAGGTTTTAAATAAAAGATACTGTCTTAAAAACGCTTTTTAAAAGGCGGTATCTTTCCGCGACAAAAACATCGCATCACCATAGCTAAAAAACCGATATTTTTGCGCTATAGCGTGGGCGTAGGCTGCACGAATTTCGGCGTAACCGGCGAAGGCGCTTACTAGCATTAATAGGGTTGATTTCGGTAAATGGAAGTTGGTGACTAAGCAATCTACCAGCTTAAACTGATAGCCTAGTGTAACGAATAAGCTGGTCTCGGCGCTGCCCGCTACTAATTTTCCATCGATGCTTGCAGATTCCAAAGTACGCATGGATGTCGTGCCCACACAAATTACGCGTCCGCCATTAGCCTTGGTGGTGTTGATCGCAGTCGCAGTTTCAGCGCTCACCACATAGCGTTCGCTGTGCATGATGTGGGTGGCGATATCGTCGCGCACGGGGCGGAAGGTGCCCGCACCAACGTGTAGCGTGACGTAGGCGAGTTGCACACCGCGTGCACGCAAGGCAGCTAACATCGCATCATCAAAATGTAGACCGGCGGTGGGGGCGGCAACCGAGCCGCGATGTTGGGCGTATACCGTTTGATAGCGGGCAGCATCGGCGGCGTCGGGGGTGTGAGTGATGTAAGGCGGCAAGGGCAGAGCACCTATTTGGGCGATAATTTCATAGGCATCAGGTATGTCTTCGCCGAGAAATTCTAAAACAAATAAATCATCTTCTCGGCGCAACATGCGCGCTTCTACACGATTTTCACCACTGCCAAAATGCAGTATTGATCCCGGTTTGGGTGACTTACTCGCCCGTAGATGCACGAGCACTGTGGCGTTGCTTTCAGCGCTTAACACCCGTTCAACCAATGCTTCTACGCGGCCACCAGAGGCTTTTTCACCAAATAAGCGTGCATTAATAACTTTGGTATCGTTAAACACCATCACATCGCCCGAGCGGGTTAGGTTCAGTAGCTCGGCGAATTTGCGATCAATATTAGTTGCGCCATCCAAATGCAATAAACGGCTTTCACCACGCACTGTTGGCGGGTGTTGGGCGATGAGTTCTGGTGGCAAAATATAGTCAAAGTCGGCAAGATTCATGGCGTAATCAATAGAAGTACTGCATAAACAAAAAACCACACGCTCAATGAGGGTGTGGTTTCATGATTGGAGCAAATTATTACAAAAACAGGGTGGTGCCGAAAGCCGGAATCGAACCGGCACGCTATTGCTAGCGCGGGATTTTGAGTCCCGTGCGTCTACCAGTTCCGCCATCCCGGCACGCGGTGCTACAGTAGACCAATATTATAGCCCAAAATTGCGTCTGTTTTCAAGTTAAGCGATTGCAAGCAATGAAGCTAAGATGAAAAATATTGGGGTATTGGCAGTTAGCGAACCTGCTTGCCCTATAATTAGCATACTAAAAATTTCTAGGGTGGTGAGTGTGAGTGCCGATCTATCAAAACTAAAAATATCTCGTGAAGACAAAGCCTTTGCTAACGGTGCGCCGGTGCGTAAGCGCGGCAAGTGGAAGTGGTTAGCGTTTTTAGGTACGCCGCTGCTACTAATTGGAGCTTGGTTTTTTAATGCGCAATCGCGACCGCAATCAGTAGAGTTAGCCACTGTTGCCCAAGCTTATCCATCACAGGTAGTCACGATTCTGAATGCAACTGGGCGGGTTTCAGCCCAGCGCAAAGCATCGGTTTCAACTAAGGCAACCGGACGGTTGGAATTTTTAGGTGTGCGTGAAGGCTCGGTGGTGAAAGCAGGCGAAATTATCGCCCGCATCGAAAACAAAGATGTGACTGCCACCCAAGATCAAGCACAAGCGGGGTTGCGGGCGGCGAAGGCAAATTTAGAGCAGGGCTTGGCCGAAATGCGGGATGCGCAAAGCAATTTAACGCGCTCAAAAGACTTAGCGGCAAAGAACTTCATTTCGTCTGCAACCCTAGATACTGCTGCAGCGCGATTTGATAAATCTAAAGCCGCCGTGGCGAGCCTAAATGGTGCTATTGACGTGGCACAAGCCAATGTTCGCGCCACGATGGTTTCCGTTGAACAAACCTTAATTCGCGCGCCCTTTGATGGTGTAGTGCTTACTAAAAATGCCAATGTGGGCGATATTATTACCCCATTTTCATCTGCAGTAGATTCGAAAGGTGCGGTGGTAAATATGGCGGATATGGACACTTTAGAAGTGGAGGCCGACGTATCAGAAACGGCTATCAGTAAAATCGCCGTCGGCATGCCCGTAGAAATTCAGTTGGATGCTTTTACCGAACTACGTTTGGCTGGCAAAATTAGCCGCATGGTGCCAACTATTGACCGCAGCAAAGCCACGCTGTTGGTGAAGGTGGAGTTTGTTGAACGTGATCCCCGCGTGTTGCCGGATATGAGTGCCAAAGTGGCATTTTTATCGCGCCCCTTGCTAGGCGCTGAACGTACGCCAGTAGTGGCAATCAGCCCAACAGCGGTAACTAAGCGTGATGGCAAAGACGTGGTGTTTGTGGTCACTGATAACAAGGTAAAGCAGGTGCCAGTTACCTTGGGTGAAAAAATCGGTGATGCAACACGTGTGTCGGGTGTTAAGCCAGGCGATAAAGTGGTGCAATCGCCGAATGAAAAGCTGCTCGACGGCGCAACCATTGTGATTGCTAAGAAATAATCATGGCAACTGAAATAACTGCGCGACCCTTGGTTGATATTCGCAACCTCGTTAAATCGTACCGTCGTGGCGATCAAATAGTACCGGTTTTGCGCGATATTACTTTAGCGGTGCAAGAAGGCGAGTTTATCGCCCTAATGGGACCTTCCGGTTCCGGTAAAAGTACCTTGCTAAATTTAATTGCAGGCATTGATAAGCCCGATGCTGGCACGCTGGAAATCGCGGGTTGCGATATTACGGGTTTAAGCGAAGGTGATCTGGCGCGTTGGCGTGCGGCTAACGTCGGGTTTATTTTTCAGTTTTATAATTTAATGCCCGTATTGAATGCCTATGAAAACGTTGAACTGCCGTTGCAGCTTACTAATTTAAGCCGAGCCGAGCGGCGCGAGCGCGTAGAAATGACTTTAGGCTTAGTGAATTTATCTGATCGTATGGATCATTACCCCAATGAACTTTCGGGTGGTCAGCAGCAGCGTGTTGCCATTGCCCGCGCCATCGTCACCGACCCAACGGTGCTGGTGTGTGATGAACCTACAGGTGACTTAGATAGAAGCTCTGCCGAAGAAGTATTGGGCATGCTCACGCGCCTAAATGCAGAAATGAAAAAGACCATCATCATGGTGACTCACGATACCCATGCCGCACAAACCGCGCGGCGCATGGTGCATTTGGATAAGGGTGAATTGAGTAATTAGCAATTAAGCATAACCCAAAGACAATAAGCCGGAGACGCTCTATTTTAGGGCTATTTCAGGTATAGATAGAGCTACAATGTTATTTTTAAAACTCGTTTTTCTAAATATTTTTCGCGCTAAGCTGCGCTCACTGCTCACTATCTTCGGATTGATTGTGGCGGTTATGGCGTTTGGCTTATTGCAAACCGTGGTGAATGCATGGTTTGCCGGATCAGATGCGGCATCGTCATCTCGGCTCATTTCGCGCAACGCGATTTCGCTCGTGTTCAGTATGCCGATTTCTTACAAAGATAAACTTCGCGCTATTGACGGTGTGAAGGCGGTGAGCTATTCCAACTGGTTTGGGGGCGTGTATAAAGAGCCTAAAAACTTCTTCCCGCAGTTTGCTGTGGATCACAATACCTATTTCGATTTATATCCTGAGTATTTGTTTAAACCCGATGAGTTATTGGCCTTCAAGCGCGATAGATTAGGTGCAGCGGTCGGGCGCAAACTAGCAGAAACTCACGGTTGGAAAATAGGTGATGTCATACCTATTCGCGGCACTATTTATCAGGGTGATTGGCGTTTCACTTTACGCGCTATTTTTGATGGTAAAGATGAAGGTACGATCACGCGGCAGTTTTATTTTCATTATGATTATTTAAATGAAACCGTTAAAAAATCCGCGCCGCGCCGTGGCGATAGTGTCGGTATTTTTTTGGTAGATATCAAAGACGCGAGCCGCGCTGCGGAGATTTCCCGTGCTGTGGATGATACGTTTAAAAATAGCTTGGCCGAAACCTTAACCGAAACTGAAAAAGCCTTTCAGCTAAGTTTTGTAGCGCAATCTGAAGCCATTGTATTGGCAATTCGGGTGGTATCGTTTGTGGTGATTTTTATCATTATGACGGTGGTGGCAAACACCATGGCGATGACCGCGCGTGAGCGCATTTCAGAATACGCCACATTGAAGGCTCTGGGCTACACGCCCCTATTTGTAGGGCTCTTGGTGTTTTCTGAGGCGATGTTGTTATCTCTCTTTGGCGCGGGTATAGGAATATTACTGACCTTCCCTGTTGCATCTGTTTTTGGTGCGGCAGTAGCTAGTGTATTTCCCGTATTTAGGGTGAGTAATGAAACCCTTTGGTTGCAACTTATTTGCGCCTGCGTAGTCGGTGTGGTGGCCGCCGTGGTGCCAGGTATACGGAGCGCAAATATTAAAATTGTCGATGGCTTACGGCATCGTGGATAGGACGTAAAGTCAATGACCAGTATTCCCTTTAATTATATTTTTCGTAATCTGTGGACGCGCCTTCTCACTACCGTGCTCACGGCAATGGGCATGGCGCTCGTGGTGTTTGTGTTTGCGGCGGTACTGATGCTCGATGCAGGGCTAAAGCAAACCATGGTTGGTACTGGCAGCATGGATAATGTCGTGATGATTCGTAAAGGCTCAGATACCGAAATTCAAAGCGGTGTATATCGTGATCAGGCCTCGTTGATTGAAAGCATGCCGCAAATAGCGCGTGCAGCCGATGGCACACCATTAGTTTCGCGTGAGATTGTGGTGCTCAATAGTTTGCGTAAGCGGGCGGGTGAGGGGGAAATAGGCAGTTTGTCCAATGTCGTTATTCGCGGCTTGTTGCCTATTGGCGTCACATTGCGCCCCCAAGTCAAGTTGGTGGAAGGCCGCATGTTTAGGCCCGGTTCTACAGAAATTATTGTTGGCAAAAACGTTGCTGAACAATTTGAAGGCGCGCAAATTGGCCAAACCTTGTCATTTGCACAGCGTAAATGGTTGGTTGTAGGGCGATTTGACGGACAAAAATCAGCCTTTGATTCGGAATTATGGGGCGATGCCGAGCAATTAATGCAGTCATTTCGTCGCGTAAATTATTCGTCTGCCTTAGCAAAGCTAGTGGATACGAATCAATTTGATGCATTAAAAGCGGATGTTGAAAATGATGTACGTTTATCGCTGGACGTAAAGCGCGAACAAATTTTTTATGAAGATCAGTCGCGCGCCTTATCTACATTCATCACCATTTTAGGCTCAGTATTGTCGGTTATTTTCTCAATAGGCGCTATGGTAGGCGCTATGGTGACGATGTATTCATCCGTTGCAAATCGCACCGGCGAAATCGGCACCTTACGTGCGCTGGGCTTTCAGCGGCGCAATATTTTAGTGGCGTTTTTAACCGAATCTTTGCTTTTGGCACTGGTGGGTGGCTTGCTGGGCTTAGTCTTCGCGTCCTTCCTGCAATCACTCACCATTTCAACCCTAAACCCGCAATCGTTTTCCCAGCTCGCCTTTGGCTTCCTACTCACTCCAACCATTATCATTAAAACCATTATTTTTTCCCTAATTATGGGCTTGGTTGGCGGTTTCTTCCCCAGCGTGCGAGCAGCGCGAATGAAAATTGTGGATTCGCTGCGGGCGGCTTAAAGGCACCCCTAAATACGTACCCAAAAACATTCCTAAGGTCTTTCTGAAGTAATGGCGTAGTTTAAAAATACGCTAAGCCCGACAATGGGTTAAAATACGGGGTTGTGGATAGCCTGAAGCTTGAGGCACAATCCGAGATTTTTTGCACCTATACTTCTATTATTAACTCACTCAATGCCCAATTTAAAAGGTAGTTTCGTCGCCATTGTCACCCCTATGTTGCCTGATGGCGCATTGGATTTCCCACGCTTGGAAGCGTTGGTGAATTGGCATATTGCCGAAGGCACCAACGGCATCGTTATTGTGGGCACTACGGGCGAATCACCTACGGTAGATTTTGAAGAACATAATAGTTTAATTAAAGCCTGCGTAAAGTATGCGGCTAAGCGCGTTCCCGTAATTGCCGGTACTGGAGCCAATTCCACCACCGAGGCTATTTTGCTTACGCAATACGCGCAGGCTGCGGGTGCAGACTATGGCTTGTCGGTTGTTCCTTACTATAACAAGCCGACCCAACAGGGGATGTATTTGCATTATCGTAAAATTGCTGAAGCGTGCGATTTACCGATGATTTTATATAATGTGCCCGGTCGCACCATAGCCGATATGTCTAACGATACCGTGCTAAAACTTGCTGAAGTGCCTAATATTATTGGTATTAAAGACGCCACTGGTGATATGGCGCGGGGTGCGAATTTGCTGGCGCGCGCGCCGAAAGATTTTGTGGTCTTATCAGGTGATGATGCCACCACCGTACCCTTAATGGCGCTGGGCGCACATGGCACTATTTCTGTGACCGCAAACATAGCACCAGCGCTGATGAGCCAAATGTGCGCCGCAATGCTAGCTGGCGATATTGCCAATGCGATCGCCATCAATAAATTATTGCAGGGATTGCACCAAAACTTATTTTTAGAGTCAAACCCAATCCCAGCTAAATGGGCACTGGTGCAAATGGGTAAGATTGCGTCGGGGATTCGTTTACCACTTACAGCGCTAGATGCTAAGTATCACGATGCTGTGAAAGCAGCGATGCTGCAGGCCAATATATCAATTTAGTTTTATTTTTAGTTGCAGAAATTAAGAAAGAAAGACCTTATACAATGTCGCTTTGCCAAACATTTTTCACCCGTAAATCAGTTGCCGTCGCAATCGGCTTAAGCGTTGCGAGCCTTTTGAGTGGCTGCAGTACCTTGAGCGCAATAACCGGTAAAAATAGCGACTATCGTTCTGGTGGCGTAAAACTTGCCCCACTAGAAGTTCCGCCCGATCTAACCAGCCCGACATCCGATGATCGTTTTTTGATTCCCGATGGCGGCAGCAAAGGGACAACCTTTTCAGCCTATAGCCGTGAACGTGCGGCAGGCCAAGGTCAAGGCACAACACAAGCGTCAACGGGTTCGACCTTGCTGCCTAAACTTGACAATGCACGCATCGCGCGGGCGGGTGATCAACGTTATTTAGTATTGAATTTGCCTGCTGACAAAGTATGGCCTGTAGTGAAAGAATTTTGGGTCGAAACAGGTTTTATCATAAAACGCGAAGTTCCAGAAGCTGGCGTGATGGAAACTGATTGGGCAGAAAATCGCTCAAAAATTCCTCAGGACCCGATTCGCAACACCCTCGGTCGCTTTATTGATTCCGCTTATTCCACACCAGAGCGCGATAAATTCCGCACCCGCCTAGAAACTGGCACAGTAGCGGGCACAACGGAAGTTTATATCAGTCATCGTGGTGTAGAAGACGTATTTACCGGCCCCGAGAAAGAACGCACAACATGGCAGCCACGTGCAACGGATCGTGATCTTGAAGTTGAAATGCTAAGTCGGCTAATGCTCAAATTCGGTATCACCGCCGAAGCTGCCATAACCATCATCGCGGCAGCACCAGCGTCCGCAACAGCTGCAGCCAGCAGTGCTGGCAAGGCCGTGTACGATCAAACTGGTGCAGGTAATTTGCGCTTGAACGAGCCATTTGATGCGGCATGGCGTCGTGTTGGTTTGGCACTGGATCAAGTTGGCTTTTCAGTAGAAGATCGTGATCGTACTAAAGGGCAATTCTTTGTGCGCTATTTTGATCCGGATGCGGATAAATCTGTGGGCAAGAGTTTCCTTGATACCTTGCAGTTTTGGAAAACACCATCAGCTGATAACAAACCGCAATATCGTGTGCAAGTTACTGAAATTGCCGGTGGTAGCACCAATGTAGTAGTGCAAAATGCCAAGGGTGAATCTGAAAACTCAGCCACGGGTAAGCGCATTTTAAGCTTACTGTTTGCGCAGTTAAAATAAACGGCAGTGGCATTAGAATTTGCCTCGCTAGGTAGCGGTAGCGAGGGCAATGCCCTCATTGTGCGCATAGCTAAAACCGTAGTCATGATGGACTGCGGTTTTGGCTTAAGCCACACCGAAGCCAAACTCGCCATATTGGGTTTAACGCCAGCCGATATTGATGGCATTGTTGTCACCCACGAGCATGGCGATCATGTTGGTGGCGTTGCCCGCTTCGCCCGTAAGCATGGCACACCAGTGTGGATGACGCATGGCACCGCCCGTGCGGTAGGCGTTGAAAAATTTACCGAAGGCATGCTCAACTACGTTGATCCGCATACGCCTTTTAGCATTAACGCGATTAATATAAACCCGTATTTTGTACCGCATGATGCGGTAGAGCCGGTACAGTATGTGTTTGATGATGGCCGCGCTAAATTAGGCGTGCTTACTGATACAGGTAGCTCTACGGCGCATATAGAAACCATGCTAAGTGGTTGTGATGCCTTGGTGCTAGAGTGCAATCATGACCTTGACTTGCTGATGAACGGCCCTTATCCAATTGGCCTAAAGCGTCGCGTTTCAGGGCGTTTTGGTCATTTAGACAATCATACCGCCGCGCAAATTTTAGCCGCAATTGATTGCAGTAAACTTAAGCATATTATTGCCGCCCACCTATCGCAGCGTAATAATACCCCCGCCTTAGCGCAAGCCGCACTCGCCGGCGCCCTACATTGTGCGCCAGAAGATATCGCTATTGCTGAACAAGAAAGCGGCTTTAGCTGGCGCGAGATTTAGCTTTCCGCACTTTATATAGCTCTATATAAAGAACCCTTGCGACAAATACGTTCGCAAATACAATAAAAAAAGCCGGTCGAAACCGGCTTTTTTTACTTGGCCTGCATTACTTAAAATGCATCACCAAATTAGCGTTTAAGAATTACTTCTTAGCAGCTTCAACAGCTTTGCCAGCTGCTTCTTTACCGGCTGTTACTGCGGCGCCAACGGCTGCACCAGCTGCGTCTTTAGCAGCGGCACCAGCGTCTTTACCAGCGGCAACGGCTTCTTTACCAGCAGTTACTGCGGCACCAGCGGCTGCACCAGCAGCGTCTTTACCAGCTTCAACCATTTTACCGGCTGCATCTTTAGTTGCTTCAACACCAGCAGCAGCGGCTGCTTTAGTTGCGTCAACAGCACCAGCAACAGCAGCTGGACCTTCCATTTTTGGAACGGCTGGAACTACTGGAGCTTTAACTTCTTCTTTGCCACAAGCTGCAAGAGCGATAGCGGCGATAGCGGATGCGATAACGATTTTGTTCATTTGGATTCCCTTAGATGAAAAATTTTGATCAAAAATTTTAAATCGGTTTTTGCGACAAATTGAAAAACACAGATTAGATATACCTAACTTACTGTATTTCAACGCTTTTTTAATGCACACAACGTGTCTATTTCCGACCGACGCATAGGATAGCACAGGATGATGCACTGCACAATGAAAATCGCGGATTTTTGAGGAACTTTTTGGGATAAGTGCAACTGTCAGCACTATTTTTGCTGTTTTGTGCGGTTTTCACACCCTATTTCGACGTAATTTCATCTTTATCATGATTTGCGGCAGCCTCTAAGGATTCGATCCGTGCTAGTAAAATAGCAATTGCAGCATCGTTTTCGTCACCTTTATTTCCCAATGTGCGCAAAACCGCGTTCAAGGGGTCATTTTCATTTGCAGTGACTGCATAAGCATTAAATGGCGCTTGGGGATCGTTTAGGCCTTCGACGATGCGTGCAGGAATGCCAACGACGGTGGCACCGGCGGGCACCTCACGCACCACAACAGAATTGGAACCAATTTTAGCGCCAGCGCCCACGGTAAAGGGGCCTAAAATTTTCGCCCCGGCACCAACCACCACGCCAGCCTCAAGTGTGGGGTGGCGCTTACCTTTGTTCCACGATACTCCCCCTAAGGTAACGCCATGATAAAGCGTGCAATCATCGCCAATCACAGCGGTTTCGCCGATGACGATACCCATACCGTGATCGATAAACACACGTCGCCCAATGGTAGCACCAGGATGAATTTCGATGCCTGAAATGAATCGACCAAAATGCCCCGCCATACGTGCCAGAGTAATACAGCCCCAGCGCCAAAAGCGGTGGGCAATATAGCGATGAATCCACAGCGCGTGCATGCCTGGATAGCAGGTGAGCACTTCTAAAGTGCTGTGGGCGGCAGGATCGCGCGCGAAAACGGCAGCGATATCTTCTTTGATTTGACTAAACATAAGTTAACCTAGAAACGGCAGTTGGACGGATGTGAGTGTGCGATTTTGAGGCTTCCTAGCAAGGCGTGACGACGACGCAGGCTGCGTTTGGCAAATGAGCCTGCTAGGAGGAACAACGCGGCTAGAGAGTTTTCTTTGAACTATTTATACTTCATGATCCCTTGGGACAAAATCGTGCAATCACGTTCGTAGCGCTTTCACCCCACATGGTGACGGCTTAGAAACTATAAAGTACCAATAAACACGGGTCTCTCCAAGTAATTTTAGCGGTCAACTGCTGTTTCTAGGTTTAAGTAAGTAGTGATGGTGGAAGCATAACTCAAGGGCTGGGTGTTAAACAAAACTGGTTTTCAACGCGAGCAACAAGCTACACTGGCAATCTTTTCGTTTTTTTACGTCATAAGCAATAGCAATGTCTGTTACCCAAACGTTTGGTCAATCTTTCGCGCCCTATCGCGCGTTTTTGCAATTACCCGATATCCGCAATATGCTCCTCGCCGGCCTTTTGGCAAGAATGCCAGTGGGCATGATGGGTTTATCAATGCTGTTATTTGTGCGTGAAGAACTAGGCTCACTCGTGCAAGCGGGTATAACCGTGGGCGCATTTTTTATCTCTGCTGCGGTAGTGGCACCGGTGATCGGGCGCTTGGTTGACCGTATTGGGCCTAAGCTGCCTTTGTATGTATTGGCCTGCGTGCAGCCCGTGGCTTTTGTGCTGATGATTATTTATATCATCGTTTATAAAAATTATCCTGCGACTGTTGCCTGTGCCGTCGTGGCAGGTGCTGCCGCCTCACCAGTCAGCGTGCTCACGCGTACAATATGGCGCTTGCGTTTTGCGGAGGATGACGCCTTACGCAAGATGGCGTTTACCCTAGATTCCATCATGGTAGAGATCAATTTCACCATCGGCCCATTGCTGGTGGCCGTGCTGATAGCCGTTTTTTCACCGCGCACAGCATTCTTGGTATCAGTCACCTTTGCGACGATTGCGGTAGGTATTTTTTTAGCATCACCCGCCTTAAAATATTGGCAACAACCAATACCAGAGGAGCGACATTTTTTTGGCCCGCTAACACATCCGGGCTTACGAAAATTGTATGTAATTAGCTTTGGTTTTGCGTTTTGCTTAGGCATTTTAGAAGTGTCTTATCCTGCTTATGGCACCATCATTGCCATACCCGCTTTTGGCGGTGTGTTGCTGGCACTTAATTCGATTGGCAGTGCTGTCGGTGGGCTAATTTATGGCACCTTAAGATTACGCGCTTCAATGGGCCGCCAGTTTGCTACTGCGCTGGCGATTTTGGCGTTACCCTTAATTGCCCATGCAGTGATGCAGCAGCAACTGGCCTTCGCTATTTTTGCCTTCGTGGCAGGCTTGGCGATTGCTCCCGCGTTCACCGCGCAAATTATGCTGGTTACTGACATGACCCCGCCAAAATACGCCACCGAAGCATTTACATGGTCGTCCACCTGTATTGTTAGTGGTATTGGCTTGGGCACGGCGGGTGGTGCCGCGCTCATCGAAAAATATAATATCGGCACCCCATTTTTAGTGGGCGGTGTGGTGATGATTTTGCTGGCATCAATTTCGTTTTGGCTATACCGTCCTTCGCAGCCTGAGAAACCGGTAGTGCCCACTAGCTAGCCGAATTGGTATTAAGATGGCATAGCAGCTAAGCTATGCCATCTATAGTTGCTTACAAGCTGTTGCTGCTTTCCGTCTAATCAAGTCTACGCATCGACGAATATTCATCGTTGTAATCACCGACGCTATCATAGCGCCCAGCGGTATAGGTGCGGCAGGTACCGCGGTATCTTTGTTTGGTGCAAAGCTCCCATTTACCGCGATTAACCACTATTGATGACACCATATCGTTAAAATTATATTCGCCTAAATCCTCTAAATTTGCCTTGACATTGAGCCTGCGACCTTTAAAGTCGCTGTGTTCGTATAACTCCACATCAGCCTGCTTAACAACGGGCTTAACGTCACTATTGCCGTTGCCGTCCCGGTAAGATGAATCATCGCGGTGGCGATTCACTTTTTCATAGGCGGCTTTAAAACCGCGCATGCTAAATTTTGAAGTAGAAAAACTATCTGCGCCAGTGCCACGGGCAATGCCAATGGATGTGTCGTCCGCATTTAAGAGTTGTTTACGCAAGCCGTCAGTACCATCGAGTACATTGGCTAGCTGTTGTCCGTCCGTCCAGTTTAATTTACGGCAGGTAGTGCGACGATAAGAGTTTTCTTTGCCGCCATTCATTAGCAATGCATAGCTAGCGCCCTCAGTACATTTTAGGCCATCGGGCATAAAGAAAAACTGACATTCGTTACTAGACCGCACACAAGAATATCCGAGCACGGAATCTGAGCTATTTTCAGTGGTGGCGGTAACGAGGTCACGGGTACGCGTTACCTCCCAGTCGCCAAATTTTTGGGCTTGGGTTGTAGTTGCCGCTAGGGTTAAAACTAGGCCTGCGAAAAGCTGTTTAGTAAGGTGCATAATTTGCCTTTATTCGAATTTTTGGGGCGCGATGAGCGCGGTGGGTGTGAGTGCGAGTTTGGCAGCATCATTATTATGCAACATCTATGTGCGCTGTGTGGAAGGGTTCGCCGAAACGGATGACATTCTCGTTGCGAAAAAGTTGCACTTTGATTTTGAATCTACTGAAGGAACTAGCATTCAAGCGCTGAAGATGCCTGATTTTAGGCGCTTAGAACGATATAATGCGACATATTTCTTGCCAATAGCAACCTTGCTTTGGGGTAATTATTACGTGATAATCGGTGAAATGTTCAAGCGAGCATTTGCTAATGCCGCGCAATTTGGCGTGGTGTTTAACTCACAGGGAGTCGTTATGTTGCGTATTTTATTTGCCGTCGCGTTTTTTTGCTGTATGTCCTTGCTTTCTGGTTGTGCATCCATTGTAAATGGTCAAAATCAACCAGTGTCTGTGGATACGCCTAATTGCGCACCCGCAAAGTGTGAGCTCACAAATGATAAAGGTAGTTGGTTTGTAACCACACCTGGCTCAGTTACGGTGCGTCGTGCCTTTGGTGATATGACGGTAGTCTGTACCAAAGCAGGCTTGCCTGCCGCAACGCTAAAAGTGCAGAGCTCTACCAAAGCGATGGCATTTGGCAATATCATTTTTGGAGGCGTAATTGGTGCTGGTGTTGATGTGAGTACAGGCGCTGCCTATGATTATCCAGCCCTTATATCGGTGGATATGGCATGCAATAGCCCGGCAGCTTCGGGTACAGTTACCCCGGCGGCAGATGCAGCTATTGCAGCACAACCCGCAAAATAGTATTTGCCAGTTTCTAATTAACCCCTTGGACGTGCCCGTATTATGGGTATTTCCAAGGGTTTTTTTGCGTCTAAATTTTCTAAATGCGCTGAATCGGTCACAAAACTAGACCGTAAGAAGTCTAAAGGAAGTATGTCAATTTAACCTTTGGAGCTTTTTATGCAAACACATTTATCGGAAACGGGTAAAACTTTTTGGCGCTCAGTGGGTGCTTGGCTAGTGGTGCCTATGGTGGGATTGATGTTAATAAATTTTGGTCGAACCTTGGCGGACCCCGTTGGCTTTGCCGTTTATTTGGGCTTACCCTTACTAAATGTGGCTGATTTCCGTTGGGTTCAGGTGTATGGTTTGCGGGCTTTGTTTATCGGTTTGTTCGCCGCTTATTTGCTGTGGCGCAGACAGACGATGGCGCTAAAGTGGTTCGCATGGCTGGCGATGATTATGGCGGTGGGCGATGCCTGGTTGGTGTGGCAAGCTGGCGGTGCGCAGGCCATTATTGTCAGGCATTGCCTTACTGCATTGTATTTGTTGGTGGCGGGCACGGTGTTGCACCGCAGTTTTAGAAAGGGAATTTGACCATGAAGTTAAATGGCATAGATGCGGATTTGCTGCAACGTGCGTTGCACGGGGAGCTGCTGGCGCTGGATGCCGTACTGGTACAAATTCAACCTCTCATATTTAATTTAGCCATGCGCATGCTAGCTAACCGTGATGATGCGCAGGATGCCACCCAAGAAATTTTGCTGCGCGTCACCACCCATTTAAGCAGCTTTCGCCATGCGTCAAAGTTTGAAACATGGGTCTATAGCATCGCCACTAATCAGTTATTGACTGCTCGTACCAAGCGTGCTGAAGCACCGACCGTTTCCCTTGAACAATTTGCCGAAAAGCTCGGGCAGGGCATGCAGTTTGCGCAGAGCCATGCGCTTGATATTGATAATGAGGCTATTGCGCCAGAAGATAAACTGGCCGCGCAGCAGATAGCGCTTAGCTGTACGCAGGGTATGCTGCTGTGCTTGGATCGTGAGCATCGTATTGCCTATATTTTAGATATTGTGTTTGGGCTCCCATCGCGAGAAGCCGCACTGGTATTGAATCTTAGCGATGCTGCCTATAGAAAGCGCCTATCCAGAGCGCGTGAGCGCTTGCAGGATTTTATGCAAACGCATTGTGCGTTGGTGGGGGATGAAGCACCTTGCCAATGTGCAACGCAAGCACGGGTGCAAGCACATATTCGGCAAGCACAACCAGTAAAAACCAAGCCGCAGTCGGCACAACTGCTACAGTTTGCGAAAGCAGAAATGCTGGCGTTAACGCGAATGAGCGATGCCGCCGCTGTGTTTCGGGCGCACCCGCAATATCAGGCAACAGATACTATGTTGGCAACAATTAGAGCAGTGCTTAAAGATCATGAACAGCGTTGGCAATGATGATTGAAGATGATATTAAAATAGCAGTGAGTAGCGAAATTATTTATACGGCAGATAAGTTTGCCTTGTCCGCTACATTGTATATTCCAGCGCAAGGTGAGGTTAAGAAAGCGATTGTGCTGGCAAGCGCATTAGCGGTGCCGATGCGTTTTTATACAGATTGTGCCACTTGGTTAGCGCGGCAGGGCTATGCGGTGCTGACGTTTGATTTACGCGGCATGGCAGCATCGCGCCCAGTGCAATATGCAAAGAGCTTGCGTGGTTTTGAGGGTGACTTCATCACGTGGGCGGAACAGGATTTTTCAGCAGCAGTGTTGTGGTTGCGCGCACGGTATCCAAGGTGCCCGCTCACTGTAGTAGGGCACAGCCTCGGTGCACAGCATGTGGGGCTGTGTAGTGCGCCCGCATTGGCTTGTATTGATAATATTGTAGCGGTAGGAAGCGGTGCCGGTTATTGGCGCGACTGGGCAAAACCTACTCCGCAGCTTGCGCCCTTGCTGTTCTATTCCCCCGGACCATTGCTATGCCATTTGTTCGGCTACTTCCCCGGTGCACGCTTTGGCTTGGTGGGTGATATTCCTAAAGCCGGTATGTTGCGCTGGATTAAGTGGTGTCGCCATCCACAGTTTTCATGGGGCGCTGAACCTGCAACTATTGGTGCTAGTTATGCCAGAGTAACCATGCCCATCACCGCATTTAGTATTACTGACGATGAAGCCATGACGCGGCACTGCACTGAAAAATTATTGGCCGCGTATAAAAATGCACCGCACCGGTTATTGATTGTAGACCCCAGCACCTACGGCATAAAGCGCGTTGGCCATATTGGTTTTTTTCGTGTTGCACAGCAGAACACGCTCTGGCCGCTGTTGCTGAATGTGCTATAGTTTTTAAGTATTTTAATACGTTGAAGATGCCCTAAAATAGGGAATCTTCAGTCTATTTTGTGACCCTTAAAATTTTGTGCTATTGTTCAGAAGCCCAATCTTAAAAGGTCTTTCATGCAAGCAAAACTATTGACGTATGCCTCGTCGCTATGTGTGCTCCTTGTTTCCTCAGCGGCAGTAGCGCAACTGCCCTTAGGGGCACCCACCGCCCAGCCGCTCAATTTATTTGATCAGCTTACCAACGGTGGCTTGGGCGTGGTGGTGACGTTATTGCTGTCGATCTATGCGCTGGCGGTAACCATTGAGCGGTTTAAAAATTTTCGCACGCAGGCTATCGTGCCCGCAGATTTAGTCACTCGGGCGGTGCCATTATGGCAAGCGGGCGATATGGCAGGTGTGCAAAAGTTGACACAAGCTAGCGATAGCACCTTAGGTCGCGTTATTACTTTTATGGCGATGCACCAACATTTTGATCGTGCGGCACTGTCTAGCGGTGCTGCTGATATTGCGTCCATTGAGTTGCGGCGGCATCAGCAAAAAGCCTATCCGCTTGCGGTGGTGGCAACAGTGGCACCCATCGTTGGCCTGCTTGGCACGGTGGTGGGCATGATTGAAGCGTTTCACGTTATCGCGTTTTCAGGGGCAATTGGTGACCCTGCGCTGCTCGCAGGCGGCATTTCAAAAGCGCTGATTAACACTGCTGCGGGATTGACCGTGGCGTTACCAGCGCTGGGGCTGCACCATTATTTTAAAAGCCGCGTTGTGCTTAATAGCTTGGCGCTAGAGGCTGAAATTAATAAATTTCTCAACACGATGCCTAGCTCGGAGAAAGTCTAATATGCAAATTCATCTAGGTGACGAGGAACAACCCGAAATTGGTTTGATTGCCTTAATCGACTGCATATTTTTCTTACTCATGTTTTTTATGGTGGCTACATCGTTTAAAAAAAACGAAACCATGAAAGCCGAAAAGCAATTGCCCATTGTGCTGCCCGCCGCCACATCGTCACTAGAACCAGGTAGTGCTGGCGCGACGCCGTTGGTAATCGGCGTCGATAAATCAGGGCAGTTTTATTTGGACAATGTGGTAGCCACAGCGCAGCAACTGCACGATCGTTTGCAACTGGAGGCCAGCACCAACAAAGCACGGCGCATTCGGGTGGATGGCGATAAATTAGCGCGTTATCAAGACATTATTCGCGTGCTGGATTTATGCCAATTTGAAGGCTTAAGCAATGTGTCAATGCGGACGCGTGATTAATGGCAAATGTGGCTTATGGAAAGGTGAAGCGATACAGCTTTAACCCTTTCGCCAAACAATTTTGGCTGCAGTCGCTGGGCTTTCATGCCATCGCGTTATTGGCAGCGTTTTTGTTTGGCTCCTATGCAGTGAGCCAAGAAGCCACGCGCAGCAACGCTGTAAGAGTGGCGCAAAGTATTGACCGCATCGAGCGCACGCAAAAACAAAAAGTAGAAAAGAAAGTGGCCGCTAGCGGCGAACGTCTGCAGCAAATGGAAGCGCGGATGCGCAAGCTCAGTGGTGAAAAAAATCCCGTACCGGAAACATTAGAATTAGAAAAGTCCGAACCAGAAGACCCAAAAAAGAAGATGGAACAAGCGCTAGAAAAAGCGCGACAATCACTTGAAAAAATCGAAAAATTAGAGCAAAAAGCCAAAGCCGCAGAGCTGGCCAAAATATTAAAAATTCCGGTTGATGAAGCACTAAAAAGGTTGCCACCGCCGCCACCAAAACCAAAAGAATCGTTGCTACCTTTAACCGACAAGCAGGTTGCCGAGAAGGTGGCGGACTATGAAAAACGGGCCAAGAAAATACTCGATGGCCAAGAACAAAAGGAAATGAAAAAAACCGAAGGCACGCCAATCGCGTCAAACCAATCGGAAAAAACCGCAAAAAAAGATAGTAAAAAACCTCCAGCAGGTGACGAATCTAGTGCGGATAGAAGCGTGAAGATGGCTAAAAATAACCAATCTTCCAGCGCTGGCCGCGGCACTTCCCAAAGTGCCGGCGGTGTTGGGGCGGCAGGCAATGGGGTCGGCGATGTTGCCAAACCCGGAGGTGCTATAACTGGAAACCTTTCAAGTGGTGCAGGTGGCGATGTCGGTAGTGACGAAGCGCGTGTGGTAAATCGCGGCATAGGTGAGCCTACGCGCGTCTACGAATCCACGGTTACAACGCAAAAATTGCCGAAGGAATCGGTGCGTGCGTTCGATGGCCGCATTATCGGTGCGGGTGCGGAGTTTACCAACCGCATCTATTTAAATGCGTGGTATGTGATCGGTCCCTTCGCGGTAAGCAAAACTGCGACCGCAGAAGCATTGCCACCAGAGTCTGGCGTTGATCTTGACGCTGCCTATTTTGGAAAAGGCCGACAACTTTTGCAGTGGCAATATCATGAAACCAAAAGCTATCCCTACGTGCCACCCAACGCCGAAGGCGATGCCGTGTACTACGGCTACACCGAAATCATGCTCGATAAAGACCGCGTATTGATCGCCGATATTGGCAGCGACGACGATGCAAAAATTTGGGTCAACGACACATTGGTATGGAGCGGCAACAATGACCGAAAACCGTGGTACCAAAATGGCGGATACCGCCCTCTTCAATACGACCGCGAAACCTACAATCTAACCGAAGGTAGTATCAAATTGAATTTAAAGAAAGGCCGAAACAAAATATTGTTCCGGTTGTTTAATGGATATGCCGATACGTTTTTTTCGATGGTGTTAAGTCCGGTGAAGTAGGGGCCTCGCTTACCATTGGCATGCGCCCAAACGGTGAAAATATGACGGTTGTGCATGTATCCAAGCCGTTTTTATGCGATGGTAATCACAAGGTAGGTGCATCTTTGCCAACACGACGAGGGCGTATGCAATACGCCCCTACAGAGGCAGTTTCACTCCGTTGCTGGCATACAGTATCACTCCGTGTAGGGGCGCATTGCATGCGCCCAAACGGTGAAAATTTGACGGTTGTGCATGTATCCAAACCGTTCTTATGCGATGGTAATCACAAGGTAGGTGCATCTTTACCAACACGACGAGGGCGTATGCAATACGCCCCTACAGAGGCAGTTTCACTCCGTTGTTGGCATACAGTATCACTCCGTGTAGGGGCGCATTGCATGCGCCCAAACGGTGAAAATT
>JANMDR010000193.1:0-3019 GCA_031376425.1 Betaproteobacteria bacterium
TGCAAGCGCCCCAAGCGTAACGGCTAATATTGATCCTGTTTGCGTTATTTCGCCTACGGCGACATCTACCTTAGCACCCGGCAGTAGTTGCATCATTCCGGTGAGCTTTAGTCCTACCAGTTTAGGTCCTGTAACTGCTACCTTGAGTATTACCCACAATGGCGTAGCGCTGCCTGCTACGAGTGCGATAGCTACAATCATGCTCTCCGGTAGTGGTGTACCGGCATTGGTTCCGCAGATTCAGATTACCCCAAGGAACCCAAGCAGTATTAATTTTGGGACTCAGATTATCAACACGACATCGACACCAGCACAAACGGTGACGGTGAGCAATGTGGGAACAGCGCCACTTAATATTTTAGGAGCGAGTATTAACAACAGCCAATTTAGCCGACCTGCGGGTGCGGCGGGTGGAACCTGCGTTGCAGCAGCATTACCCTCAGCAACTTCCGCCATTGCACCTAACGCTAGTTGCACAATCAACTTGGTATTTACGCCCAATGTGGTTAGCACCGCGCCTAACGGTGCCGTGGGTGTGTTGAGCATTACCCATGATGGTGTACCAGCACCGACACCCACAGCACCTGCGCCTACTAGTGCCACTGCCTTGATTGATTTAATTGGTACGGGGATTGCAGCGCCTGCGGCAGCCATTGGGGTTAACCCATCGAGCTTAGCATTCGGTGAGCAGGTCATCGGCACCACGAGCGCCGCTAAAACGGTTACGGTCACTAACTCTGGCAATGCGCCGCTTAATCTCAGCAACATTGCTGTTACGGGTGGTAACAATGCGCGACCTGTTGGTACCCTTGGCGGCACCTGTAGCACGACCGTTGCGATTGCACCGGGCCAAAACTGCTCTATCACTGTTACGTTTACACCTGGCACTGTCGGTGATAAAACTGGCACCTTAGGCATCGTTAGTAATGCCACTAATTTGCCGCCAACTAGTAACGGTGGAATAACCGTGGCGCTTACTGGCACTGGTATTCCGGTACCAAAGCCTGGCCTCACCTTATCTCCGCGTAACCTCGCGTTTGGTGCGCAAACCGTCGGACTCACTACTGCCCCTCAGGGTATTCAAGTGACAAATTCTGGTAATGCCAATTTAAGTATTACGGGCATTGTTAGTGCTGGTGATTACGCATTTACGAGCAATTGCCCGCTGGCACCAGATTTTTTAGGGGCAGCTACGAGTTGTACCATTACTATCACGTTTACACCGCTCAGTGTTGGTGCGCGTGATGGCTTAATCACTGTTAATAGTAATGCGGAACTAATTAGCGCAACGGCCAATAGCGTGACGCTTACCGGCACAGGTTCACCAGTACCGGTGCCTGAATTAGCGCTAAGCACTACCGAGTTGCGCTTTGGTAGCCAAACCACAGGTACTCAAAGCGATGCACAAGCGGTGGTGTTGCGCAATATTGGGCTTGCTAATTTGTTAATCCGCAGCACTAACTTAAGTGGCAGCGCTAATGGCGCACTCGATTTTGCGCAAAGCAGTTCAGTGATTATTTTACAGGGCAGCGGTACACCGCCTTGTGGAGCGAGCTTGGCACCGGGTGCTAGCTGCTTCTACGGGTTTGTGTTTGTGCCGCAGTCTGAGGGCGCCAAAGCCGCGAGCTTTAGCATCAATAGCAACTTAACCAGTGGGCCAACGATTATTAGTCTAACCGGCACCGCTACACCGCGCCCTCGGCCTGCTATAAGTATCACGCCAACAAACCTAAACATGGGCGATCAAATTATCACCACGCTGGGTAATACTCGCATTGTGACCATTGCCAACACAGGTGATGCGTCGCTCACGGTGTCGCGCATTTTTGTTGATGGTGTAAATCTCGGTGAGTTTGCCTTGCCAGCGGTACCGATCCCGCCCACGCCATCAGCGTCAAATACCTTGTGCGTAAATAGTTCAGGTAGCGGTATTATTGCGCCCGGTGGTAATTGTATTTTCTACGTCGCATTTAATCCGACCAGCGAAGGCGCGAAAGTGGCACGTGTTAGCGTGGTGAGTGATGCCGCCAATGCAGTAAGTGTAAATGGTGTAGACCTTACCGGTAACGGCACACCAGTGCCGGTGCCACGCGCCCGCTTAAGCAGTACTGCAGTCG
This sequence comes from Betaproteobacteria bacterium, assembly GCA_031376425.1. Classification (GTDB taxonomy): domain Bacteria; phylum Pseudomonadota; class Gammaproteobacteria; order Burkholderiales; family Usitatibacteraceae; genus JANMDR01. Next base: position 2,118 of record JANMDR010000193.1, read on the forward strand.
GCTTTGGTAACGCCTTGTTTATTAGCACCGCCCAAGCCCAAACCGTGACACTTACTAGTGTGGGCACAGCTCCGCTGGATGTTTCTAGCATTAGAGTAATAGGCGACTTTACGCAAACAAATAACTGCCCTTCCAGCTTGGTGGTGAACGCGAGTTGTAACATTAATATCAGCTTCTCGCCAAGTAGCTTGGGCACGCGTAGCGGCACATTGACAGTGACAACTAATTCAATACCGCCTTTAAATCCGGTCACGTTGAGTGGTACAAGTTGTCGCTGGTTTAGTCTGCCAGGATCAAGGATTGTTTCTACGCTTTGTGCGCCTTGATAGCGTAATTTGCTTAGTGGGTTAGTGTAAGCAGACTAAAACTCCTTGGAGGAACCCGTATTTTGGGGTTTTCCAAGGAGTTTTTAATTTTTCTTAGCGCTTTTTCTTAACGTTTAATCGTAACAAAATCATCGCGACGATCACGCAATAACTCTAGCTGCTTATATTGTTTAGCTACTGAAAATAAGCGTTTTTGATTTACGCTGACGGCATTGGTGCCGCTCAAATCTTGTGTGCTAAGTACATCCCAAGTGCTGCCATTAAAACCAATCAGCTGGTATTTTCCGGCGGGGATGTGGGGCGCTTGCCAAAGCTGTTCGGTCGTTATTTTTAAATCTAATCTGGTTTCCTCCGGTGCCTGAAAAAGCACAATTGGCGAGGGTCTCCAGTTCGTTGGGAATCTTGGTGTAACGGCGGGGGAGCTACTATAGAAGGCTTTCAATTGCTCAGGAAATACATCGGTTACCGCACGGCTAAACCAAAGCACATGCCCACCATTGCCTAAGGTGCGAGTCAGTTCAATGGAGCGCTTTAACTGATCCCAGCTGGAATCGGTGATGCCGTCACCTGTTAGGC
>JANMDR010000210.1:0-6426 GCA_031376425.1 Betaproteobacteria bacterium
CTCCAGTGAGGTAGGGGCACGGCATGCCGTGCCCGTGCGGGTGGCGATATACACACGGCGAAATCAACACAGCGCCACTCGTAGGGGCGAAAAATCTTTCGCCTGCAACGCATAAAATAAGCACCTAGGTTTGCCCCGAAGGGCGAAAGATTTTTCGCCCCTACAAGGGGCACCGTAATTATTGTGCGCGAAAATGATAACGCACGCCGCTTAAATAAACTCGGTACACCATTGATTACTGTAGGGCGGATCAGTTATCTCCGGCGACGTAGGGGCATGGCATGCCGTGCCCGCGTTGGCAGCAATATGCATACGGCGCAATCAAGGTAGCGCCACCTGTAGGGGCGAAAAATCTTTCGCCCAACCAACGCCTAATCATCTACGACGAATAATTACTCGCCCCGATAACGCCTGCGGATTACGGCAGTGCGGATTATTTATCTCCGATGATGTAGGGGCACGGCATGCCGTGCCCGCACTGGTGGTCGATGTAGCGCAAACAAATATCGCATCTGCGCGGGCAACCGCAAAGAGATTCGCAATACCGCCGCAGTCGCAAGCGCCAGCTTTTACCAAGCCGTTGAGATCACAAACGCGCCACATGGTAAACTTATTTTTATTACTGGTAGTTGCGATGAACTGGCCAAGCATTTAATGTGGAATTTTTGTATGCATGTAGCAGCAGGAAAAACTGCCGTGCAAAAAGCGCGCGTGGGAAACATCAGGCGCATATATTTTGGGAGTGCTGCAGGTGCATGACTGAATGTGGATAACGTGCTGCGGGAAGCAAAGCAGGTGAAGAATGTTATGAAAAAAACATCTACGAACAAGGCTGATCAAGACATCCCTATTCTTAAGCTGGAGCAGCTAGGCAAGGGCGTGCGCGGGAAGTACTTTCGGCGGTACACGCAGCAAAGTAATGTGGTGGTTTTGAAACCGGAAATCATGAAGGCGTTTCCAACCTCCGAGGCTGTCAACAAAGCGCTGGCTAGTATGCTTGCGTTTAATGCAGAAACGCAGTCCCTTTTTGTGACCAAGGGTGCGAAGCGCAGGTTGCCGCATGCTGCAAGATAACCCCAATTTGCGGAGCTTCATCGTTTGACCGAGTGCCATGAGAATCTGTTCCTATTTTTGCAATGGCGATAGCGAATTTTGCGGCGAACGAGATCTAAAAGCGGAGCGGATTTTGTTCGCGCGTTAGACTGTACATATATAGTCTGACGCATCTAACTGATTTTGATTCATAGTTTATTTTGGATTATATTACTATTGTAATTTGCTGTGACAACAGATATAGTTTTGTTATGCAATATCAAACACATTAGGCCTCACAAAGGACGTGTATGCCAGTACCAGATGTTTCCACAATCGCCGATGGGTTCGCGCTTGGCAAGAGCGTGTTTGATCTACTTCGATATATGCGAACTGCAGCAGGCGCCGATGTCATATCAGCGTATTTCGGACAAGATGGCACTCGGCTTGAAGGGTCTGAACTGATCGAGATTGAACGCGAGTGGCCGAACGACGACAAAGAGTCGCCAGTTTTCTACTTCCGTGTCACGCCACGATTGGACTATGTGTTCCTAAGATACCCGGTGATCGAGTCTTGCGCGCACGAACTTGTTGGCACCATAACTGGCGAAAAACAGCCGACGGCAGAGTACTGGCGCTGGATTGCTCCAGTGCTGCCAGGTCGAATCTATAATGGTGATAACCCACCAAATCTGAAGGTCTCGTTTTTAGTATTTGGGTATAAGCCTATGGCGCTAATTCAGCAATTTTCGGCCAAAAAGTGAGGTTTAGCCCTTCGTTCAAGCGGAGCGTAAACGGCAGGCCACTAGGCTCGGTCTGGCGGTACGCAGCACATTTTCACCGGCTCGGGCTTGGCGTCTCGCCGTCGTCGCCCGTTTAGCTCGAACGTTAGGCGTCAAGGAGAAGACGATGTCTGTAATCGAAACGGCAGCAATCAATGTCGTCGAAACCGTCTTGCGAGCATACGGCTTTGACGGACTCCTGAAGCTCCTGCGCCGCTCACCGAGCATAGATGAGCGAATCGCCAAGTTGGCAGAAATACAAGCCGATCTTGAGGCAGCGATCGAAGCAGTGAAGGAACTGCAGAAGGGTGCGGCGGCTTCTAAGAAGGAAGCTGATGAAATGCAGATATCAGTTGAGAAACTGAAGGAGGACAAGCGAGCGGCCGAAGACCTTGTCAAGGTACCAGAAGAAGCGTTCGCGCGAATGCTCGGGCGCGCGTCTGCTAGTGGCCGAGGGCGAGGTCTAATTGAAGGCATTGTCGTTGGTCTCATCACCGGTTTCACTTCCAGCCTATTGGCATGGTGGGTCACAAAATAGTAGCATCCGCGATGACGCCTAACCCTTCCATCGAGGGGATGCCCAAAAGCCTGCGTCTTTCATGCACCCCTCATGTCAAACTTTGGCGTTGGTCTCGCCCCGTTTCCATGAAAATCTAGCTACTTCTTAGGTTTGGTTTCGTATAAACGGCATGAATTGACTGCCCCCGTTCTCACATCTGCCCGTTAACCCCGATTTCAATTATATCGTCTTAGCTAGCTTAAGCCCCCCCCCTAAAGCCCCGTCTGCGGTGGCACAAACGCTGCTGTTACCCACATCTGCGTTGTATCGTTACTGATTATTTTGGATTTGATTGTGGCACCGGGGGCGAAGCTGGCTGATTCTATATCCATCACTAGTCGGTCTGTACCACTTGTTGCGATGAGTTTGCTGGCGAGCATAAAGCCGACTCCGGGTGCTGGTGCTAAAAGCCATTGCTGACCATCAGGTACGGGGCCATCCGCTATTTTGGCAATGACGACGGTGGTGTTGGAGTCTGTGCCGTTATTTTGTATGGCGATGGCGTATCGGTTATCGGCCTCGCAGGTAATTCGCCAATAGGGGGAGGTGGTGGCAACCGCGTTCCACACTTGGGTTGGGAAATACCCTGGGGAGCCGGACTTCCCGTCAGATGTTGTTCTTCTAGCTGCTGTAACCAGCCACGTTCCATCCGCCATGGCGCCGGAAAGAACCTCTACCACATAGCCGGTCATGACACTTACGATATAGAACGGTCCTGCGGGAAACGGTGTTACGGGGCCATCTTCAATAGGGCTTGGCATCGCAGTTCCTCCGGTTGTTTTGGGTAGCGGGTGTGGCAACAAGCATGTTAATAAAACGGAGTGTATGCTTCTAATGGTTAGCGGTCAAACACGCCTAATTTTCATGATGAAAAATTTTAGGGGGGCAAGCTATAACGCACAGCGGCAAATAGGCACCTACATTTGCGCCGAAGGGCGAAAGATTTTTCGCCCCTACGGGTAGGGCGGCGATGGTCGCGATTGTATGCGTACGGTATGCCTCGGGTTGGCACGGGCACGGCATGCCGTGCCCGAACGGTGAAAATATGACGGTTGAGCACGTGCCCGCGCTGTTGGCAATATCCGTACCTTGCAATCAAGGTTGCACCACTAAAACTACCACCTTGCCGAAGCGGTTTTTCCATTTTTAAATGTAGTGGTTTTTCCTACTTAATGCCTTGCCCGTTGACAATTCATCACAACCATTAAAAAAGAAAATCCATATAATCGAAGTAGCCTGCCGTTATTGACTTTTCAAGTAATTATCTTGAACTTCACTACGACAAAAATTGCTCAGCGAATCGTTTGTTAGGCGGCGCATGAGACACTCCACACTAGATACTCCGCATTAGGGCACGGCAAAAAAGGGAGCGACTGCAAGGTGCTTTATAAGCTATTAGGACTGCGCAGCGGTGATACTTTACTGTTGAAAGAACAGTATCGCAGCCTTACGCGGCTTATGCCTAATATGTACGGCGTTATTTTCGCGGTGACGTTGACCTTGGTGGTGATTTTTTATCAGAGCGTACCCGCTTGGATCGCCTTTCCTGTGCCTGGTATGTTGACGGTTGTGGTGCTGTTTCGCACTTGGCATTGGTTGAGCGAGCGTCGCCACGTGGATGGGCTGACGAGGGCGCAGCAGCTTAAGGCGATTAGAAGCACCACCTTCATGGGCACCGGAATTTCCTTCGGGTTTTCGCTGGTGGGCTTGGTGTTGATGAACTATGCCAGCCCCACGCAACAGGCCTTGGCCTTAATCATGATTTGGGCGGTAGCGGTGGTTTCGGCGTTTTGCTTACATGCGGTGCTGGTGGCCGCCATTGGCGTGGTGCTGGCCGCTACGGTGCCCCTTACTATCGCATTTTTGGTGAGCAGTAATCCTATTTTTGGCAAGCTCGTGCCCGTCATTGTGTTGATGACGGTGCTAACCATGATTGTGCTGCTGGAATTGCATAATGGCTTTGCGAAGCTCGTGCGCTCTAGTGAGCGCGCCGCGCAAAGTGAGGCGCTGGCCTTGCATGCAGCGCATCATGATCCCTTAACGGGCTTGCCCAATCGGGCCTTGCTCGCCACACGGCTTGATGCAATGCTAGCGCGCAAGCGTGCGGCGGGTGGCGTGTTTGCGGTGCATTGCATTGATCTGGATCGATTCAAGGAAGTAAACGAAACCTTCGGCCATGAGGCGGGTGATGCACTATTGCGGCGCGTATCGCAGCAGTTTGCTAAAGCCTGTGGTCCGGCAGATATCCTCGCCCGCACCGGCGGCGATGAGTTTGTTTTGGTGCAAGAAGCAGACAATGCCGCAGCGGCAGAGGCCTTGGCAGCGCAAATTATTAGCGCGATGGCGATGCCGATTACGCTTGAATCCGGTCGCGTTTTTGTCGGCTGCAGCATCGGCATTTTTCTTGTTGATGATTTAAAAATTGACCCCCTAGAATGTGTGCGGCGTGCAGACCTTGCCCTCTATCAGGCCAAACGCACTGGCCGTGCGCGGCTGATGTTTTTTGATGCCAGCATCGACGAAGCGCAACGTGCCAAACAATTGTTGCGGGATGAATTACGCGATGCGCTGCTGCATGAGCAGCTAAGTGTTGTGTACCAAAAACAGGTTCGCGCAGGGTGTACGGTTGGTGTTGAGGCGCTAGTGCGCTGGACCACACATGGACGTGACCCCATTGCACCATCCATCTTCGTGCCCATCGCGGAAGAAAGCGGGCTCATCGATGCGCTAGGTAATTTTGTCATGCGCCGCGCGTTTCTTGATAGCCGCAAAATGAACGGTTTGCGCATTAGCGTAAACGTATCTGCAGCACAAATACGCATGCATGATTTTGTTGATAAAGTGCAATCAATCGCCCATGAAACCGAAGTTGATCCAGCCTTGGTAGAGCTTGAAATTACCGAAGGGCTGCTGCTAGGCCAAGATCCAGAAATCCGCCAAACCCTTGACCGCCTGCGCTCATTGGGCTTCCGCATTGTGCTTGATGATTTTGGCACCGGCTACTCCAGCTTAGGTTATCTGCACCGCTACCCAATAGACAAAATTAAGATCGACCGCCTATTCGTACTAAACATGGGCCCAGACGCCAAATACGACGCCGTAGTGATCGCCATAGTAGGCATGGCGCGCGCCCTGGATATTGAAGTTATTGCCGAAGGTGTTGAAACCGAAGCGCAACATACAAGGCTAGCCGCAGCCGGCTGTCGAGACTTTCAAGGATTTCTTTTCGGGCAACCAATGCGGTTAGATGCATTGCTGGCGGAACTGGAGTTGGTTAAACAGGTGTGAGTTTGGAAACGTAAGTTGATCGCATTTGCGGAAATGCAGGCGTGGGAAATTATGCTGGCGTGGTGCCACCCGTAGGGGCGAATAATCATTCGCCCGCAATGCATAAAATACGCACCTACATTTGCCCCGAAGGGCGAAAGGTTTTTCGCCCCACATTACGGAATAACACCTCACCGTCACGCTTCCATGCGAAACACGGCATGCCACGGTTTGTACGGGCACGGCATGCCGTGCCCATACAGAGGCGGTTTCACTCCGTTGCTGGCATATCGCATCACCTCCCTTGTAGGGGCGAATAATCATTCGCCCGCAACGCCTAAAATAGGCACCTATATTTGCATCGAAGGGCGAAAGATTTTTCGCCCCTACAGGGTAGAGCGTTGATGATCACGAATGTATGCGCACAGTGTGCCACGGTTGATCGGACACGGCATGCCGTGCCCCTATGGTATGCAATGCGTGCGCCCAAATGGGTGTTACGCGATGTCGGTCACAAGATATGTGGGTTTGTGCCAACACGACGAGGGCGTATGCCGTAGGTACGTGAGGCCCCTACAGAGGCAGTTTCACTCCGTTGTTGGCATACAGGATCGCCGTTGTAGGGGCACGGCCTGCCGTGCCCAAACGGTGAAAATATGATGGTCGTGTATATGGCCGAACGGTGAAAATACGACGGCCTCTAATCATTGTTACGCGATGTCAGCCACAATATACATGCGCTTGTGCCCACACGGCGAGGGCAAAAGATTTTTCGCCCCTACAAGG
>JANMDR010000215.1:0-15209 GCA_031376425.1 Betaproteobacteria bacterium
AACTCGGAACTCGCAAGGCGCGTGCTGTCCACGCCCGGAAAACCAACAAATCTAAGCATTTGTCAGAGCGCACCGCAATTTGCGAAAAATCTATTGTGGAACATCATGACAATAGCATATAAATACAGGCGGAAGGCGGGAGAAAAGATGGCAAGTAGTCAGCGCGTTTTCACAGCGCGGCTACAAAAAACTACGGCAGAAAATTCGCCGAGTGCCTGTGCAGAAGGAGTTGCAAGCGATGAATCACGACACCCATCAATACAAAATTCTCGGACTGGGAGTGGCACTGATCATGGCGACCGGGTTAGTGCTGCTGCATATTTATGATGACGGGGCGGCGAGCGTTGGGGATGACGGTAAGCGCTGTAGGCGCTTTAGGGGCTTTGACGGCTGGTTCACCAGCCGAGTTATTGCTCGTTGCGTTGCTAGTATTATCATTGGTCGTACCACTAGTCTCGGTATTGACTACGGGCGCAGCAGCGGGCGGAATAGTGCCGGATGTTGTCGTATTAGCGTTCGTATCTGTTACAGGTAGTGTGCTGGCTCCGGTAGCATTAGGTAGTGCAACAGGCTGTGCGTTTTCAGCAGCGGTGGTTCCGGCAGGGCGGCTTTGCATGGCGTCTAAGCGCTTTTCTAAGCGCTTAACAGAATTACTTAGCGTGAGCAGTGCCGCTACTTGGTCATCCGCATCAAGTAGCAATTGCTTTTGGCGCATACCCGCCCGCGTTTCTTCGGTTACGCCGGTACTGCGGGTGATATCCACATCGCCACCAGAAAGCTTTAATGAAAATCCGGGCGATTTTGCGGCTGTTTGCGGCTTGTTTGTTGGTTTGCTGGTTGGGGCGGTGGTTTTGTTCGTGGTGCGGTCACGCTTTGCTTTGGGTGGTTCTTTGACCGGTGTTGGAGTTTCGGAAGCCGGTTTTTTTTCAGCGCTCGCTGTGTTTGAAGGCGCTCTATTGGTAGGCTTTTCCGGCAGTTCTAAAGGGCTAGGCCGCGCACTATTTTGCGGCAGGGAGCGCAGATCGGGTAGCGCAATATTGGTGCCCGGCGGTAGCGGCGCTGATGCGGCATAACCGGCAATATTTGGATTCGTGTTGCGTAAAGCAGTTACATAACGGCTTTGGCTGCGCTTACTTTTTGGAAATAAACCGGTGGCAATCCCTTTCATCGAATCGCCCTCGCGGGCTATCCATACTCCTGGCGAGCGATCGCCGTTGCCGGTATTACTAGGCTTAACCGGCAATAGGGTGTTGGCGGTGCTCACAGGAACATTCACCGTGGTGGGTGGCGCAATACTGCCGGGTGCCTGCGGTGCTGGATCAAGCAACAATGCATAGTCGCGCACAACAGTGCCACCACCACAGGCAGCACGCATGCGTAGTTTTATCACCGGCTCGTTGATGGGGTTATTGCTCTGAACGCGTAGGCGTTTGCTGCCGCGTATTTCTGCTACAGATAACTTGATTTCTCGGCCATGCAAATAGGTGTCATCACCAGCAACGCGCTGCAGTACAAAGCATGATGTATCGATGGTTTCATTTTCCGCAGACGACAACAGCGGTAAGCTCACATCTAAGGATTCGCCTAAAAAGCTTCTCAGTGTAGGTTCACCCAAACTTAGCGCTGACGCGACACTAGCATGGAGGCCAAAGCTTAATACCGCACTCGAAAAGAGGGCTGTCACCATCATCGGTAAGATGCTGCGTTTAGGCGTTGCTATCGTACGCCGATCGTGGCGCAAGATTGCCACAGTATGAGTTCTAGCGCGCTGCATCATCATTGGTGCGTTAGCCTAATAATTGTTGTTACGCACACATTGTGGCTGTTAGCTGAACTGATTTGGGGTATGTGTGAGAGGTATTCGACCATATGTATCGCCCTACAGTGCAACACTAAGGGCGATAAAGAGTTTGAAACCATAGGATGATACTAAAAATTGCGATGCCCATCAAAAGTGGCACACAAATTCACAAAAAAGACCTCATTTACTTGCATGATGATTTGGCAAGTGCGCGGGCACGGGATGCTTCAGCGTCACGTTCTTCTTGCGTCATAAATACTGCCGCTCCAGATGCATCTGCTTTTTTGAGCGGCGTACCCGACTCCACTAAGCGTAAATTATCTTGGGCAACCTTGCAGTTTTCTGCATCAACTTTGGCTTTTTCAGCATCAGCTGCTTCTTTTGCGGCCTTTTCAGCAGGTGTTAATGGGGCGGCCACTTCTTTCACAGCATCCTTGAGCGGAGCCTTTCCAGCTTTGTTAGCAGCTGCTACTGGAGCTGTCGCTGCACTTGGTGCTACTGGGGTGAGTTTTTTCGGTGTGGTTTTTGCTTCAGGCGGCGGCACGTCACTATATTGAATCTTGCCGTCTTTATCCACCCACTTATATACCTGCGCCGCTGCGGTAACGGTAGCAAATAAAATCGCGAAAAATACCAAAATACTGAAAGGTGGTTTCATGATGATTTCAATCTTTAAAAAATGTTATTGCCAAGATAGTGGCGGATAGCCAGACTGTTTAACGCTTGCTACACACAACGCGCTGACTTCATCCGCTAATTTGATCGTGAGTGGACTGTCAAACTGCAAAGCGGCTGCTTCGGCTTGTTTTAGTAACTGCGCAGCGCTAGGCCATAAGGCAGCGCGTTCCGCAGCTTGGGTAACATGATTACGCGCCTGTAAGAGGGCATTTTGGGCAATCGCTGTGATCGCAGTGGGTTTAGCGGGGATGATGGCAACTACGGGCGCTACAACGGCGGGTGTTTCTGGCGGTTTGCTAAAAAAACTACAGCCATTTAGCGCCACTAAACTCGCACTGACGGCGGTCGTAGTCAGTATGCGCGTGACGCACAATAATTCCCGCCATTTAGAAATGGCAATAGTGATAATTTGGAATTGATTTGCTACCCTTGGCAGGATTGATTTTGCCGGCAGCGCTTGTTGCAAATTCATATTGTGGGCAACCAAAAAATATACTGGTTTTGAGTGTTGCTCGCTTTGCAAAGTTCAAACTAGATCTAAATTCTGCTGATTTTACCAAAAAAACACCTAACTTCAATAAGTTAGCGCTGTTTTCTCATTTAAATTAGCAAAAGCAGAGGGTAGCTGCAAAACTGGTAGCCCGTCAATACATTTAATGGGTTTTGCCATAAAACTATGAGTTACCGCACCTTCATAGAGGTTTCATAGCGGTTTCACATAGGTTTGGGCGACTGGGCGTTGAAAGCAGCGCTTATTTCTCCGGCGCTCGCACACCACAAGTCCGCACGTGCAGTGACATGCGCAAGTGCTGCTTCAAGGTGCTTAATGCGATGCGGCTGCCCGAGTACCCACGGGTGCAATGAGAGCGCTAATATGCGCCCGCCTTGAGTTTGTGCTTCCGCACTCAAAAAATCACAGGCATCACAAACTTGTACACACCAGCTTTCCTCAGAATGCTGATTGTCCATTATTACAAAACGATCTTCCAGTTCGGTTGAAAGCGGCATGGACAGAAGATCCCCATGCCGGGTGTGAAATGCATAGGGCATGTCATCGTTTACCCAGTCGCAAAAATAGTCGATGCCGTTTTGCTTCAACAGTTCTGGTGTTGCCGCAGTTTCTAATTTTCCTGGGCTTAGCCAACCGCGAATTGCTTGCTTGGTGTGGCTGCGTAAGGTATCGAGTGAGCGTTGTACTAGCGCAGTTTCTGCTTCTAAACTCAAGCCGCCCGCATGGGGTGTATCCATATTCCATGAGTGCCCCATTACCTCATCGCCTCGGGAATTGATAGCAGCTAGCAGTTGCGGATAGCGCGTGGCAATCTCGGCATTGAGGGCAATGGTGGGGCGAATGCCGTAGCGATCAAAGGCATCAAAAAAGCGATAAATGCCCACGCGATTGCCGTAATCTCGTAAGGTGAAATGTCTTAGGTCGGGGTAGGGCATTGTCATATTCCCCGGCAGCTTGACTGGCTTGCCTTCGGGATTTAACGGGAAGTGCTGCACGCTCACATTCACCCAAAGCGCTAAATTTTTACCGTTAGGCCATGTGATTTTGGGCCGGTCAGTAAGCATAGACCATTCATAACGATCATGATCCATGCCATAGCGACGCTGCGGATATTGCAAATAGGTTTCATCAAGCGCCATGTTTTGCCTCTGTCAAAATATGGGCAGCTACAGCATCGTAATGATTAGCTAAATAATGCTGCGCAATTTCGCGCCCTGTTGTTACCCATACATCGGCATGTCCCGTGATGTATTCCAAGGCTTCCTCGTAGGCCTTAATGCGGTGTGGGCAGCTTACTTGATAGTTATGGGTGGGAAGACACATCACGGTGCCTGACTGCGCACCTTCCGCATAAAGGCGATCAAACGCATCCATAATCATTTGCCCATAGCGCCGTGGAGGAATTTTATTGACCACATACACAATGGTGTCGTTAAGCTCTAGTGAATACGGCACCGATACGAAGCGCTTACCGTTGCGTACACGCACTGGTGTTGGCTGATCGTCATGAAATAAATCGCAGGTATACATACCGCCTAGCTCGGCAAATAAATCAATGGTGGTTTCAGAATGCGATAGCGCTGGCGCTAAATAGCCGGCAGGGCGCTTACCTACGGCACGTTCAATGGCATCCATCGATTCCAAAATCATGGACCGTTCTTGGTCTTCGCTCATGCCGTAGGTGTAACGGGTGTTATAGATACCGTGGGTAAAAAACTCCCAATCGCGTTCGGCGCAAAGCGAAATTATTTCGGGGTGGTGATCGCATAACGCGGTTGAAAGCGAGATTGAACCGCGTATGCCGTATTTATCCAGCAACTGCATTTGCCGCATATGGCCCACTCTATTACCGTAGTCGCGAATTGAATACCCCGGTACTGCTGGATAGGGGTGCGGCCATGCCGCGCGTGCGGGGTTTTTAGGGGGATTTAGCTCGTAAAACTCAATATTGGGTGCGACCCAAAACGCGAGCCTTTTACCGTCCGGCCACGTGATTTTTGGCCGATTTTTATAGGGGAAATAATCGTAGTAGCCGGGATCGTTTTTCATTTGCGCTTCCTACTTTTTTGAATCAAGCCAAGTCGCCACCTCTGCCACACTAGTTACATCGGCATACTTCAACATAAGATCGGTTAAGTTAGCGAAATGATAGCTTTCATGCTTATCGGCCACACATTCTTCCGGCACAATGGTGCGATAGCCGCGCGCTAAGCTTTCAACCGCGGTGGCGCGGACACAACCAGATGTAGAACCACCGGTGATGATGACGGTATCTACCTTATGCCAAACCAGCAAACTTTGTAATTGCGTTTCAAAAAAAGCGGAGGCCATTTTTTTACAATAAACCGTATCGCGTACTCGATCAATTTTTACACGATCATCAAATTCTGAGCGACGCGAATTAAATTTTATGTTCTGCAGTGAGTCAGGCGTATTGGTGCGGGTGCCCCAAACACCGGCGTCTTCGCCGGACTCCATGTAAGCTACATAAGTCCAAACCACAGGCCAATTTAGGGCGCGCATTTTATCTGAAAGCATATTGATATATTCCAACTGGCGCGGATCAGTTTCGTACGCCGTTTTAAATTCATCTACTTTGGTATAAGCTTTTTGCGGATCAATATTAACTAATACTGCTTTTGTACCATAGCCAAAGCGGGCGCGAGTGGGGTTAGCCTTTACATCGGCCCAAATTTGCCGTGCGGTTTTATCAGACATTTCCATTGCAAAGTTCTCCTTAGATTTATTGCATAAATCTTACACTAAAGTTGTCCGGACAAGTTGTGTGTTGCGCAAAATTTGAATGTTAAAAATTTCCCCATAAAATTAGCTACACTAGCTATTCCAGCCCTAATTTATTGCAAGGATATTGATATGTATTTGCCCAAACATTTTCGCGAAGATAATTTACAAACGCAACATGACCTTATGCGTGCCTATCCTTTGGCAACCCTTATATCTGCTGGGGCTTCGGGCTTAATGGCGAATTCAATACCGTTTCTAATTTACCCTGATGAGGGCGAATTTGGTGCGCTGCGCGCCCATGTGGCGCGTGCTAATCCGCATTGGCAGGAGTTAAAAACGGTGCAGGAATGTATGGTGCTGTTTCAGGGTGCAGATGATTATATTCGTCCGGCTTGGTATCCCAGCAAACAAGAGCATGGCAAAGTCGTACCAACGTGGAATTTTGTCGCTGTTCATGCATGGGGTGCACCAAAAATCGTTGAGGATGATGCTTGGTTGCGCAGGCAAGTGGGCGACCTTACCTATTCACGTGAGCATGCGCAACTTGATCCGTGGAAAGTAGACGATGCGCCTGCTGATTTTACCGCCGCATTGTTCAAAGCCATTGTGGGTATTGAGATTCCCATTGCGCGGATTGAAGGCAAGTGGAAGGTGAGTCAGAATCGCCCAGCTGCCGATCGTGAAGGGGTAGTAGAAGGCCTGCGTGGGCAGGGTGAAATGAGCGAACCAATGGCGAACTTAGTGGCGCAATCAGCGCACTAAAACAGATTCTCTAAGGGCATTATCGCTACAAAATTTAGTTCGAACTTTAGTTCAAAACTTAGTTCGAATTTTAGTTGAAAGGTACTTGCAATCCGGGGTATTTTATCGCGCCTATTTCAAGCGTCGGCGAGCGCTCCTTAGCGCAAGCGCCTTCACGCAATGCTTGGCTGCGCTTACGAAAATTCTGCCCCTCTACCGGATTCATCACGCAATCTTCCAAACCAAAGGGGTGGCCTAAATGCAGCAATTGATGCCCCAATTCATGGGTAAGAACTTGGGCTGAAAACAGGGCCTTTTCTGCTTCGGAATAAGGCGCTTCAGTGCGAATACTGGCAAGTAGATTCTCGTTGCCGTAAAGCGCATATATGCTTAAAATTACTGCCGTACCATAGCGACATTTTGCGCATAACGTTGTTAATCCGTTGCTAATGCCACCCCGCAACGAAGCATGCATTGATGGATCACCACGTTCTAAGCTGATGATTGGTTGATTGGTGATATAGACATCGTAGTTAAGCGGAGTCTGGGGAATGCGCGACCAGTGCGCTATTTCATTATAGGAATTGATATCGATAATCGGACGCCCATCTGCCGCATTTTGCGTCTGAAACTTTACGATTACGTCGGCATGGTACTTAATGAGTTGTGTTGCAAAATCCGTCAATGTAGTGTCAGTTGGTACTTGGATAGCGCCGCTGCGATTGGCATAGGCTATTTGCTCTGCAAAAGTCGTTTTTTCATTAAATAACACGTTGACCATTTCCTTGCTTAGCGCTTCAAGGTCCGCAGCGTTGGGGTGGCGCAATATTACAACGTCCATCTCCCGTATTTGCGAAATACTGAGTTGCCCAAACGCGTCGGCAATTGGCTTAGTCTGAGGCACATCAAAAGCGACGCAGCGCCCCAACAGTGATTTAAATTGCCCGGTCGCAGTTGTGGTCACCGCGTTTAGCTGGGCCGGACTTAATGTTGAAAAACGCGGATTTTCCACATACAGAACCGTCAACCTCGCGCACTCAAGAGGGCGTGTCACTGCATAGCTGATAATCGCTATTAATGCCACGAAGGCGAATGCCATTGTTGCAATCAGCTTGATTCGTAGATTCAAATGCGTGCCTTAATGCATATTTTAAGTCAGTATAAATTGTTATTGGCGCAACGTTTTAGCGTTCAGATTATATAAACAAAAAATTGATAAGCTAACGCCAACGGCTATTGCATTGACGCAGGCGAATACCTTATCAACGTCGGCCATATTGCTATGAAATTTCTATCTCAGTACTTCCAGCCCGTGTTTCTCAATAACTGAAAGTAATTTTAACGCCATGCCGCTCGGACGTTTGGCACCAGATTCCCACTTTTGAACCGTTGATTCGCTGGTGTTTAAATAGCGGGCAAATATTGGTTGGCTTACTTGATTGCGTTCTCTGATTTGTTTAATTTTTTTTGGTTTAATTTCAACCGGCTTGGCAAGGCATGCCGTATCAAAGTCGCGCATTGTCGCTTTAGATATTGCGCCTACGCTATGTAGGGCAGTCGCCGAAGAGTGGATTGCTGCGAATGCGTCAGTCTTAAATTTAGGTTTCGTGATCATGACATATCTCAATTAGGTTTTTAGCGATTATAAGAGTACTCAACTGCGCGGCAGTAAGAGAGGAGTACGCTTTGGCGACAACACGAAAACTCATTAATTCATCCGAACTAATATTTGCTTGGTTCTGCTTTGAAAATAGATATTCATAAACCCAAAATCGCCCTAGTTTGGTAATGATGATCGCGCGATGCCTATTGTCGTTTAAGCGCTTCTTGAAAACGCCGCCACCCAAATCGTCGATTTGACCTTTCTCCGCTTGCGCAATGCAAACGCAAAGTGCTTCATCGCTAATGCGTGATTTAGCGGCGGCTTTATTGAACCAAGCGATCCTGCATACACGCCTGCTTACAGTTGATTTAGTCTGCATGGCATAATGTAGCACTTGGTGCTACCTAACGTCAATGATAGAGCGGTCTAGATCGTGGGCTAATATTGTAGGAGTGACGAATGAACAATGTCCGTTATTAACTCAAATTAGTCCGTTTCGCTACTCGAACTTACGCGCGACTGCGGATAAACTGCATTCAGTCAAACAACCAGAGGATGCACATCATGACCGAAACCAATGTACTTAAATCAAAACCCGCACTCATCGTCGTCGATGTGCAGGCTTCGTTCCCAGCGCGACCTTACTATATTGCCGATGATGTTCCGGCTTTTTTAGCCGCACAAAATAAGCTTATCGCGGGGTTCATTAATGCTGCTGCACCGGTGGTGCGGGTGTTTCACGTGGAGGAAGCAGGGCCGTTTAGTCTGGCCTCGGGTTTGGTGCGGCCATTTGCTGGCTTGATTGATTTTAACGCGACTTATACGGTGGAAAAGCATGTGCATTCAGCTTTTGCAGGCACACCTTTGGCGGCTTGGCTAACTTCGCAGGGGATTACGCGGATTGCGGTGAGCGGGATTCGCACAGAGCAATGTTGTGAAACAACGACGCGCGATGCCTCGGATCGGGGTTTGGAAGTGGATTATGTTTCAGAAGCGACGCTTACTTTCCCCATGACGCATGCAAATGGTCGCGTGTTTAGCGCATTGGAAATTCGTGAGCGGACGGAATTGGTGTTAGCCAATAGGTTTGCGAAAATAGTTTCCGTTGATGAGGCATTGGCACGAATTTAGAGTGTTTTTAGAACGCTTATATGGTTACGCATCCATTAAAAAAACAAAAAGTTGAGAAGGTAACGCCAGCGGATATGGCATCGACGCAGGTGTACATCGTGTTAACACCGGCGGTACTGCTGCTTGATCTGGCGGCCTTCGCCGAGCCCTTACGCTTGGCTAATCGCTTTGCGCTTGAGGGCGGTGCGCTGCAGCCCCCCTTTGTCATTAATATGGTGGCATGCGATGAATCGGTGCCAAGTTCTTTGCCACTGGCGCTGTCAGGTTTACAGCCATTGCCATCGGCATTGAACGCAAGCTTATCGCCACCGTGTGATGCTAATTGGGTGGTACTTATCGGCACGGCGACGCATCATGAGGTGCCGTTGGCGAAGATGGCGCGCACACGGATGGCGACACTTGAATGGCTACAAGCAGTAGTTGCGCCCGCATTGAAAAATGATGAGGCGCGGCTTTGGACGGTGTGTTCTGGCGCGCTGCTTGCTGCGGAAGCTGGTTTGCTTGATGGCCGACAATGCACCACCCACCACGCGCTTATCGCCGATTTGCAAATCGCGTACCCACGTGCATTGGTACAAGATAATCGAATTTTTGTAATTGATGGCAATGTGGCAACGAGTGCGGGGATTACCGCAGGATGCGATTTGGCGTTAGCAGCAATTTCACAGCGATGTGGTGTGCAAATTGCCAGCCAAGTAGCACGCGATATGGTGTTGTACTGGCGACGCGCAGGCGCTGACCCACAATTGTCGGCCTTGGTTTCACATCGTAATCATTTACATCCGCTCGTGCATCGTGCGCAGGATGCGGTGTTGGCCGAGCCCGCTGCCGATTGGGATATTGATGTACTCGCAGCACAGGTGCATATTTCCGCCCGTCATTTGCGGCGCTTATTTGTTCAACATGCAGGTTGTGCGCCGCTTACTTATGTGAATAGTGTGCGGGTGGCCTTAGCGCGGCAGCTATTGCAAAGCTTGCGTATAAGTGTGGAACAAGCGGCTACCCGTGTAGGCTTTCATTCGGCAAGCCAATTACGATATGCATGGAAAGCAGTTTCGGATGATTTGCCGAGAGCACTGAAGACAGCCTAAAATAGGCGCATTGTGAATTTTAGTAAGGCACAGTTTGTATGGTTACTATAGATCGGACTTGATGATAGTATGGCTTTTTAACCGTTGTTACGATCGCCTTTTGCTATCTGCCACAAATCGGAAACCAACCTATGAAGCGTCGAAATTTTCTTATCAGCACGGCGGTATTGCCGCTTAGTTTAACTATTCCCGCTAAACTATTGTCGGCTGAAACGACATCGCTTACCTTGGCGATAAATCGCACGGGGCGTTGTCGGATGTTATCGCAACGCGCTACCAAAGCGTATGCATTAGTGGCGCTGAAAGTATCTCCTGATAGGTGGAAGGCGATTATTGACGAGTGTGTCAGCGATATGCGTGGTGCGATGGAGGAAGTGGATAAATACAATCGCGGACGTAGTTTTGCAAACGCAAAAAATGAGTTTTCTTCGCAGCTATTGCCGTTTTTGGGTTTGTTAAAGCAAGCACCGGTAACAACAAACCTAGTTGAACTGGCTGCGGCAAGCGATAAGGTGCTTATTGCTGCAAACACGATGGCAGATTTACTAGAAGCAGAAAGCCGCTCTACACTGACAACAGCAGTGAATAAATCAGGACGTCAACGTATGCTGGTGCAGCGCATGGCACGTAACTACGTGCTTTTAGAGGCGAAGGTGCAGGGTGAAAATTTTAAAGCGTCCATCGAGCGTGATCGTAAGTTATTTGCGGAAGCGCAGGCGCAGTTGACCAGCGCACCGATGAATTCGGCTGAGATCAAAACTTCGCTTGAAAAAAGCAGTAAGCTTTGGGGTGTATTTTGGGCTGCAACCATGCAACCCGCTGGTATGGAAGCCGTTGCGGCGCAGAGCGAAACGCTGGTTACCGAATTAGATTTATTGACGCGTATGTATGAAAAATTGGGCTAAACGGTAAAATATTAATAACCTATAGCTGCGTGGCCTCGTGTTTTAGTTCCAACAACTGAACCATTAAGTCTTGCAACGATTCTTGTTCGGTTTGCGGATGAAATAACGGGGCTCGACGTGCGCATTGTGCTGTTAAATGCGCCAAAAATAGGGGTGCTTCGCGGCAGCGTAGCAATAGTGCTGCAAGTTGCTGCGGCTGATTAAATTCAAAATAGCCATCATAGTCTTCGCCCAGCATGCCGACATTTCCAGCAATACGTGACGCCAGCACGGGGGTACCGCTGCACACAGCTTCCATGATTACATGCGCGCCGCCTTCCATCGCGCTGGCATGCACCAGCACATGGGCGCGTTGAATATGGGCGCGAGTTTGTGTGTGGGGCATTCCGCCGAGCCAGCGATAATGGGGGTTCTGTGCTTGGGTGTTACGTGCGGCGTCAGCCAAGAGCGGATCGAGGCCATCACCAATATGGTCAAAATAAATATCGCGTCTGCTTTGCAACATTACGGCAGTAGCAAAAAAAGTTGACGGTGATTTTTCATCGCGCAGGTGCCCAACCATGAGCGCACGTAATCGCGATGTAGCTTTAGGGAGTGGTTTACGACTGCTGGTAGATTGAAATATTACAGAGGTTTTATGGCGCAAATGGGCCGGCAGGGCTGTTGCACCAAGCTCTTGCAACACAATGAGTTTCTGTGCGTGCTCAAGGGATTGCTGTGCCGCTTTATCAGTTTGAATGTCACGATAAAGATCAGTGCCGGTTAGAACGACAGCCAGCCCTTTCGACCCTCTTTGTGCATGCCACGCGGCGATACTAGGCGCACTACGGCGAGCATGAAGCGCGATCATGGCTGTATCTCCAGCGTCTTCAGCCTCAGTCCAGTCTTTACTAATGCGGACATTTGCTTTAGTGCGCAACATTTTTTGCCAACGCGCAGCAGTTTGCCAATTTCCATTGTTAGCTTCGCGCAGAGCAGGGCTGATTATGACAATATTGGGGAGCGACACAAAAGGCAGCCTTTTTAATTTAAAGTTATATAGTGCTGAAAAAATGCTTATCCATATTACGCGAAAGCGTACCCAAATCTTACCTCTTCGCACTCATACTTCCTCCGTGCAATTAAATTCTAAATCTAATTTTAGCGATGCAGCAATAGCCGCGCGTAACGCAACACCTGAGCAGTTAGCATTGTTATTGCAGGAAGTGCGTGACATCACCTTAGCGTTATTTGATGCTTTTAATGCCGCAAATATGCTGCAACCGCAATATGCAGGTGCACTAAATCCGGCTCTGTGGGAGCTAGGTCATGTGGGCTGGTTTCAAGAATATTGGATAGCGCGGAATCAGCAACGTGATCGTGGCATTGCGTGCCAGCCAGTGATTGATAACGCCCGTGCGCCTTCAATTTTGCCAAACGCTGATACTTGGTATGACTCAAGCGCCGTAGAGCATGCCTTGCGCTGGCATTTGCCCTTACTTCAAGTTGCTGAATGCAAAGCGTATTTAGCCGAAACATTGCGGCAAACGCTACAGCATTTGCAGCACTTAGCAGCTGCAGGCTGTCATGACGATGCGCAGCTTTATTTTTACCGCTTGGTGATTTTTCATGAAGCCATGCACGCAGAAGCCGCTATCTACATGGCACAGGCGCTCGGTGTGCCGATCAGTATATTTGGAAATGCGGCTGATAAACTCGCGCCAATTCATGCAGTTTTAAACGAAGCAGTACTGCAAATTCAAGTGCCAGCGCAACAGTTTCGACTAGGTAGTATGGCAGCCCAAGGGTTCTGCTTTGACAACGAGTTGCAGGCAAACGAGGTAACCTTAGGCGCCTTTGCAATCGACGCTCAAGTAGTTTCATGGGGACAGTATTTACGGTTTGTGGAAGCAACAAACCGCGCATTACCGCGCTATATTCGTCGTGTGGACGCCATTGGTGCTGCACAGCAATCTTATGAAGCTTGGTTATTCGGGCATTGGCAGCCATTGCCGATGCAAACCGCAGCGGTGCATTTAACCTGGCACGATGCTTTTGATTGGTGCGCGTGGGCGGGGCGACGTTTGCCTAGTGAAGCTGAGTGGGAGTGTGCGGCCTTACAAAACTCTAATTTTAACTGGGGGCAGGTTTGGGAATGGACCGCCTCCGAATTTTTGCCCTATGATGGTTTTGTGGCGCACCCGTATTTAGACTATTCTGCACCGTGGTTTGGTTCAAGGAAGGTGCTACGCGGTGCTTGCGTAGCCACCTTAGCAATGATGCGCCACCCAAAGTATAGAAATTACTTTACGCCCGATAGAAACGATATTTATGCCGGATTTAGAAGCTGTGAGTTGTAGAATTTACGTTATAGCTCTGCCCAAAATACCGCAAAATAATTAGCGTCATCAGTCCATACTTTGGTTTTTGAAAATCCTGCCGTTTGCAATAGGCTGGTGAAGTTTTCTGGCGTCCATTTGTAAGAGTTTTCAGTGTGAATCCGTTCACCGGCTTGAAAGGTGCGGCTTAATACTGTGTTGCTGATTTTAAGGCTATCGCGCCATGAAACTGTTGTCGCTTTTTTTGCTTCCACATGCATTTCAATGCGTGAGAGTGAGAGGTTGAAAAGGCCAATATGCTGCCAATCGCGCACATCAAAATTGGCACCAATAAGTTTATTAATATGGCGCAATAAATTGAGATTAAACGTGCTAGTCAGCCCTAACGGGTCGTCGTACGCGGCTTCTAGCACGGCAATGGGTTTTACTAAATCCACACCGATCAAAATGCCGCTCTTAGAATCCGCATGCACACAAAGCTGCTGCACCCGCTGCAAAAACGCTAGCGCTTCATCGGGGTTGAAGTTGCCGATGCTTGAACCTGGGTAAAATGCCACCAATGGCGCTGATTCAATATTTGCCATTAAGGGCGCAGGCAAATCAAGTGCGTGCGCAAAATCAATACCCACCCCGGTAATTTCCATATTTTCATACCGTTGTGAAAGGGTCGTGAGCACCTCACGCAAATACTCAGTCGAAATATCGAGTGCAACATTACTTGCTGGCTGCAAACTTGGAAAAAGCGATACGGCTTTACTACAGCTGCCAGCGCCAAAATCCATTAAACACGCGGATTTCGGCAAGGTGGCAGCAATTTCTGTAGCGTACTTTTTGAAAATACTGGCTTCAGTACGCGTTGGATAATATTCGGGAAGCTCGGTGATAGCATCAAACAATCGTGATCCCAGCGCATCGTATAAATATTTGGGTGACGTAAACGCAGTAGGTGCTGCTAGACCAGAAATTAATTCAGCGGCGATACGTTCGGGATTGGCGGTGTGGAGATCGTAAAAGCTTAGGGCAGACATAGATTTTTATAATAGTTAGATAGTTGAGCATACGTCTTACAAATACATATTTGCTACGAGGGAATTGGGTTTTTGGATGCGTAGAGATTTTGGTTTATTTTACGCGTTCAACCATTAATTATGCGGTATTCACGCTACTTTTCTGCGAAAATGGAAGAAGTAGCAATTTATTATTTTAATCATGGGGTTTATATGCGTCGATTAGTCTGCAAATCAGTTGTAGTGGCTTCACTTTTGGCATTATCTGGCGTGGCATTTGCGCAATCAGCGCAGAACGTATTTCGGATTACCGCTATTCCGGATGAGTCGCCTACAGAATTAGCGCGTAAAGCCGCACCATTGGTAAAGTATTTAGAAGCTAAATTGGGCATGAAAGTGGAATACACCCCAGTGTCCGATTATGCTGCAGCGGTAGAAGCGCTGGCAAATAAGCAAGTTGAGCTTGCGTGGTTTGGCGGCTTTACCTTTGTGCAAGCTAATGTACGCTCCGGCGGCAAGGCCGTGCCCTTGGTGCAGCGTGAAGAAGATGAAAAGTTTAAGTCGGTTTTTATCACTACCGATGCAGCTATCAATGCTTTGACTGATCTAAAAGGTAAAACCCTGAGTTTTGGTTCAGCCTCTAGTACTTCAGGCCATCTAATGCCGCGCAGCTTTTTG
>JANMDR010000228.1:0-40181 GCA_031376425.1 Betaproteobacteria bacterium
ATGGCTTAAGTAGGCGGCGGGTATGAAGCGCATGCCGTTAGCACCCTGTACTAAAGGCTCGATGATGAGGGCGGCAATTTCCTCATGATGTGTTTGCAGAAGTGCATCCAAACGGGCATTAGCGGCGGCTACGCACTCACCACAGCAACCGTTGTTCTGTTCCGCCCCATGCGGTGCATCAATAAAACTTGGCCCATTGACGATAAAATTCTTGTTTACTAAATTGCTATATGCGTCTTTAAAAATGGCGACGTCTGTTACTGCCAATGCGCCGATAGTTTCGCCGTGATACGCGCCATCAAGCATGATAAATTTTTGCTTTTTAATAGCGCCGTTGTTGCGATGCGCGTGAAAGCTCATCTTGAGCGCGATTTCAGTTGCCGATGCGCCGTCGCTCGCAAAAAATGCATGGCCTAATCCGGTTAATGCGCTTAGGCGCTCGGCCAGATCAATGGCGGGTTGATGGGTGAATCCTGCCAACATCGCATGTTCGAGGGTATTTAGCTGGCTTATTAAGGCGCTATTAATGCGTGGATTGGCATGGCCAAATAAATTTGTCCACCAAGAGCTTATACCGTCGAGTAATCGCTTGCCTTCATAGTCAAACAGCCACACCCCTTCGCCACGAGCGATGGGAATGAGTGGGAAGCGCTCAAGATGCTTCATTTGCGTGCATGGATGCCAAATGGCAGCAGCGGAGCGTGCGGCAGCTTCGGCGTTGGTTCTTATCGGTTTCATGGTGTAGGGTTGCGCGATACTAAATATGTGCTAAATTTGCGGTTGTAATGTGTTCGCATACTATTACATTCCTTACCGAGCTGGCTAAAACTAATTGATCGAAAAATAAAAATGTCTCGTGCCGGCGTTACCACCCCCCCTCTTTATTGCGTGTTGTATCGTAGTGTAGCGCAGTCCCAATTTAAAGCTTCCCGAGACTTGTCTAGCCTCACTGAGTCCGCGCAAAATTTTAATTCCCAACACGGAATAACGGGAATGCTGTTGTTTAATGGCGGTTTTTTTCTGCAATATTTAGAGGGTGTTGAGCGCGATGTAATGGCGCTGATGAATAAAATTATTGCCGATTTGCGCCATACTCAACTTGTGGTACTCGCCAAACACCCGATTGCAAAGCGGCACTACGGTGCTTGGAGCATGGAATCATTTGATTTACGCGAGATGGAGAATGTGGCTCAAGCAAGAATTGACAATCTCATGTGTGCGCACAGCGAGTTGGCTGATAGAGAGGCCGAGCTTGTGACAGACGGTAGGCACGCAGCACCCGAAGTTGCGTTAGAATTATTGGCAAAGTATATGACACCCCCCGGATTTCAGTAATCAGCAAATTCCGTACTGGATCAAGATCGCTAACACGGTATTAGATGTTGTAGCTGGAAATAGATACTCGAACTATTGTGTTCTGCGCTACGGAGTGACAATTCTTTACATGCGCTAGTGGTTTCCCTAGTATGATGATTTACTTACTAAAAAGTACGAAAATCTGCATTTATACACTCAGTGACCACGCCACCAAATAATCCAATTCGCGGCATTACTGGCAGCACCGTAAATGGTGTCTTGCTTGGGCCCGATGTCGTGCTCAAAAAGTCCACAAAAGGGCGTGACGAAATTGTTACGCGAGCGCACAAGCTAGCGCTAAATTTGCGCCGTATTTTAATCTTGGTGGATGGTGATCAAACTATCGCCGCCATCAAAGAGTTAACCACTGGCTTAACCGATGTGGAAGAAAATTTAAGTCTGCTCATTGACCTTGGTTTTTTAGAAGTGAGTGGCTTGCGGGTGGACGAGACGCAGACTTTGCAAGTCATCATGGCACCAACACCGCAACCTAGTTCGCAAGCCGCAGCACCGGTAGTGCCAAAAATGGCTACGCCAGCAGCAACTGCGGTAAAAAATACCTCCGCTAAACCACCACTCGTCCCCGCAATGCCCGTAGCGCCGCAGGCAAAGGCGAAAAAAGGTGATGCTGGTGGTGCGGCAAAAGCAACGCCCCCGCAAAATGACAACGGCCCCGTATCAGGTTTTCAAGAAAAGTTAATCACGGCGCTTGGCGAAGATGTTGTTGGTCCTGTTTCAGTGCAGGCATTTGTGGCAAAAAGTTCGGAACTTATCCGCGTTGCAAATGAAAATGCGATTAAAAATGCGGTGGCGCAGGTTGTTGCTGCCGATAACTCGTTAACCATCCCGCCAAGTGCACATTACAAAAAATTGACAGATAGTGGTTTAGCACCAATATCTCAAAGCCGTATGGCTCCTGAGCGATTGAATGCAGCAAAGGCTGCATTAATTGTAGAGGCGCGCCGGTTGTTGGGCGCTGATGCGGAGCGGCTCGTACCAAGAATTCAGGAAGTAGAATCAGTAAACGACGTGATGGACTGGGTTTTGAAATTTAGAGAATATTTTTTGCTTTCAGGTAAAGACGAGGCAGATCTTTTTGTTTCTCGCTTTCAAGATATGTTGCGGTAATTTGCAACGCATTGGTAACAAATTTTGACTCGGTTTTGAAAGTTACAGCGAAATAATTTACACTTTGCAGTAACGGGGCAACTCTCGCAGGCACAAGCTGGAGATTCCACAAATTTTAGAGCGTTTTTTAAGCGCCATGATCTGCAGGGCAAGGTACTATTTTTGTTGAATAGCAGCGTGCCTTGCAACGCAAAACAACTAGGGTGATATTTTATGGCGGCTTTTTCAGCAGCAAGAAAACCAGAATCTTCGTTAGCTAATTACAAAGCGATTTTAATCGCTGTTATTATATTTTTAGTTGTCGATATTGGCCTTTTAGCCGTTAACTTTATCGCCAGCTTGCAAATCGCTGCCAATGCTTCAGAAATTAATTTAGCGGGTCGGCAACGGATGTTATCGCAGCGCATTTCTAAAACAGTGCATGCCATTGAAGCGACTATGGCACAAACCAAGCCAGTTATTGAAACCGATTTGATCGAGCTGGGCGCAGCAACTCGGCTATTTGACAGCACGCTCAACGCGTTTGAAAAAGGAGGTACCGTTGCTGGTGCCGATAATGCCAATACCACTTTGGCCGCACAAACCTCACCGAAAGCCATTGCTGCTATCAAAGCGGGTGCTGCTATTTGGGCAAGTTGGAAACCGTTAATTGATTCCGTGCTCGCAGCAGCGCCAAAGGAGTCGCCCGAAACGATAGCGTTGCTTGCCACAAAAGTGCGTAGCACGGCGGTGCCTTTGCTTGGCACTATGAACGACCTAACCATCGCCATGGAAGAGGATTCATCAGCCCTTGCCAGCAAGCTAAAGATTGCGGAAATTATCGGTATAGTGTTGGCGCTCTTATTATTTGCAATAGTGGTGATGCTCATTGTGCGCAAAGTACGCACCACGGATGCGGCCTTGATTGAGGCCGGCCAAGAAACAGAAGATATTTTAAACACAGTAGGCGAGGGTTTATTCTTGGTGAAGGCAGATTTCACTATAGGCCAACAGCAATCGAAAAAAGTGGAAGCGATTTTGAGTCGCCCAGCAACACCGGGGACGGATTTTTTAGCAACCATGGCCTCAATGGTGAATCCAGCAACTAACGAAGCCGCAAAAGACTATTTGGAATTGTTGTTTGCCGGGCGCGTTAAAGAATCATTGATGAATGATTTAAATCCGCTCACTGAGTTTGAAGTCAATACGCCTGCTGAGGGTAAGCGCCATTTGTCGATGAACTTTAACCGCGTGATGCGTGATGGACAATTTCAACACGTGCTCGTGACGGTACAAGATGTGACCGAGAGAGTGCGCTTAGGCGATGAAATTAAAGAAGCCAAGGAGCGTGCGAAAAATGAGATGGCCGTGCTGCTGCAATTATTGAAAGTACCGCCGCACACCCTATCTAACTATTTACGCAATGCGGATGAATCCTTAAACCGTCTAAACGATGTTTTACGGGCTACTGGCGCATCGCCAGAAACTTACCGGGAAACAATTAATGATGCCTACCGTCGCATTCATACCCTTAAGGGTGAGGCGGCGTCATTGGGTATTTCTACGTTTGAGCAAGCCTGCCACGAATTTGAAACGGAGATTGGTCAAGCTAGATCGCGCCAAAATATTGGTGGCGAAGATCTAATCGGTCTTTCAGTGGCACTTACGGAGTGCTTCACTCGACTCCGTAGCTTGCAAGCGATTGGCGGTAAATTAACCGAATATGGAAAGGGTCAAAGCTCACTTGCAATAGCCGGTGCAAGACCAGGATTTGTGACACCGGCATCAGAAGAATTTGCCGAGCAAATGCGTGGCTTGGCTAACCGTATCGCCAGCGATTTGCGTAAAACTGTGCTGGTCAGCACCGATATTGCCGATATCAATCGCCTGTCCGAAAATCACCAGCGCGAACTAAAAGATGTACTAGTTCAACTATTGCGCAATGCAGTGGTACACGGTATTGAACTACCCTCCGTGCGCCAAGAGCGTTCAAAACCCGCCGCTGGTACCATCGTTGTTACCGTAAAAGCCACAGAAGCAGGCAAGTATGAAGCGACGGTACGTGACGACGGTGATGGTATCAAACCCGAAAATATTCGTAGTGCGTTGGTGCGTAATAACGTCATGGATGCGGATGCCGCAGCCTTATTAGCGCCGCGTGATTTGGTTGCAAAAATATTTGAACCTGGATTCTCAACCGCTTCAGAAGTCACTAAAGATGCGGGTCGTGGGGTGGGCTTGGATGTAGTAAAAGCAAAAATTGAAGGCCTCGGTGGTCGCTTAGGGTTGTCTTCTGCCCCCGATCAATTCACCCAATTTACGGTAAGAGTCTCGGTATGAGCATAAGACATAAATTATTGGTAGTCGATGATTCCAACTTAATTCGCTTACGTATCACCAGAGTGTTGATGGATAGTCGAGATTCAAGCTGGAATATTGTCGGCCTGGCACCGAATGGCGTCGAGGCCGTAAAGTTCTGCAAAAATTTGCAGCCAACTGTTGCTACCTTAGATATCACCATGCCGGAGATGGATGGCGTTACCTGTGTGACCGAGCTGCTGAAGGTGGATCCAAAGCTGCGCATTCTTATTGTTAGCGCCCTCTCGGATAAAGCCACTGCCTTGCAGGCGCTGAAACGCGGTGCGCACGGATTTTTGTATAAACCATTTACCGATTTAGAGCTTTTGACCGCGCTGCGTGAAGTAGTAGAAGAAGAATAATATCCGGCAATCGGGTAGGATGGCTCAAAGCTGGGTATAGTTATGCAGAAGTTATGCAAAAAAGTGCGGTAATAGTTGGTTCCGCCACTTTGCATATTACTTACAAAATAAGTTGTTTACGATAGGTAGCTAGGGCGCGAATGAACGATCTTTCAGAGCAAGATATTAAAGTGTTTGTAGAAGCGATATTGCGGTTTTTTCGGCAATTATCTGATGAAGGCGCTGTGGTGCGCTCGGCCTATTTAGCCGACGAGCAAACACCGCCACCTATTTATGATTACACGGGGATTATTGCCGTGCATGGCGGCTTTAAAGGCCATATTTACTTTTCCGCATCGCGGACGATGCTCGCGCTGCTGATTTTGTCTATGGGCGAAAATTTACAAGAAGCTCATTTTCTCGATATGGTCGGCGAAGTAGCCAATACCTTCTCCGGCAATGCGCGGCAACATTTTGGCTCGGATCTTGATATCGCACCGCCAATTAATATTCGCGGTCGTCCAGAAGTTATTTCATCGAATACCCGTGCCCGCCCCTATGTGGTTCCATTCCGCTGGAAAGCGCAAGACGCGGTGCTAGTGGTGGATATCGAACGGGTTTCGACCTAACTTTTACGGCAATACTGGCAAAAAAATGCCTTGTAGATGTGCTATTTCAGCGCATCTACAAGGCATTTTCTGCAAATGGCGTACGAATGAAGCTAGATTTTAGTAATCGCCAAACTTAAATTTTTAGTACGGCTAATCAAATCACCATAGCCCCGCTCAATCCGTGAGATGGATGAAATTGTGGTTTCACCCTCGGCAAGCGCTGCCGCCATCACATAGGCCAAACCCGCCCGTAAATCCGGCACGTCTAAACTGAGACCTTCGGAGCGTAAGGTACTTGGCCCTTGGATAATCGCGCTATGTGGAAAATCATGGCCTCTAAATCGGCAGGCGACGCTGCCTAAACAATGTGTTTCAATTTGCGTGCGTGCGCCTAAAGCTGATAGTGCATCCAAGTAATCAAAACGTCGCTCGTACACGGTTTCATGAATGATAGACGTCCCCCTAGCTTGCGTTAACATCACCGCAAATGGTTGCTGCCAGTCAGTGGCAAAGCCGGGAAATACATCGGTCTCAATCACAGTGCTTTGCAGTGGCTTGCGGCGGAAAAACTTAATTGATTTGGGGCCTTCAATAGAAACACCGCCACCCACTTTATTAAACGGGCCGAAAAAATTTATCAAAGTTGCTGGATCAATGCCATCAACCGTAATCTCGCCATCGGTTGCCGCCGCCAATGCCGCCCAAGAAGCGGCTTCAATACGATCACCCAGCACTTCAAAATTAGTACCGTAAAGCTCATCAACACCTTCAATGATGAGTTCGCGATTTGGTAGCAACTGTACGCAGGCGCCCATGCTGTTGAGCATGGTAATAAGCGCAATAATTTCGGGTTCTGTTGCCACGTTTTCGATAATGCTCGTGCCCTTCGCTAATACACCTAAAAACAAGCAACTTTCAGTCGCGCCGACACTTGGATACGGCAATTTGTAATGGCAGGCTTTAAGCGCGCCTTTGCGCATGGCGTGATACCCATCGCGCTGCACATCAATTGCTGCACCAAACATTTGTGCTGCTGTTAAATGAAAGTCGACTGGACGTGCGCCGATATTACAGCCAGAAACGGCCGGAACATGGGCTTCCCCAAGGCGCTGCAATAACACGCTTAATAATAAAATCGGGATGCGGTTGGAGCCACTATCGGGCACCGGTACTTTGGATGAGTACAGGTTTGTTGCATCGATTTCTAGGCCGTCGTCATGCCACGTTAATTTGGCGCCCGATGCTTCCAACATCTCACAGGTAATTTCTACGTCACCGATGCGCGGTGTATTGAGCAGCTTAGTGGTACCTTTCGCAAGTAGGGCGGCAACCATGGCCTTTGTCGCAAAATTCTTAGCGCCCAAGCCAGTAATGCGGCCGCTGACAGGTTGGTTTCCCTTGATAAGATACTGAGGCTGAGCGGACATGGTTGCGGGCTTTCTATTTAGCAATTTAATGCGTGTTTGGAGAATAAACGAATTTGGGTAAGGCCAGACTACTGGATGTACGGCTGGTATTATCCTAGATTAGTAAGCTTAAAACTCAATCTAGCGTAATTTTTGCTGTGCATCGGTAATATTGACCCTACAACGCTATTCTGAGCGGCAATGCTGTTCAAAGTTGGCATCAATTAAGGCAACAAAATGACGAACACCCTAAAAATTGAAAATCTCCACGACCATCCTGATTTTGTTCATTTAAGTACATTAGCAGGTGTGAAAATTGATTTGCGTTACGCCACACCAGATAATTTTGTGGGGCGCGATATGTACGCGCCTTTCGATTGCGCGTGGTTGCATAAACAGGCTGCAAACGCCCTAAAACAGTCCTTAGCGGCGCTAAAATCAGTGCGGCCTGATTTGGGGTTTGTAGTGCTGGATGCGCTGCGCCCCCATCGGGTACAAGTGCAAATGTGGGATAGCTTGCAGGGTACCGGCCTTGAAATGTATCTGGCCAATCCTGCGCGTGGCTCTATCCATAGTTATGGCATGGCCGTTGATATTAGCTTAATCGATGAAGCAGGTACTCAGCTAGATATGGGCACGGGCTTTGATGAATTGACGGAGATGTCGCAACCGCAGTTGGAGCCGCAGTTTTTAGCCGTTGGTAAGCTAAGCCAGGCGCAACTAAATAACCGCCATTTACTGCGCGATGTGTTGCAAGGCGCGGGCTTTTTTGGCATCAATAGCGAGTGGTGGCATTTTGACTGCGGCGATAGAAACATCGTGCGTAGCGAATTCACGCGCGTCGAATAATTAATATCTTCCAAGAAAAAATGCCTCAAGATGCCCTGTTTGCAGGTACCTTGAAGCATGTATTGACACTGTTGCTTATTTTGCGGCGGCTGGGGCGGCGGCAGCGGCAGCAGGAGCTGTTTGGTTGATTGCTTCCACTTGAATCACTAAGCGGATGTTGTCCGGAATGCCTGGCACGCCATAAGGCATATCGTATTGGCTGCGGGTAATCGTGGTTTCAAAATCGCCACCGCAAATTTCACGTTTGAGGAAGGGGCTTTGATAGCAACCAAAAGCGGTGGCTTTTAAGGTGACGGGGTTGGTTTTACCCTTCATGGTTAGATTGCCGCTTACTTCAACAAGCTTATCGCCATCAAATTTAAAGCCGCTGCCTTCAAACTTGGCTTCGGGAAATTTATCTGCGGCAAAAAAATCTTTGCCTGTTAGGTGTTTATCAAAGGGAACCACACCAGTGTTCATCGACGTCATATCAATCGTAATTTCGGCCTTGCCGGTTTTGGCGGCTTTATCCAAGGTGATGGAGCCGGATTTTTTATCGAAGCGGCCACGGCTTGTCGAGGTGCCAAAATGCTTGGCTTCCCACATTACAAAGGTATGGGTAGGTTCGATAGAATAAGTAGTGCTTTGTGCTGTGGCAATACCAGATACGCCAATGGTGCCGCACATGGCTGTGCTGATAAGTGCTAGAAATTTAAGGGAGTTTTTCATAAAATAACTTTCAAAAAAATAAAATAAAAATTAGAGCAAAATATTACAGTGGTGCAATGCCAGTTAACGACAAATTTATGTTTACGACGACTTCATTTGCAACAAGCGACACATCATTCCAGTCACCATCACCAATTTTAAAATCAAGGCGCTTGGTGTTGAAAGTGCCCACAGCGCGGGACTTTCCAGCCACTTGAGTAATGGTGACTGGCACCACGATATTTTGCGAGATGCCTTTAATGGTGAGCTTACCCGCAAACTCAAATTTATTAGCGCCTAAAGCTTTGGTGCTGGTGGAAACAAAAGTAGCATTCGGAATTTTTAGTGAATTAAACCAGCCGGGCTTTTTTAGCTCGGTTTCAGTTTCAGAATTACCGATATCAGCGCTCAGTAAATCGACAGAAAAACTAACCGTTGCTGCTGCAGGTTTTTTAGGATCAAACGTTAATTGCGCATCAAATTTTTTGAATTTGCCGCTAACAGGAACACCGAGCTGCTTGCTAATAAAGGCGATTTCACTTTCAGCGGGGATTAACTTTTGCTGTGCGAAAACCGGCAGAGCTCCACTTAAAAGTAGTGCGCCGAGAGCAATTAATTTTAGTGATGGATGGAACATGAATTTCCTTAAATTTAGGGTTGCAACAGGTATTGCGTTTACAGTATTCTCAGCAGTTATTGACGCTAATGTGCTTTCATTTTCTTTTAGGCCACATACGCCGCAAGATATCATCGTGGTCAATAAAATGATGCTTTAATGCTGCCGCGATATGTACCACCACCACAGCGGCCAGACTGTAGGCGGCAATCCAATGTAGCGGTTTAATCAGCTCAGCTAATTCCCGATTTTTGTCTACAAAATCAGGCAATGGCAAAACGCCAAACCAGACTATCGGAAAGCCTGCTGCAGAACTATACGCCCAGCCTGTTAAGGGCACAGCGAAGAAAAACACATATAGCGCCCCGTGTGATGCGTGTGAGGCCAACTTTTGCCATGCAGGCATAATGTTTGGCAAGCTTGGTGCTTTATGCGTTAAGCGCCACAACAGACGCAATGCCGATAGCGTCAAAATTGTTACCCCTGCCCATTTGTGCCAGTTGTATAGCTTTAAACGCTGCGGTGAAAACGCGAGGCTAGTCATGTATAAGCCCACGCCAAATGACGCGCAAATCAGGAGTGCCAACAGCCAATGAAAGGCCATGGCGATTTTGGTGTAGCGTTGCGTGTTTGCGTTTTCCACGATTTTTTAGGTTAAAAATTGATTGATAGATTGGTCTACAGACGGCATGTTGAAGCAAGTGCACGTTGAAATTATAATAATGGGGCAAATTTAAAAGCAAAGCAACTGCAGGTTTTTGCTGAAGTCGTTCAAAAATTTTGAATGATTAAATTTTAAAACGTTCATTTAAACACTGACTACGGCTGTGGGCCGAGGTCAACGGCAAAAACCGCTGGCGCAGTTGGCATAGCGGGCATTGGTTTGGACTGGGCTATCCAATCGATTAAGCCGTCCAAAATGCGCGTACCGCCTTGCGGTGTGTTGCGGTGATTAATCATTGCAACCACCACATTTGGGATGTTGTTCGCGTCGTTTACATACCCGGCCAAGGCGACGACATTGCGCAATGTGCCGGTTTTTAATCGCGCCCTACCTGCAGCCGTACTTTGCTTTAAGCGGTTGCGCATGGTGCCGTCCAGCGCCACAATGGGCAGGCTGGAAATGAACTCGGGCGCATAATCGCTACGCCATGCCACTTCTAACATACTACCTAGCTGCTGCGGGCTAATCATTTCGGTACGTGATAAGCCCGAACCGTTTTCTATTACCAAGTTATCACTACTGATGCGATGGCGGGCATACCATGCACGCACGGTGGCATCGGCGCGGGCTAGGGTCGTGGTCGCTGTTTGGTCTACAACAGGAATTGTGCCCAACATTAAGTAGGTTTGCCGCGCTAAGGCGTTATCGGATTTTTTATTGATATCGCGAGTTACTTCGGGCAATACGCGGGCGTTATGTACGGCCAAAATGCTTGTTAGCGGTTCTGCAACAAGCCCGTCATTTTCTTTAACCATACCGGAAAAGGTACCGCCTAAATTTTTCCACACGGCACGGAAATGCCGATCAATATAATCGGCCTTATCCAATAAATTTAGTTGCGCACTGGTGACGCAGTTTGCTGGAAACGCACCTTGCAGGGCGACTTCAATGGTGCCAGTGAATACATTTTTAGTCACCACGGGTAGTTTCCAAGTATCTTCCCAGTCTTTGCAAGCCGCAGCCACAATAGTCATTTTCTCCGTGCGCACCACCACGTTTTCAAGTGGTGTGGCAATGGTGGCTTTAAGTGTGCCGCCCATGCTATCCATATCGAGCGCAGCTAAATTAAAGTTAAGCAATAGCGCATCAGGTATTACATTGTATTGAAACTCGGGTGCTTCATCAAAAGGAGCCGCGCCTATGTCTAATCGCGCCGGTTGGAATAATGTGCGATCAACAATGACATCACCGGCAATATGGTTTATCCCTTTTTTGCGCAAGGTTTTTAGTAGATTAGCAAAGGCATCTAAATCCAGATCAGCGTCGCCCCCCCCTTTGATTATTAACGCGCCATTGAGCACGCCATTCTCAATTTTTCCGGCGCTACGTAGTTCGGTTTTGCCGCGATAAA
The DNA here is from genome assembly GCA_031376425.1 of Betaproteobacteria bacterium. Classification (GTDB taxonomy): domain Bacteria; phylum Pseudomonadota; class Gammaproteobacteria; order Burkholderiales; family Usitatibacteraceae; genus JANMDR01. The sequence goes on from JANMDR010000228.1 coordinate 11,407, forward strand.
TACGCCCCAATTGGTCTAACGCCACAATCGTGGTCACGAGCTTCATGGTTGATGCTGGTTGCATGCGCCGTGATGCTTGATGGGCAATGCTAGGATTGCCGCTGCCGTTGAGTGGCAACACCCAAACGGCCATGGCATCCGTCGGTATATTCGCTTTTTGCAATAGCGCGGTGACAGATTCGGGTAGCTGCGCAGATGCCTGTGTAAATATGAGCCACAACAAAACGAAGGCAAAAAAACGAGAAGCACCGCGTAGGTAATGTATTAAAGACATGAAATAAAGTTCGCCGAAGGTGTGATGGGTAATAATATAGCTATTCAGTGGCCTGTGTAGTGACCTTAATACTATTTATTCGTTGAACCTAGTTGGATTTTTATATGAATCGTTTCTTGTCAGGCAGTGTTCTCGGTGCGTCATATGCTATCGCATTAAGTTGTGCTGCGGTGTTCCCAAGCTTAGCGCTTGCCGTGTCGCCATTGGTGCAGCAAATTGATATGGCAGTTGTCGCGGTGATGCAAAAGCACACCATTCCAGGCCTTGCAATCGTGTTCGTCAAAGACGGCAAAATAGCTTATGAAAAGGGTTATGGCGTTACCAAAATTAGCAACGGCACCGCTGTTAGTGCCAATACCTTATTTAAAATCGGCTCTATCTCAAAATCGATTACCGCGCTAGCGCTGGCCTTATTGGCGCAAGAAGGTAAGCTGCAATGGGATGATCCCCTTTCGCGCCACATACCGGAGTTACAGGCCGCCAACGCTGCTGTGGCGCGTTTAACGATTCGGCAAATTTTGTCGCATCAGACTGGGCTAGATTTAGATCCTTTAGAACCATTGCTCTGGCCGCAGCCCAACCAATTTGAGTTTGAAAATATCATTTCTGGTTTGCAAGTATTAGCTGGAAATAGCCGTAATACGGGAATCTTCAGGTATGGCAACCTCAACTATGCGCTTGCTGGTGAAGTGGTGCGGCGTGCATCGGGTGTGCCCTACGGTACTTATGTACAGCGTGAAATTTTTGCGCCATTAAAGATGCACTGCGTTGTGCAAAGCCCGAATGGTCAAGCGCCCATCCCCGTAGCCCAGCCACATGTTCTGCTAGATGGCGTAGTGCATATGGTGCGTGCTGATCCCATTGATGGTGTGATAAGCGAGGGCTTAGATGCCGCCGCTGGGGGCGTGCGTTGCGATGCGAATGCGCTGGGCAAATGGCTGCAATTTCAGCTCAACCCGCGTGCCTATCCCTTACGTGTGAGCGATGCGCTATGGCGCGACCTGCACAGCGCACAAGCAGCAGTGCGCACGGATTTTGATGCAGCATTAAGACCAAGCACTATTGAAAGCTATGGGTTGGGCTTGCAAATTACCGCTACCGAGGGCGAAATACGCTATGACCATTACGGCGGTTTGGCCGGCACCTTAGGCTATTTTGCTGTCGCACCATCCCGCAATAGCGGTTTTGCTGTGTTGCTAAATATGAGCGCGGGGCTGGCACGTAAGGAACTGATTGAGCAGCTATCGCTATTGATGCGTGATAAGCCTAATCTTACACGCAAGCAGGTTTTCAACGCGGTTGCCACAGCACTACCCAACTCGCTTCCCGCGCCAACACATCTAAGCCCGCCCTCAGTACCGCTTGCACCCAAGGCAAAACCACTTGATACCAAAATCGCCGCCCCCTACTTCGGTCGTTATCAAGATGAATGGTTTGGTGAGATCAATCTTTGCCCGAGTGCCGATGGTGCAATATTTACATCCCTTCGCTCAATGCGCTTTAAGGGCAAGCTAGTATCTATTGAGCCAGATCGCCTAGCTGTATTGTGGGAAGATAAAGCCATTAATTCTGACGCCATTATCGCGGTGACAGAACAGCGTGAATCAGCCGTTGAGCGCTTCACATTAACACCGCTGGGCGAATCTGATTTCGATTTCAGTGCGATGAATTTTCGGCGCATCGGTGCTTGTCGCTAGGTGCCCCCAGGAAATAAGAAATGAAAATGGCTCGAAAATTTATTGCACTGGTGTTAACTCCATGCGCACCCAGAAGGTCGCTATTGCGATAGCAACGGCTCCCAGTTTTAACAGTGTGCCGAGTTGCCCAGCCACTCCTTAATCGTGCAACAATAATTGAGAAGTATTTAGTGATGAATCTTAGAAAAGTTGGCTATTTCATATTGCTTTGCGGTGTTGTTGCAATAGTTTTGTCGGTCATATTTGCCAGAAAGTCAAACGACGACCGTAATTCTGCGTCTAATGGTGGCAACTTAATCGCCCCCCAGCTAAACTCAGTAGATACTTTAAAGGTTGGTGAGCCAGCTAAATCATCGTCATTCCCTTCTCTACCGAAGCATGTTTCTGGTTTTACAGCGTTGAGTTTGCAGGAGCGAAATCGGTGGGATTCACTACGGAAACAAGCGGCTCTTGGAGCAAATTGGATTGAATCACTAAAATTTATCCGCGAACACGCCGACCCCAATAAATGGGCAATCTTGCTCTCATACAATATGGTTTGTACATCGGTAAGCTTTGAGTCCATGCCAACGGGTAATCGTATGAGTGATTCAGTTCATCTGTTGCCCAAGTCTGAAAAAGCATCATTTATCGCTATAATAGCTGATGCGGCAAAGCGCTGCGGGGACATTGAGAAGTTATCAAAGACCGCAACAAGTTGGAACAAGTCGCCTGAGTTTCTTGCGACACCTATGGGTATCTCGCCAGCCTTTTCAGAAAGATATTATCGCGAGGGAGTGTCAGAGTCTCAGCGAACAGCGATAGATGCGATTGTTCGTAATCCAGACTTACTTGCGCAGTGGCTTTCGCTAACCTCATTAGATAAGATTCCTGACAGCGCTAATCTAAATTATTTTGCTACCCTACAGGGAAAAGGTGAAGTGTCTTTTAATGAGTTTTCGGCTGTTGGGTGGCTAATTACGTGTGAATGGGGAGACGGTTGTGGCGATGCGTCTATTCATCGGTATCAAGCGTGTATAACGTCGCATTATTGTAGTGGTGCCACCGTTATCGAGGCAATGGAAAGACGCTTTGGGCTTGAGCGAATGCAAGTAATTCGATCGGCGGCGAACTCATTTGTGGCTGATATCGGTGCGCGAGGAGTAACTGTGTTCAACTTCCCCCCAGCCAAGAAACCTTAAAATCCCACTTAAGTGCGGTGGTGATTGCGGCTTGGTAAGTTGCCAGATGAAACCCCTTTGCCACGGACGTACATTAATTTGATGGATTAAACGCTTCACATTAATGCCGCTGGGCGAATCTGATTTCGATTTCAGCGCAATGAATTTTCGACGCATTAGTGCTTGTCCCTAGGAAATAGCAATGAAAATGGCTCGGAAAATTATTGTAGTGACGGTCATCTTGGTGTTTGGGTTGGGCTGGTTTTTTGTCAAGAATAATAGCGAGCCTCAAGCGTTAAAGCCGCTGGTTGCCCAGCGTACGGCTGCTACTAGAGCTTCCGAGAATTTGGCGCGTATTCAAGCTGCAACTTTGCCAGAGCGTACCCAATCTGTCTTTAATAACTCCACGCCAACTGATATTAAATGGTATGGCGCCCAGCGTGCTGACGATTTGGTGGCCGCATTTAGTGAGATAAAAAAATCAAACGATGTAAACGAATTTGTTCTTGTAGGCCATGTTGCGACGTTGTGTGCTTATGCCGGATATCTGCAGCGTATGGGTTCAGGAAAAGGTGTTGGGCTTGAAAAGCACCTTGCATCAGATGTTGTGCTTAATCCGATTGCGATAAAAAATATTTTATCGGTAACTTCTATGACCGCGCGTCGCTGTGGTTCCGCAGCAGAACCAAATAATGTTGATTTGTTTGGATTTGATACTGCTGATTTAGTAGCGCGTGGAAAGTTTTCCCCCTTGCGCCTATCGTCGCCATTTGGTGCGAAATCGTTTAGTGACGGGGTGACTACTGAAGAGTTTAATGCAATTACTACCGTGATCGCAGACCCTTATCTAGCTTCAATCTGGATGGTCAATAATATATCGCTCATTAATCAGGCAGCACAACAGCAAAACTTAATCAAAGATTTGTCAGCAGAAGAAGTGGCGGCGATGTCGTGGCTGGTTGCTTGCGACATGGGCGCGGATTGCACCGGAACTGGGCTCGGCAGAGTGAAGGCGTGTATCAGCAACTATATTTGTGGTGAAAGCACAGTTGCCGATGGCGTGATTGCGAGTTTTGGAGCAGATCGCTTTTCGATTATTCGTGAACGTGCGAATAATTTAGGGTTCGTTTTAAACCAGCAAGGTGCCAGCGCTTTTAATTTTAAACGCAAGTAATTGAGCCGTTTTCCAACCGCCCAAAGCTACCAAACCAGCACCGAACCGATGCCAAACCGATGCCAAACCAACTTCAGACCAACTTAAGCCTGCATTAAGGCTGCAAACTGTTGGTTTTCTACAACATGACGTTGGCGCACCTTCCTAGTGTCGTTTTTGCGGAAATCAAACTGCAATAAATGCAACACGGCTAAGTGCGCATTCAGCGCGCCTATTTCTATCCAAAAATAGCTTGTAAGTATCTGATTGTTAAAAGAAAAATTTTAACCAAGCAATTTGATATCACGCGTTAGAATTTTGACGTAATTTGTGATGCAGTGCATATTGCGCAACTACATAGTTGGTGTGGTAAAAATGTATTGCAATAATTCGATTCTCGTAGCAAAGTTCGATGCAGTGGTACTGAAGTGGTATTATATTATTGTAATGTAGCTCAAGTAATGCAACCCAAGCGCGCGTAGAACGATGTGCTCCCAGCTTTGTAATTGTTGGTAGCAATTATTTACGACTTTTCCTCTCTTATTTTGAAATCAAATCAGGAGAACACCCGTGAAACTAAAGAAATTAGCACAGATTATTTCCCTAATCTGTATTGCAGCTCCAGCATACGCACAAGTTGCTGCGCCAGAAGTAAAAAAAGACGCGCCCAAGCCACAAAAGGTAGAACGCATTGAAGTAACCGGCTCCAGCATTAAGCGGGTTGCCGACGAAGGTGCACTGCCTTTGCAAATTATTACCAAAGACGAAATTGATAAGGCTGGTATTACCAGTGCTGAACAATTGATCGCCACTATTTCTGCCAACGGCACCGGCCGCGACAATATGTCCGCCAACACCGGCATTATCAATACTGGTATCACTGATCGTAACAATAACGGTAACTCCAGTGCCAACTTGCGTGGCTTGGGTTCATCGAGCACTTTGGTGTTGTTAAACGGTCGTCGTGTATCTACTCACGGTGCTAAGGGTAACTCGGTTGATTTGAACTCCATTCCGCTAGCAGCAGTATCGCGTGTTGAAATTTTGAAAGACGGTGCCTCTGCCGTTTACGGAACCGATGCCATTGGTGGTGTTATTAACTTTATTTTGCGCAAAGATTTTAGCGGTGTTGAGCTTTCAGCCTTCACCGATATTACGCATGACGGTGGCGGCAATATTACCCGTGGCAATATTTTGGCCGGTACCGGTGACTTGGCGCGCGATGGTTATAACGTGATGGCAACCTATACCTTGGATCGCCAAGAGCGCCTAAGAGGTTCGCAGCGTGATTTCGTTAATGGTCAGCAACCAAACCGTGGCTTAACGCCAGATACCGGTGGCTTAACATTCGCCACATTGAATGCCGCTGCGGGCACCGCATTCACAGCAGCGTTTAATGGTTCACCTACCATTGGTAATTTTACTTTGCCAGTCAGCACAGTGAGTTTTAACCGTGCTAATTTGTTGAGCTTCCAGAACAATTGCGAATCCATCAAAGATGGTTTCCAATATCGTGCCGACGTATTGGGTGCTGACTTCTATCGTGCGGCTCGTGGTTGTGCTTACGACTACGGTAAGCAGCAAGTATTGATTCAACCTGTTGACCGTCAGAATTTAGTTACACGCGGCATCATGTCGTTGAATGCTGATACTAATATTGTTGCTGAAGCCGTGGCATCGCGTACTGAATCTACGCGCTCGTTTGAGCCAGTGCAATTAACGGCCAGTGCTGGTAACGCTAACTTGTATCCCGTCAGCGGTCCTTATTACAAGTTGATTTTGCCGATTGCGCAATTTATTCCTACATTCAACCCTAATCTACCGTTGGCATATCGCTGGCGTTGCGGCGCTTGCGGAAATCGTGAAATTAACTCGATCTCTCAAGCAACACGCATCATGGTTGGTATCGAAGGCATATTAGCGGGTAAGTATGATTATCGCGTGTCCGCATCTACTGCTGGTAGTCGCGCTGGTTCTACTCTCATTAACGGCTATTATAACCAAGTAGCGCTGTATCAAGTAATGGCCAGCGGCATATTGAATCCGTTCTTGCGTAATGGCGAATCACAAACACCGGAAGCCATGACAGCGCTGGCTGGTGCAAGCGCTAATGGTCGTTCATTGTTTGGTGGTGAAGCAAGCCTAACGCAGTTTGACGGCACGATTTCTGGTGAAATATTCCAGTTACCGGCAGGACCGGTAGCGGCCGCTGTTGGTTTTGATATGCGCCGTGAAAGCTATTTGTTCCGTAACGATGCGACTACGGTTGTTATTAACGGCGCACCGTTTGACGACAACCAACCAAAGGTAAGCCGTACCATTAAAGCGGCTTATGCTGAGGTGGTTGTACCCGTAATTCGTAACTTAGAAATTACAGCCGCAGTGCGTAATGACCGTTACAGCGATTTTGGCGGCACGACTAACCCGAAGGCCTCGATTCGCTTTAACCCGATTCCACAATTGTTGTTCCGTGGATCGTATAGCGAAGGCTTCCGTGCACCGAGCTTCTTCCAACTCTACACAGCAGGTGGACCATCACCGTTGCCACGTGATATTAGTGATCCGGTTTTGTGCGCAACATTCTCCACGCAAAATCAAAATTGCGGTATCCGTATTGATCAAATCAACGGCGGTAATCGTGATTTGAAGCCTGAGAAATCTAAGCAAAGCACCATCGGTGTAGTGTTCTCACCAGTTAAGTGGGCTACAGTCAGTATTGATGCTTGGAACCTAAAGCGTACCGAGCGTATCTATGAGCTAAATGCATTGGATATCTTAGCTAACGCAGGTAGCTTCCCAGAAGCCTTCATCCGCCGCGCTGACGGCACACTTTCTGCCATTCGTGCTGGTTATGTGAATGCCGAAGGCGACAAAGCCAAAGGTATTGAGGTTGGCCTGAACGCTAACGGCAATATGATGAACGGCAAATGGTCTGCTGGCTTAGATGGCACCTTGATGCGCAGCTTCAAATCCAAAGTATTGCCATCTGACCCTGAGCTAGAATTAGTGGGCGAATGGAATACCCGTGATTTGTTTGTGCGTTGGAAGCATTCTGCGCGTTTCACCTACAGCCAAGGTCCATGGAGCAGCACGCTTTCACAAAGCTATACAGCAGGTTATAAAGATGAGAACTTCATCGACCGTAACTTCGCACCGGACTTCAAAGAAAGAGTGGAAGCTTATGTGGTTTACAACCTTTCTGCCACCTACACTGGCTTTAAAGGCTTGACCATCACCGGTGGTATTAAGAACATCTTTAACACTGATCCACCGTTCACAGCACACAACGTTGACTTCGCAGGCGGTACTGCGTGGGATCCACGTGTAGCTGATCCGCGTGGCCGTGCTTACACCGTGCGTTTGAACTATAAGTTCTAATCAGTCGTATAGATTAAATACAGAAAAGCTGAAATTTAAAGGCATAAAAAGCAGTAACGCGACTGAAAATATAATCTAAATCGGTACGGTCGGCGTGTTGAGAAGGGTATTCATGAAAATGAATGCCCTTTTTTATTGATTTTTAAGCGTATATATACGCATAAATCCCCTGTTTACAGGCATCTTCAGGTTTTTATATGAGCGTTTGCAATGATGGTGGTATGATATTTTCTCTATCATCATGAGTGATTAAAGCGATGCTAAAACCACCCGAACAATCCCGTCGCCGCGCCTTGCAACACCTCTTGCTGGCTACTGCGGCTACAGCTGCCGCTACCGCAGGCACATCGAGTCTGGCGCAGGCCAAACTGTCACGCACCGGCTCTCGCGTAAAATCAATGAGCGAGCAAACACTCATTAAACCAGCGCGAATCAAATTGGGCGATTTAGTAGGCTTAATCGCCCCGTGTGGCGTGATGACCGACGATAAAATTCAAGCTGCCGTAAAGAAGCTTGAATCTATTGGCTTTAAGGTGAAAGTAGGCGCCAACATTCGCGCTGCCCACGGTGGCTACGCAGGCACCATTGCTGAACGCTTGAGCGATTTTCACTCCGCCTTTGTTGATAAAGACGTCAAGGCCGTTTGGGTAGCAAGGGGCGGATCGGGGGCTAATGGCTTGTTGCCTGGCATTCAATATGGGCTAATTCGGCAAAATCCCAAAGCCCTCATCGGCTATTCTGATGTTACTGCGCTACATTTAGCGTTGTACCGGCTTGCTGGTCTTGTCAGCTTTCATGGTCCGGTAGCGGGTTCTGCCATGCCTGAATATGCGCTGAAGCACCTGCTAGCCATACTCACAGAGCCGCAACCCACCTACACCATTGCCATGGCTGCTGAAAACGCCGCAAAGGCCACGGAGCAGGCGCATTTCGCCATGCAAACCCTGCGCGAAGGTAGTGCCGAAGGGCGTTTAATTGGGGGCAATTTATCGGTACTCATGGCGCTTATTGGTACCCCATTTGGTGCAGATATTCGCGATAAACTATTGTTTTTAGAAGACGTATCCGAACCCGCCTATAAGGTGGATCGCATGTTGCATCAACTCCACCAAAACCAAGGCTTGCATAATGCCGCAGGCGCTGTGCTGGGCGTGTTCACTAGAGCCGATGCAAGGGACAACGAGGCCACCTTATCCATGCCCGATGTGCTAAAAAGCCACTTTGCCAACTTAGCTACTCCCGCTGTTTACGGTTATTCCTTTGGCCACATCCCGCACCAATTTACTTTGCCAGTGGGCGTGCTGGCTCGGCTAGATACCCAAGCGCAAACGCTTACTTTGCTTGAGAGCGCCGTGGTGTAAGTAACTTCTCAGGCCTTGTTCGGTTGTAAGGAGTCGGTGCAATTCATTAAACACCGATAGTTTGTCATCCCCACGACAAAAGTGCACCAAGGCTTTATGTTGCGCACTGATTTGGCGCGTGGCAGCGGTATTATTTTTTTGAGAAATTTTGCCCTTACCTTTGTTAAGTCATTGATTTTATTTGATATAAACCAGCTTTGATAGGTTGGCACGGATGCTGCTATATGGAAATAGCAACGATTTATTTCGTTGTCAATTTCTCCTCCGAGAGCGGTTAGCCCAGTTACCTACGGTAACTGGGCATTTTTCTTTGAGGCTTGGATTTGAGTCAGTTTCGTGTAGATGTTAATGCTAATAAGTTGGAGTGATCACCCAAAAGTAGCGCTTAACAGCGCGTAAACCAACCGTTTTTTGCCCCAACAACCCTAGATTTTACGGGGCTTTTAAGGTCATTTTAAGTGTTGAGGTGCGTAAAAAGGCGATCTAATCACTCTTAAGACTTTACTTTAACTAATTGTCGAAAAGAGGCCCTTTTTGTGCAATAAAACCCATCCGGAAGTGATTGTTTTTATTAGGGTTTTTTTAATTATCGCGCTTTGCGAATTAAGTTATTGCAATTTCATGAAAGCTCAGGATATAGTGTTGGCTGTCCGGAAAAACACTAGATATAGTGGTCGGTGTGGATAATCTGGGGATAAAAGCGGGTTTGATTGTGTGGGGTTGGTGGATAAGCTGTGGATAGTTTTTGTGTTTTCATAGCGCATAAGAGTGAAAGCGGTGTTGTTAATGAAAATGCGCGCAAAATCAGCTTTAAATCGCTTGTTTAAGAAATCAATTGCTTTGCCTCTGTTCAACCATCAAATTTCTTCATTGCTCCATACTGCATCGCAGTGCGACAGATCCCTGTATCCACCCTGCACCCACTTTAACTTCAGCGCCAGACAAATAGAAAATAGTAAATAAGTCGCTCAATCGCGCGGCTTGTTTGAAACAATAATTACAGAAATAACTAGGAGATATCCCTTATGAGCGCAATCCTGCCAACTTCAGCGTCGTCCGCTTCGGCTGCCAACAATAACCAAAACTTAAGTCGAGCCGCAGGTGCGCAACAGGGAGGTAGTTTAGATTCCGGTTTTAGTACGGGCTTCGGTGCGGGGTTTGGTACTACGGCTGAAACACGTTTAGCAGATTACAAAATTATTCGTCGTAATGGTTCTATTGCACCATTTACACCGGATAAAATTTCCATTGCCCTTACCAAGGCCTTCATCGCCGTTAACGGTGGTCAGGAAGCGGCCTCAGCGCGGATGCGTGATCAAGTTATTCAGCTTACCCAGCTCGTGGTTGCGGCGTTGATGCGCAATAAGCCGTCTGGCGGCACGTTTCATATTGAAGAAATTCAGGACCAAGTTGAGCTAGCGCTGATGCGCGGTGGCGCACACGAAGTGGCGCGTGCCTATGTGCTTTATCGCGAGCGGCGTACGCAAGAGCGGGCGCAGGCTAAGGCCGCCACCCCCGCCGGTGCGGCGGCCGCAGCTGCCAATGTGTTGAATGTTACCGTTAATGGTCAACGCCAACCAATGGATGTTGCAAGCCTTGAAGCCATTATTGCCAATGCCTGCGACGGCTTGGGCGATGCGGTATCGGTGAGTGAAGTGATGGAATCTACCATCCGTGATTTATATGATGGTATTCCGCTGGATGAAGTATACAAAGCGGCAACATTAGCGGCGCGTAGCAAAATTGAAAATGATCCTGCTTATAGCAAGGTGTCATCACGTTTATTGATGCACACGATTCGTAAAGAAATTTTAGGCCGAGAAATTACCGCAGATCAAATGCTTGGCGAGTACGCGGCATACTTTCCGCAATTTATTAAGCGCGGTATTCAGGCTGAATTGCTCGACGAGCGTTTAGGTCAATATGATTTGAAAAAAATTGGCGCTGCCTTGAGGCCAGAGCGTGACGGTCAATTTACGTTCTTGGGTTTACAAACCTTATATGACCGTTATTTTTTGCATATTGAAGAAGCGCGTATTGAAATGCCGCAGGCGTTTTTTATGCGTGTAGCGATGGGTCTTGCGCTCAACGAAGTTGAGCGCGAAAGCCGCGCAATTGAGTTCTACAATATATTGTCTACGTTTGATTTTATGTCATCGACGCCTACCTTGTTCAATTCGGGCACACGTCGTTCGCAGTTGTCATCGTGCTATTTAACGACGGTAGCTGATGATCTTGATGGCATTTACGAAGCGCTAAAAGAGAACGCCTTGCTGTCTAAATTTGCCGGTGGTTTGGGTAATGATTGGACGCCGGTACGGGCGCTGGGTAGTCGCATTAAAGGCACCAATGGTAAATCACAGGGTGTAGTGCCATTTTTAAAAGTGGTAAACGATACGGCAGTGGCGGTAAACCAAGGTGGAAAGCGCAAAGGCGCGGTCTGTGCTTATCTAGAAACATGGCATTTGGATATTGAGGAATTCCTAGAGTTGCGTAAAAACACCGGTGATGATCGCCGCCGCACGCATGATATGAACACCGCTAACTGGATTCCTGATTTATTCATGAAGCGCGTGATGGAAGCCGGTGATTGGACCTTGTTTTCGCCATCTGACGTACCAGATTTGCATGAAAAATTTGGTCGTGAATTTGAAACTGCGTATGTAGGTTATGAAGCTAAAGCTGCACGCGGCGAAATGCGCTTATTCCGCACCATTCCAGCATTATCGCTATGGCGCAAAATGATTTCTATGCTGTTTGAAACGGGTCATCCTTGGATCACATTTAAAGACCCTTGCAATATCCGTTCACCGCAAAATCATATCGGTGTAGTACATAGCTCCAACCTGTGTACCGAAATTACGCTTAACACTAACGAGAATGAAATCGCGGTGTGTAATTTGGGCTCGGTTAATTTGATTAACCATATGAAGGATGATCCTTCGGCACCAAGCGGCCGTGCGCTCGATCACGATAAATTAAAGCGCACTATTTCCACGGCTATGCGCATGCTGGATAACGTGATTGACATCAATTACTATGCAGTAGCAAAAGCACGTAATTCCAATTTAAAACACCGTCCGGTGGGCTTAGGTGTAATGGCGTTTCAAGATGCGCTGCATGAGCTACGTGTGCCTTATGCTTCGCAAGCAGCGGTTGAGTTTGCTGATAAATCCATGGAAGCGATTTGCTATTATGCCTATTGGGCATCCACAGAATTAGCGGCTGAACGCGGCCAATATTCCACCTACAAAGGTTCCTTGTGGGATCGTGGCATTCTGCCGCAAGATTCCCTAAAGCTATTGCGCGAAGAGCGCGGTGGCTATGTGGAAGCAGATATGTCGGAAAGCATGGATTGGTCAGCTTTACGTAGCCGTATTAAAACCTACGGTATGCGTAATTCTAACTGTGTTGCTATTGCACCTACAGCCACAATTTCAAACATCATTGGCGTATCAGCCTGCATTGAGCCAACGTATCAAAACCTATTCGTAAAATCAAACCTATCGGGCGAATTTACGGTGGTAAATGATTATCTAGTGCGTGATTTGAAAAAGCTCAATATGTGGGACGTGGTAATGGTGTCCGACATTAAATATTACGATGGTAGCTTGGGCAAAATTGATCGCATTCCTAAAGAATTGCGTGAGCTATACGCTACCGCGTTTGAAGTTGATACTAATTGGGTAATCGAAGCTGCAGCACGGCGCCAAAAATGGATAGACCAAGCGCAATCACTCAATATCTACATGGCTGGTGCATCGGGTAAGAAGCTCGATGAAACCTATAAATTGGCATGGTTACGTGGCTTAAAAACAACCTATTACCTGCGCACTTTAGCCGCTACCGCCGCTGAAAAATCAACTGGTCGTGGTGGTGAATTAAATGCGGTTTCAAATGGTGTTTCTACCAGTGCTGCTACTGAAGCTAGCCCCCAATTTTGTTCTATCGATAATCCGGAATGTGAAGCCTGCCAGTAGCGGGATATTAAGAGGGACATTAATAGGGATATGAAGCAAAGCTAGAAAAGTACAGATTGCAATTTTGTAAAGGATATCCAATGCAGTTTCGTATTTATCAAGATTTACAGTATGACTGGCGTTGGCAACTAAGCGATGAAGAAGGCCGTAAATTAGCCGAATCGAGCCAAAGCTATCGCGAAAAATCCGAGTGTCTCTATGCGATTATTCAGGTTCAACGTTGTGAACATGCAGTAGTGCTAGAAAATGCCAGTACCTTAATGGAAGTAGAGATGCAAGCCATGCCGGGCTTAATGCGCAGGCATTAGTTGTTATCCGTGCGCAGGCATTAATCGTAGTCCGTGCGCAGGCATTAGTTGTTATCCGTGCGCCGGCTTAATCTGTAGCAAGCAATCAATTTTTAAGTAGGCGAGCAGGCGAGGGGAGTAGTAGCAAACAGGCATTTCTAAAAATAATAGCAAGTGCATTAAGAAGTGCATTAAGCAATGTTCTAAAAGCAGCAATGCAGCACAAAATTAAAATCGTTTTTTTAAAATTTCAAGGAGTACGACATGGGATTACTAAGCTTTATGAAAACCGCTGGCCAAAAACTATTTGGTCACAAAGAAGCTGAGCAAGCCGCAGTAGCTGCTGCCGCAGCGCCAAGCGATGAGCAATTGCAAGCCACAGCCGCTGCTAATAACGCTGCTGCTGCATCTGCGATTGTTGATTATATTCGTGCGCAGAATTTAGATGCAAATGCCCTAGATGTCGCCTTTGATGGTGCAACTGCTACCGTGAACGTTTACGGTGTTGCAGCCGATCAACAAACCAAAGAAAAGATTTTGCTCTGCTGCGGTAACGTCACCGGTGTAGGTCATGTAAATGACCGTATGGAAGTGGAAACGCCTGCAGATGAATCTGAATATCATGAAGTCGTTAGTGGCGACACGCTCTCAAAAATCGCCAAAGAATATTATGACGATGCCATGAAGTATCCAGTAATTTTTGAAGCCAATAAGCCAATGTTAAGCCATCCAGACAAAATTTATCCTGGTCAATTATTGCGCATCCCCCCCCTAGAGTAAAATTCTCGTAACTAATCAAATGCACCATGCGCATCTTCAAGGCTCAATGTAAAACCTAAGCTAGAAGATGCGCAAATTTTTTCCAAATAGTCATAAAATTTTGTAGGAGCCTCACCATGTCATTATCTTGGGACGACGAAATAGTCACCGCCACACCTCTTGCTACCGAAGCTATTTTTACCAACCCTGCACACGGTGAAGCACCGCCACTAGCACCAACAGTACCCTTCAGCGGTGGTCAGCTAGCACCTGCATCCGCTGCGGCTGCTGTAACAAAAGCCATGCCAAAAGCGCCCGCTACCGAAGCCGAAATGGATGCCCGTTTTCAACGCGTACGTGCCGATGAAAAGCGCGTCATCAATGGCAAATCAGATGTAAACCAACTTGTGCCATTTAAATACAAATGGGCATGGGACAAATACCTATCCGGCTGCGCCAATCATTGGATGCCGCAAGAAGTAAACATGACGCGCGATATCGCTACATGGAAAGACCCAAACGGCCTAACTGACGACGAACGTCTAATCGTAAAGCGTAACCTAGGCTTTTTTGTTACCGCTGATTCGCTCGCCGCTAACAATATTATTTTAGGCACCTACCGCCATATCACCGCACCTGAATGCCGCCAATATTTATTGCGCCAAGCTTTTGAAGAAGCCATCCACACTCACGCTTATCAGTACATCACAGAAAGTTTAGGCTTGGATGAGGGCGAAATTTTTAACGCCTATAACGAAGTTAAATGTATTCGCGATAAAGATCGTTTTCTAATCCCGTTTATCGATACCTTGGCTGATCCGCACTTTCAAACCGGTACGTTTGAAAATGACCAAAAACTATTAAAGTCGCTCATTGTATTTAGCTGCATCATGGAAGGCTTGTTCTTCTATGTAGGCTTTGTGCAAATTTTGGCGCTGGGTCGTCAAAACAAAATGACCGGTGCCGCCGA
Organism: Betaproteobacteria bacterium; assembly: GCA_031376425.1. Lineage (GTDB taxonomy): Bacteria > Pseudomonadota > Gammaproteobacteria > Burkholderiales > Usitatibacteraceae > JANMDR01. The sequence goes on from JANMDR010000228.1 coordinate 26,426, forward strand.
ACAATATCAATATATTTTGCGCGATGAATCCAGCCACTGCAATTTTGGTATTGATCTAGTCAACACCATCAAACTAGAAAACCCGCAATTGTGGACAGCAGAATTTAAGAAAGAAATAGAAGGCCTATTCCGCAAAGGCGTAGAACTAGAATATGCCTACGCTGAAGACACCATGCCACGCGGCGTGCTCGGCCTAAACGCGCCCATGTTTAAAGAATACCTACGCTTCGTAGCCAACCGTCGCGCCCAGCAAATCGGCCTAGACGTACTCTACCCCGGTGCCACCAACCCATTCCCATGGATGAGTGAGTTGATCGACTTGAAGAAAGAGAAAAACTTCTTTGAAACCCGAGTGATCGAGTATCAAACGGGGGGGGCGTTGAGCTGGGATTGATTAGAGTCCACAGCTTTGAGTAGCGTAAGTGAACAGTAGCTAGCATTGTGCAATGGTTGTAAATCCCCTAACGCGCTAAATCGTGTGTGGTACTACATTTGTCTGAAAATAAACTTTTAGCGCATTTAATTCTATGGAAAGTTGCTATGAAATTTACATTGTTAATACCCCTTTTGTTGGTGAGTTTGCTCGTCGGTTGCTCGACACCAACGCCCGCCTATAAAGTTTCAATCCCTAATATCCAAACTTTAAAAAATAATAATTCGGCCAATATAGGCGTTGGCGATTTTTCAGCGCAATCAACAGCTAACGATTCTTCGATAGTCGTGCGAGCAAGTTCAATGGTTTCTTCGAAGGGAACTTTTGCTAGCTATGTGCAAGATGCTTTAACGCAGGAACTAATTGATGCAAAGTTGTTTGATCCGAAGTCAAATATACAGGTTACTGCGATCTTGATTAAAAATAATATCAGTGCCGCGAGTTTGGTAACAAATTCGGCCGAAATTGAGGCTAGATTCGTAGTAAAGCGCGACGGAAATATTGTTTTTGATAAAGCCAAGTATGCGCAAACACAATGGGATTCCTCCTTTCTGGGAGCTGTAGCGATTCCTCGGGCGCGTGAGAATTATCCAGGTGTAGTTGCCGAGCTGTTTAAGGTGCTATACGCGGATGAGGCTTTCCTAACAGCGATTAAAAAATAATTAGTCAAATTAAGGAATTTATATTATGCAAAAGATATTGATCGCAATACTGTTGGCCGCTAGTCTGCTAGTTTTAAACGGGTGTGCTCACACGATAGGTATTTCTCCCGATGTAAGTAAGCTACCGACGGCAAGTCCTAACATTTCGGCCAACAAGGTGGGTTATTACATTAGCGATGCTGACAGAAATCGCAAGTTGGTCACTCCTGGTGGTGGAGGTGATAGCGTTGAGCATTCGCCATATAGAGATTTAGAATCAGGGTTTTATAGAGTACTCAGTAATGTCTTCGCAAGCGTAGATCAACTTAAATCTGAAAATGAATCAGCTTTTTTGATTAGTAAAAACATAAAATATATTTTGCGCCCAACAATTTCAGTAACGTCCTCTTCTTCAAGTGTGTTGACTTGGCCGCCCACTGACTTTGGTATTATTATCGACGTTACGGCAAGCGATGTTACGGGGAAAGTTGTTTGGCAAGATCGGGTATCAGGAAACGGTAAGGCGGAATTTTCCGAATTTAAGAATGATTTCGCCTTATCAGCAAAACGAGCGGCCGAAGCTGTGTTGAGCGCACTGCAGTTAAAATTAGAAGCTTCTCCATTGAAGTAGTTAAGGTCAGTTGCGGTAATAAATTTCTGATTGTCCTCATCTGGTGATTTTGCGCTGACAATCAAATTAAGTCATTGGATTGGGCGCATTTTTAAGCAGTGATCCGATGAGGTTGCGAATCATGCTTTTCAGCATTGACTGGGCATGTAAATTGTCATAACATACAAGCAGTTGAATTATGTAGGGGCTGTTATGTCAATTCACACCATCTCAAGCCGAGATTTTACTCGCGATGTATCTGCTGCAAAACGCGCCGCAATCGATGGGCCTGTGTTCATCACTGACCGCGGCCGCCCAGCTTTTGCTTTGCTGCAGATTGATGATTATTACCGCATTGTCGGGCAGGGTGAAAAGTCGCTCCTAACAATCATGGACGGCATTCCCGGTGGTGGGGAGATTGATTTTGATCCGCCGCGCTTGCAAATCCAAAGTCGACCCGTTGCGTTTGATTAAGCACCGCGCCCATTATGTACATTTTGGACACCAACGTAATTTCTGAGTTGCGCCAAGGTAAGGCGAATCAATCGCCTGCAGTGCGTGCGTGGGCAGCGCAGCAATTAGAGGCTACACTTTTTATAACAGCAGTGACTGTGCTCGAATTGGAAAGAGGTATTCGAGCGCTAGAGCGTCGTGAGCCACCGCAAGGTGGTGCGCTGCGAGCGTGGTTGATTGGTGTTAGAGCCGCATTTGCTGGGCGCATATTGCCCTTCACTGAAAATACGGCAGTCATGTGCGGTGGCCTTCGGGTGCCTCACCAATTTGCTGAATGCGATGCGATGATAGCCGCGTCAGCGCTAGAGCACAGATTTACAGTCGTGACGCGTAACACATCAGATTTTGTACATACGGGTGTGCCGACACTTAACCCGTGGTTGCCCTAAAATAGTTTGCTCCGTCAGCGAGAAAATTCTATGAAAAAGCTAAATGATGAAATGCGGCCTGAGTATAAAGTGGCCGATTTTGTAAAGTTGGAACGCGGAAAGTTTTATTTAGAAGTCGCCAAAGGTGCCGCAGTAGTTCTTCTTCAGCCTGCAGTCGCAAAGCCTATTAATAAACGCACGACCACTTAAGCTGATTAACCAATGCCTAGATCGGATTAGGCACTTTTTTTGTACTGCAAACCGACAAAGACTTCTATCGGCATATCCAATAAATTTGACACCCCCACCCCAATCCTCCTAAAATACCTTTCTCGGGAACCACAGACTCCCGTTGCAATAAGGTTGAAACTGCAAACCTTATTTCCCCAAGACGGTGTCCCGTCCAAGTTCTGTTTTACTACTTTTGAGGATTTCTCATGGACACCGTTCGACCAAAGATTGTTTCAACTCCCTCCGCTAATCTCCCCCGTACCACCACCGCCCAAGCCTTGCGTGCCACGCTTGGCCGTGCTGCACATCCGCTAGTTATTGACGTGCGGCGCATCGAAGCTTTTAGTAAGGCCACGCACTTAATCGCAGGGGCTACTTGGCGTAACCCTTTTGATGTGTTGACTTGGTGTAAGTATCTGCCGCGTCACGTAGCAATAGTGGTTTATTGCGTGCACGGGTTTGAAATTAGTAAAAATGTGGCGGCGGCATTAGCTGAGGAAGGCCTAAATGCGGCTACCTTGGAGGGGGGTATTGCCGCTTGGGAAGCGATTAGTGCGCCGCTGATAGCCAAAATGGCACCACTACCCGATGCTAAAATGGCCGCGCCACTTATTCCGTCCGCCATCAACGCGCCTAGCACTTGGGTTACGCGGGCGCGGCCAAAGATTGACCGCATAGCCTGCCCGTGGCTCATTCGGCGCTTTATAGACCCCTTGGCTGACTTCGTATACGTGCCTGCAAACGAGGTGCAGGCCTACGCCGCGCGCACGGGTGCCATCGCCTACGACGTGCCTGGTGTAATATTTACCCATCGTGGCGAAATGTGCAGCTTTGATGCGCTAATGCAAGATTTTGATTTGCAAGATGCGTCGCTAAATGCGTTGGCAAAAATTGTGCGCGGTGCTGATACGGGGCAGCCAGAACTCACTGCGCAGTCACCGGGATTATTGGCATTGTCGCTAGGCTTATCGCAACTTTATGAGGATGATCACACCATGCTTAATTTTGGCATGATTGCCTACGATGCCTATTACGCATGGCTGCAAAGTGCGCAGGCTGAAGTCCATAATGCCGACTTGTTTAACAAGGCTAAAGCGTGATGGGCGCTATTAGCTTTACTGCTGCCCTCAAGTTTTGGTTCAAGCTTGGCTTCATTAGTTTTGGGGGGCCGGCTGGGCAAATTGCCATCATGCATAAAGAGTTGGTGGAATCTAAGCGTTGGATATCGGAGAAGCGGTTTCTACATGCGCTCAATTACTGCATGGTGCTGCCGGGGCCAGAGGCGCAGCAGCTTGCCACTTATATCGGTTGGTTGATGCATGGCACCAAGGGCGGTATAGCAGCGGGGGTATTATTTGTGTTGCCCTCGCTGTTTATTTTAATTGCGCTGAGTTGGATTTATTTGGCGTTTGGTCAAGTGCCGATTGTGGCGGGTTTACTTTACGGTATCAAACCCGCAGTCACGGCTATTGTGCTGCACGCCGCGTGGCGCATTGGCGGGCGGGTGATGAAAAATTGGCTGCTGATTGGCATCGCAGTAATCGCCTTCGTGGCAATTTTTTTCTTCCAATTGCCTTTCCCCGCCATCATTTTAGGTGCCGCCTTATTGGGTGTGTTGGGTGGCAAGTACGCGCCGGATAAATTCTCGCTTGGGGGGGCGCATCCAGCAGCAGAGAAAGCTCAAGCCAACGCCACCTACTTCATAGATGACACCACACCCACGCCGCCGCACGCAATTTATCGAACCTCGCGTTTGGTTTTGTTTGCGGCTGTGGGAATTGGTTTGTGGGCCGCCGTTATGGGGCTACTTGCTGCGCGGACTGGCATGGATAGCACGCTTACGCAAATGGGCTGGTTTTTTACCAAGGCGGCCATGCTCACCTTTGGCGGTGCCTATGCCGTGTTGCCCTACGTGTATCAGGGCGGGGTAGATCATTATCAGTGGCTGAGCGCCACGCAAATGATTGATGGCCTCGCGTTGGGCGAAACCACACCGGGGCCGCTAATTATGGTGGTGGCATTTGTGGGTTTTGTGGGCGGGTGGACGAAGCAAATTTTAGGCCCTGATGCATTATTTTTGGCGGGCACCTTGGCCGCTTGCGTTGTCACCTTCGTCACGTTTTTGCCCTCTTTTTTGTTTATCTTAATCGGCGGGCCAATTATTGAAACCACTCACGGTAAATTGAAATTTACCGCGCCGCTCACCGCGATTACGGCGGCAGTGGTAGGCGTTATTATGAACCTCGCCTTGTTTTTTGCGTGGCATGTATGGTGGCCCAATGCGGGTAAAGCCATAACCGGAGACGCCCAATTATCCGGTATTTTCGCTGGAGGGTTTGAATGGTTTGCGGCGGTGCTTACCGTTCTGGCAGCCATAGCGCTGTTCCGTTTTAAAGTTGGCGTAATGACGGTGATTGCGCTTTGTGCTGGTGCTGGTGTTTTGCGTAGCTTGATGTTCAATTAAAGCGGCGTTCGTAGGTGGCTTTACATAATTTCATATCACCGCATTAATTGCAGCCGCACTTTGTTGTATGCTGTTACATAAATCAGTTTCATTAGGGGGGGAACTGATAAAAACAGCATTATCATATTTCGCGAAAGCGGCAGCATGAGACGAATAGATAGAAATATTAAGCGCGCTGTGCCATTGCTCACCGCCGCGGCGCTGGCGTGCCTCGCTACATCGGCTTTAGCGACCACACCGATCTTACTAAACGATGCGCTCAATTTATCGATCGAGCAATTGCTTGAAGTTAAAGTAGTGAGTGCATCGCGCTATGAGCAAAAATCATCGGAGATTGCAGGTTCACCGCAGCTCATTAAAGCCGATGAAATTCGCATGTCTGGCGCGCGTAATTTAGGCGAAGCCTTATCTCTATTTGGCGGCGTGCATTTGCATAACGACGGCATCTACACGCGTCTTGGCGTGCGCGGTTTTTTGCGTACTGGTGACTTTAATGCCCGTGTTTTACTGCTGCTCGACGGTCGGCGTTTGAATGAATTGGTCTTCGATGGCGCATATTTAGGCGAAGAAGGACCAATTGATATATCCCTTATAGAGCGCCTTGAATTTATTCCGGGGCCGGGTTCATCGGTATACGGTAGCAATGCGTTTTTTGGTGTCATTAATATCATCACAAAAAAAGTCGCAGATTTACGTACGGCTCAAGTCAATCTAGAGATAGCGGAACGCCAGCGCCTGCGTTACGAGGGTGGATTGGCACTACGGTTTGATCGTGGCGCATCAGGGATGCTCCAGGTTTCGCGCTATGAATCGCCCGGTCGGCAACGGAGTGCTCAAGAACTCGGGCGTGCGGCAAATGCAACACCGGCAGGCCGTGATAAGGAATGGGCGAATCGGTTTTACGGCCGCTACGATGACGGTGCTTTAAGTCTCAGTGCGGTGTATGTAAATCGCGAAGTCAATAATGCCAATGGCGCGTATTTAACTGCACCGGACGCTCTGCAGCCTAATCGCGATCGCCTCGCGAACGTGGATTTAGCCTATAGTAAAGAGATTGCACCTAGCCTTACCTTGGCCACCCACCTTAGCACCAGTGATTACAAATTTCGTTCGTTCAATCTTGCTGATGAAGTTGCTGGTGGCACAGGAGACAATGAGCAGATTTCGTATGCGCGTTGGCTTGATGCTGATGTAAAGGCCATTGCCAAATGGCGGCCTGACTCGACCTTAGTTACTGGTTTTGAAGTCACCCGCGTTACCAGCTTAGACTTTGAAGTGCTGGTGCCATCACTTAAAAAGGTATTGGTTGATCAGCAAAGTCGTTTTACCCGCTGGGGCATTTATGCGCAAAATGATTGGGTTCCAACATCGGCAGTTACCTTGAGTTTAGGCTTACGTCTTGACGGCCAAACTGGGCGTGATGCGGTATTGTCACCGCGAATCGGTGCCGTATATAGACCATCGAACGGCAGTGCGTTAAAGCTGCAACGTGGCGTAGCGTTTCGCAACCCGAATGCTTATGAGCTTTATTACAATGCACCGGAAGTCGGTTACCGCACCAATCCGTCGCTGCGGGAGGAGCGGGTGACATCGAACGAACTTACTTTCGAACACGAGTTCGGTCAAAGTGCGTCGTTGCGTATCAGTGCTTTCAATAACAAGGTCGATAAGCTTATCGATTTTGTGGTCGATCCCAATGATGGTGTCTTGGTATTTTCAAATATTGGTTCGGCCACAGTCGATGGCCTACAAGCAGATATGCAACTCATGCTCCCTTCTGGTTGGCTCGGCGGTTCAGTAGATGGGTGGCGTGCACGTTTGAGCGCTACGATTCAACGCGGTGAATCAAGTGATGCAAGTGGCGTAAGCAGCGATCGTACCTTGCGTAACAGCCCGCGCAGTCTCGCTCACCTAGCCGTGTACACGCCGCGCTGGCAAATGCCAACAATTGGCGGTGGCGCTAATGGTTCGTTAGCGGGAAGCGTAATTTGGCAATACGTGGGCAGCCAGCAGGGTCGCGACATGACAATAAGTAGCTACAGCATATTGAATGCAACTTTGATTGCAGATAACCTCTGGCCCGGCGTCTCCGCCACATTGGGCGTGAAAAACTTACTGGACCGTGGCTACAGTTATCCACTTGGCGATGAATTTGTACAAACGGGAGAGCGGGGCGGCGCGCGCGCATTCTGGCTTGGCGCGCGGTATCGCTTCAAATGAAATTGCGGAAAATTTTGGGTTATTACTGGCGCCACTGTGCTGCCCATTTAGTGGCCTGCACCGTTCTGGCGGGTACCCCTATTGTGTGCCAAGCGCAAATGAGTGAATATGAAATTAAAGCGGCATTCCTTTTTAATTTCGCGCTTTTTACGCAACCCATCTCCACCACCTCGCCTTCCCCAAAGCCTGAAGTTAGTGGTGATGATGTCGCCTATCGTATTTGCATTCACGGTAAAGACCCCTTTGGTGCCGCGCTTAAATCGTTGGCCGCACGCAAAGTAGCGCGTCGTCCTATTGTTGTGATGCAAGGTGTGGCTGTTGAAGAATTAAAAACCTGCCAAATGGTTTATATCGGCGAGGCCGAACGCGAAGTCACGCGGCGCGCGATTGCAGCCATGGGTGGCTTGCCGATTATCACAGTCGCTGAATTAAAAGAATTTCCAGCGCCAACGGTGATGTTCAATTTAATTCTGCTCGACGAAAAAGTGGCTTTTCAAGTCAATACTGTTGCGGCAAAAGGTCAGTTGATGGATGTCAGCGCCAAGTTGATTCGCTTAGCAAAGAATGTGCATTAACGATGGCAATTACTAATCCCTTACCAATGGCTAAAGCAGTGAATTTAAATGAGCCACCCGCCACATTCATGGCACGCCTGCGGCAAAGATTGCACGATGCCACCCTTAGCACTAAATTAGTGCTGGCAACTGGCTTGGTCATCGTGCCAGCACTTGTGGCAACCGTAGCGGTGCTCGCCTATGCGAGTTATATCGATCAAGCTGCTTACTTTGAAAGTGATCTGGAAAAGCAAACCAAAGTAGCCGCAGAAAGTATTTCTGCAGCTACTTTATTCGATAATCGCGCTGAAACGGCCGATATATTACGCAGTGTGTTTGCGCCAACCACCATTGTTGAAGCCCAAGTATTTAACGCGTCGGGAACTCAGGTTTCAAGCTACAGCGCTAATGGCAAAATCCTAAATTTTATGGCAGAAAATTTCGCCGCAATCGAAAACTCACCTTTACCTAAGGCCACTAAGCGGCATATTGAAACCATTAGTTATCGCGGCCAAATCATTGGCAATATTGTGGTGATAGCAACTTTACAGCCGCTCCAAAATCGTATGCTAAATCAGCTGCAGCGTACCATATTAATTTTAGTTATATTCTGCGGAATGGCCCTATTACTAGCGCGTAGCCTTGTGGCGCGTGTGGTTGCACCAGTGCCACAGCTTGCCGAATTGATGGACCACATTAGCAGCAATCAAGACTATGCCGCGCGCGCGGTGGTTAAAAGTCGCGATGAAATTGGTCAACTAGCGGATCGATTTAACGGCTTGCTAGTGCAAATACAAAGCCGTGAGGCCGATCTGCAATTAGAGCTCGCCGAGCGTCGCAGTACTGAACTGCGTTTGGCACATTTAGCGGCTACGGATTTAGTCACTGGGCTTAATAATCGCCACTTTTTTTATGATCGCCTGCGTGAGTATGTAGCCCAAACCCAAGAAAATTCACCTGAGCGGAATTTTGCGCTCATATTTATTGATCTAGATAATTTTAAGGTGGTGAACGACTCACTGGGTCACGGCGCAGGAGATACCTTGCTCGCTGAGTTTGGACGGCGGCTTAAATTATTGTGTGCGGATAAAGATATAGTGTGCCGTGTTGGTGGCGATGAGTTTGCCGTGATCGTCAACAGCCCGGCAAGCGAAGCTGCGCTCACGCAGATCGCCCAAAAAATTATGTTCACCAATGCCGTACCTATGTTCATTGAAGGCAATGAAATCACCGTGACGGTATCAATTGGCTTAGCTATTTTTTCAGATTGGCGATTAAGTGCGGAAGCCCTAGTACGTAATGCGGATACGGCGATGTACAGCGCCAAGCGTGCTGGCAAAAATACCTACGCCTTATTTTCACCCACCATGACCGCAGTAGCCGAGCAGCGTTTTCGCATTGAGGCAGGCTTGCGCCGTGCAATCGAACGGCAGGAATTCTCACTGGTGTTTCAGCCCATTGTTGATTTGCAAAATTACACGGTGGTGAAAGCTGAAGCACTACTCCGCTGGCGCACTGACTATCGGGTCATCCCCCCCTTGGAATTTATCGCAATAGCCGAAGAAACCGGGCTTATCACGACCATTGGTGATTTTGTAATTCGTCAGGCCTGCAAAACCTTACAAGCTTGGCAGGCACAGGGGCTAAATTTGTCCATCGCCGTAAATGTATCCGCGCGGCAACTAGCGAATCCGCAATTTGCTGATAGCGTCATTGCCACCTTGCAGCAATATAATTTACCACCTCATGCCTTAGAAATTGAACTCACCGAAAGCATGCTCGTGACAGCGATTGATCCTGCCCGTGCGGCGCTTGATACCTTGGAAGCTTACGGCATCCATCTTTCCATTGATGATTTTGGCACCGGTTACTCAAGCTTGGCCTATTTATCGCATTTGGCGGTAGACGGTATAAAAATCGATAAAAGCTTAATCGATGAATTACCCAGCAATCCCGAAAACGTTGCCATCACCAAGGCCATATTAGGCATGGCACACGGCCTAGGTGCACGGGTGGTGGCCGAAGGCGTTGAAACCATAGAACAAGCCAACGCCCTGCGCGAGCTGGGCTGCACCTATGCACAAGGGTTTTTGTTCAGCAAACCGATTGATGCGATGTTGATGCAAAAGGTAGTGAGCGGTATGCCGCAGTGGGAGCGGCGTAATGCGGCTGCGGCGGCGACCGACATTAGCGTTAAGCTAGCGCAATAATGCTACGGCATTTTGGATAATTGCTACAGCCCCAAAATGCACTGCCTGCATTAGTGCCACGTTTCGCTTCTCTGCGAACCATTGCGCTTGCGCATTTTGGACAAACTGGGGCTTCAGCACTGTTTGCACTAATTCCACCAGCGGTGGCATCGGTGGCTTCAACTGCGATCGTTGGCGAGTTCGTAACCGGTGAGGCTAAGTAGGGTGCCAATCCAAACTTACCGATGTAGTTGGGCTCAATGGGTGTATGCCGCGCCAAAAGCTGCAGTGCCACGTCTTGGATAGTTTGGCTACTCACCACTTTTGCGAGAGCGCCGACATTGCTAAAAAAACCAGTATTATTATTTTCGTCATCCAGTATTGTTTTGAACGTATCTATCTTTATGACGGTATCAGTATTGAAATTTTCTTTCGCAGGGCGCTTGATGTTGCTGGCTTTTGCTACCAATACGTACGGTTTCATCGTGGGCCTAATGCGCATGCCCATGCGCTCCGGCATCACAAGCTCCTTAAGCAAGAGCTTCAACGCCGTAACGTGATGATTATTTTGCTCAATGGGCGAGGCGATGCCCACTGGTTGGCGATTTATCCAAGTATTAAATTCTCCGCGCTCATTGATGCTCACGCCGTTACCGTAGGTTTTTGTTTCGAGCACATAAAAATCAAGAAATCGATTGATGAGCAAATGATCAATTTGGGTTGCACCGTTTTGCGTTTCAAAGCGTAGATCATGGAGCAGCATGTAGTTATTGGATTTGCCGAAATCGAAATTTAGCTGGAACGCCGCTTGGCCTTCATTGGCAGCGCCTTTGCTTAAATTATTGCGCTCTGTGGTGATCCGACGAACCACCAATGGTGGGACTCTGGTATCTGCAATATAAGTATTAAGTTGCGCAATTGAGGCCGATTTATCATCGGCCGATTTGATAATCATGGCGTTTCACTTTTTAATAAATTTATAGCTTACCCATGCCAATCTTAACCTGAAATCACCTACATTCTCTCTGGCACCGCCTCATATCCCAAATAAGTAGCTGTATGCACTAACAGTGTTTGGCCTAACAAGCTCTAGGATTATTGTAGTCGAAAAGACAATATAAATCGGTGGGCGAATTCACCCGCATGGAATGCGCCGTGCGCAGGTTGAGCCATAGCCTGAGAGACTGATTGTAATTCTTCTTAAATCGCTCAAAATAGTAGCATCGGGTCAATTTAAACTGTAGCGCGCTACAATCGTTGTTTTCGCAATCACTCATTAGCGCTATGCCTGTCATCCAAACCTCCCGCCTCACCCTACGCCAATTCACCTTAGACGATGCACCGTTTTTCATGGCACTCGTCAACGATAAAGATTGGCTTACTTATATTGGTGATCGGAATGTGCACAGTGTGCAAGCGGCGCGTGATTATTTAGAAAAATTCTATTTATCCAAATATGCAAAAGATGGTTTTGGTTTTTATTTAGTTGCACTTAAAACCACCGGTGAGCCCATTGGCATGTGCGGCTTAATTAAGCGCGAAGGCTTGAACGATGCTGATATTGGTTTCGCATACCTGCCTGCCTATCGCAGTCTTGGCTACGCCCTAGAAGCGGCGCAAGCCACGCTTGTATTTGCGCGTGAGACGCTTTTTATGCGGCGCTTAGTCGCCATTGCCACGCCCAGTAATGCATCATCGATCAAGTTGCTGGAAAAATTAGGGCTGGTGTTTGAACGCACGACCACCCTGCCTAAAGGCAATGAAGAGTTAGCGCTATATGCCATTAATTTTCGGACGGGATTGCCGACATAATTTTTGACCTAAAAAGCATAGTTGTCACGAAAAACACTTGAGGTTTAATTTCGCGAAATGGCTTGCTAATGGATTGCTTGGTGGCAATAGCGATGCCCGTCAAAAAACGCTGTTGGGGCGTACATCTCCTTGGAGAATCGCTAACGGAGCGGTTTTCCAAGCATATCAAAATAGCTTATTAAGACATTTAATCAGCGTGATACCCGCAAAGGGCATCCGTGAAAGTCCTATATACACTAAGACTTTAGTCTGATTGCGCGTTTGGTGAATGCTCTGTAGACTCGGTATATCTAATTGTGTATCAGCATGTCTAAATATGTATCTAAATATCGAAAAATATGTCGGTATATAGAAGTATGTATCGGCAAAATAAACTCAATGTTTTTAAAGCAGCGGCTCGTCACTCGGTCGTTCGCGCGTACGTACATTATCCCACTCCCTCGGAGGCAAACATCATGTCCATTATCAGTCGCTCTAGTCGCAGCTTAAAAAAATTATCTTCTGCTTACGAGGTAAATACTGCAGCCCCTGATGTCCAGCGAGCCAACCATCCTGCAGCAGTCACGCCATCAGCAAAGTCAGGAGCTATAGTAACGCTACTGAAAAATAAACTTGGCGTATTCGCGGCCTGCTTGTCACTACTTGGTTTGTTTTTGCCGTCGTTCGCTGCAGCGCAGGCACTCGCCCTTACCGGCGCGTCGCCATCCACCTTCTCTACAGCTGGACAAGTCATCACGTTTTCGTATGCCTACGATCAAACTAGTAGAACGACCAATGGCGTAAGCATTTCAACTGCTGGCAATATTCCCGTGTCGGCCTTAAGCTGCGTTGGCTTACCTTTGTTGACACTCCCATCCGCCACAACTTGTTCGGCAACCTACACCATTACTGCTCTTGATGTGTCAAACGGGATTGATCTTTTGCAAGTTGGGGGTCTATTTACGGCCACTTCGCCGATTTCTGCACCCACTGGAGGCAGTATTACCGGCTCTGCTACTGTTATGTTCGTAGCGCCAGTTGCATTAACGGTATCCATCGGTGTATCTCCCGCTACTGTGCTCGAAGATGGCGGTACAAACTTGGTGTACACCGTGACGCGCAGCCAAAATTTGGGTACAGCGACAACTGTTAACATCAACACCGCAGGCACCGCAACGTCGGGTAGCGATTACACGGGCGGTGTTACCAGCGTGACCATTCCGGCCGGTGCCACAACAGCCACCATCACGATTAACCCTACCGCAGATACCGTGGCTGAGCCTGATGAAACCGTGATTCTTAGCGTCGCCCTTGGTGCTGGGTATAACGTCGGCTCACCTTCAAGTGCCACCGGCACCATTCAGAATGATGACTTTCCCAGCATCACCAGTGCTACCTACAATGCGTCCACCGGCATTTTAAATGTGACAGCGGTAAACATGACCGCTGGCGACACCATCGATGTGAGCAAACTTTCCATCACCGGCCAAGCAGGCTCTTACACATTGACTACCGCAAACGTCACCGCCTCCAGTTCAACTGCATTTGCCGTGACTCTGAATGCTGCAGATAAAATAGCGATCAATGGTATATTGAACAACAACGGCACAACCGCAGTAGATACCACCACGTACAATTTGAGCGCCGCCGCCAATTGGGATGCGACTACCGCATCAGCCGCAGATTTAACCGGCAACGGCATTACGGTCAGCAGCGTAACGGCACCCACCATCACCAGTGCC
>JANMDR010000269.1:0-6050 GCA_031376425.1 Betaproteobacteria bacterium
AGCGGCAAATCATTGTGCGAGTCGCTATAAATCCAACTTTTTGAGAAATCATCGAGCCGCTCACCGCTTTCGGCCAGCCAACCTTCTAAACGGGAAATTTTACCGGCTTGAAACGAAGGAGTCCCCTTACCAAACCCCGTATATCTGCCGTCTTCAGTCGTTTCTAACTCACACGCAATGAGCTTTTCAATACCAAATGCCGCTGCTATGGGCGCGGTTATAAACTCATTGGTGGCGGTGATGATGGCAAATTTTGCGCGAGGCGCTTGTTCACGGTGATGGGCGATGAGGGCATGGGCTTTGGGTAGCATCATGGTTTCAATAATATCGGCCATATAGCGTTTGCGCCAGTCATGAATTTCATCTAAATCGCGCCCGGCCAGAATATTGGCCTGAAACTGCAAATATTCATTAATGTTTAAGGTGCCAGCCGTGTATTGGCCGTAAAACGACTCATTCTTTTTAAGCCATGACGGGCCATCAACAATGCCCTGCGCAATCAAATATTTTGCCCATGCATAATCACTATCACCAGCTAATAAGGTGTTATCTAAATCAAAAAGTACGAGTTCCAAGGCGAATACTTTCCTAAAAAATGATATTAAAGCGAAGGGGCATCTTGCGCATTAAGTTCGCGCAGTAACGCCAAGGTAATGGGTTTGTTGACTTGGCTCGCATAATGCGCCAAACGATCAATCATATTAAAAAGTGAAGCCATATCACGGCGACCATGACGCAATAAATACCCTGCCACATCATCGCGCAGGGTAAAACTGTTGGATGCACCGTAAGCTACTAAGGCCTGATGTTTATCGTCATCGCTAAGCGGCTGCAACCAAAATACCAAATCACTCGCAAGCCGCGTGGCTAAATCGCGGCGCAGCAATAAATCACGTGGGCTAACGCGCCCAGTTACCACGAGGGTTTGCTGCAACGTTGGGGTATTCATAGCGTTGATCAGATCAAACAAAACGGCTTGGTCAGCGCTATTTAGAGAATCAACATTATCCACACCGTAGTGTCGAAGCGATGCACCTTCAGGCACGGGTTGTTGCAGCGCATCAGCCAAGGGTGTGTGCAACAACGTGAACGACACCCCTGCTGCTTGCAAAGCTTGCAATAAATGGGTTTTGCCTGAAAACGTCTCCCCCCATAAATAGATTACTTTCGGCATGACACCCGTTGGCGCTAGTATGCTTTGCAGCGCTGCCAGCGCTTCACGATTGCGCCCTGGCACATAATTGGCTAGGGTTGGCTTGGGCGGTGTGATGATGTCAAGTAATAATTGTTCCACGTCACATATTATACCTGCAAGCCTATAGAACTTGAGGTTGGCAGCGCTAAACACTAACTACGGTGATTGGCGCACGCATTTTCAGTTTTAGCCGCGCAAATCGCGTTAGTTCCGCTTACAATTGCATGTAAACCACTTTCACGAGCCAGCCATGATCCACACCCTAGATTTACTTCTTGCCCAGCGTTATTGGACGTGGGCGGCCACAATTTTGCTCACTGTTTTGTGTGCTGGCTTAGCCGTATTTTCAATTTATTGGGGCGTTAGTGCTGTGGCCTTTGGCATATTAGCCATCGTTGGCTTAGTCGATTACACCCAATCACGGCAGGCGATTCGCCGCAATTACCCACTGCTAGCGCACTTTCGGTTTTTGTTCGAATATATTCGCCCCGAAATTCGCCAGTATTTTATTGAATCGGATGCCGATGCCCTGCCCTTTTCGCGGGCAGAACGCGCCATCGTTTACCAGCGTGCTAAGGGTGATGTTGATAAACGCGCTTTCGGCACCATGCTCAATTTTTATGAGCCCAACTACGAATGGATAAACCATTCGGTAATGCCCGCTACTATTAAAAGCCAAGACTTTCGCATTACCATTGGCGGCGATGCCTGCAAAGCGCCCTATGAGGCCAGCGTGTTTAATATTTCAGCGATGAGCTTTGGCGCACTATCGGCCAATGCCGTTATGGCACTCAATGAAGGCGCACGGCTGGGTAAGTTTTATCACGATACGGGGGAAGGCTCCATTTCGCGCTACCACCGCACTGTGAAACACGCCGACGGCACCACGACAGGCGGGGGTGATTTAGTATGGGAAATCGGTAGCGGCTATTTTGGCTGTCGCAACCCCGATGGCACGTTTAACGAGCAAAAATTTACCGAGAACGCCAGCAATGCGCAGGTAAAAATGATTGAGTTAAAACTTTCACAAGGCGCTAAACCTGGGCATGGCGGTGTATTACCCGGTGCCAAAGTAACGCCGGAAATTGCCGAAGCGCGTGGCGTTGCAATCGGCGAAGACTGCATTTCTCCGGCTGGGCATTCGGCGTTTAATTCGCCTATCACCTTATTACAGTTTATTGAAAAATTACGCACCTTATCGGGCGGCAAACCCGTTGGTTTTAAATTGGCCATTGGCCACCCGTGGGAATGGTTTGCGATTGTAAAAGCCATGGTGCAAACCGGCATTACACCTGACTTTATTGTGGTGGATGGCGGCGAAGGTGGCACCGGCGCGGCACCGCTGGAATTTACCGACCATGTGGGCGCACCTCTACGCGAAGGCTTAATGCTGGTACACAACACCTTAGTAGGTACAGATTTGCGCAGCAAAATTAAAATTGGCGCATCGGGCAAAATTGTAACCGCCTTTGATATCGCACGCACTATTGCTTTGGGTGCTGATTGGTGTAATTCCGCGCGCGGCTTTATGTTTGCGCTAGGTTGCTTGCAAGCGCAAACCTGCCATACCGGTAAGTGCCCCACAGGGGTCACGACCCAAGACCCAAAACGTATGCGCGCGCTAGCTGTGCCCGATAAATCTACCAGAGTGGCGCAATTTCATGATAATACCCTGCACGCCTTAAAAGAATTATTAGCTGCTGCAGGCTTAAACCACACTGCTGAACTAGGTCCCGAGCATGTGATTCGCCGTATATCATCCACCGACGTGCGTTCACTTGCCACCTTGCATCCGTGGCTTAGCCCAGGAGCCTTATTACGCGGAGAAACCAATGAGCATCCGGTATACCGCGTCTTTTGGAATGAAGCCACCGCAGAAAGCTTTGCGCCACCAGCCAATCTGCAGGCCATGCGGCAAATGAAGGCTGTTTAAATTTCCCCGTCAAAAGCCGGACCACGCATGATCCTTTGGTAATAAGAAGCATGCGCTGCACTCCCAGACGGCCAGTTTTCTAAAAAAAGGTTTTCCCATGGCTTGAGCGCAAAATCAACCTCTAACAAATCGACCTTAAGCCCTTGAATTTGCGTATGAAATTGGGTTTTTTGCGGGCTTGCTTGGGTGGCAATACGGGTGATCAAACCATATGTTGTGCCCTGCCGATTCGCCATACCTGCGCTACCGTTATTAATCACCAAGCCCTCGCCTTGCGCCAAAGCAATACGTTTTGCGGCTGGTAAACAGGTGTGCGTACACGCAAAAATGCTCACTTTTGCTTCCATAAAATACCGTTCTAGCGATGCACTAGCAGTGCTTAACGCTTCTCGCGAAAACGCCCAACCGGCGAGCGATTCTGCATCACCGTGGGTAATAGCAATTTTTACGCCTCCTACTTCAGCCACTAAGTGCATCGGCAAGGCCGCTAATTGGCGCCGTAGTGCCGGAAATTGTTTTGCTGTGCCGCGTAAGTTTTCCTGTATTTCATTTGACCGCGTTACTTCATCTGCTGACACGTCGTCAGGATAACCACAGCCGCAACCTGCATTGCTGAAGTCATCGGCCATTTCAGTTTCCACATTGCCGCGTGTGGCGTGATGTTGTAGCACTGCCTCATTGATGGCCTTGAAGGTAAGGGCATCGCGATTAAACCAATTAAAATCACCATTAAAAATAAGCGTAGGTGGTGTTGGTTCTACTGCCGCCATTTCTAAAATTTTTTCTAGCGCAAATGGATTACCGTAAAGGCCACCAATAACATAAATAGTTTGTGCCTGCACTTCAGCAGGGCGATCAAACACGCTGGGCCTATAGCGATAATGTAGGGGGCAGTTGCGCCCGGGCACATCGCTTGGCTCAATCAAACTGTTCATGAAATTGACCGCAATAAATCCGCACGAATACGGCGGCTAACTTGATCAAAAACGGATACTAAAATGATGACAGTGAGCATGACCGTCGCTAATCTACCCCACTGAAACAGCGAAGTCGCTTCCGAAACAAGTAGCCCCAACCCGCCTGCGCCGATCAAGCCCAACACGGTAGAATCACGCACATTAAATTCCCACACATAAAGGTGGATTGACATGAATTTTGGCAGCACTGCACGCCACAACGCCACGACTAATACATGCATGGGCGAGCCGCCAAGCGAGAGACCCGCTTCCATCATCAAGGGGTCAATAGTTTCAATACTTTCGGCATATAATTTGCCATAGCTACCCAAGGAATGCGCGGCAATCGCCAATATGCCCGCCGTTGGCCCTAGGCCAATGATGCCAACAAACAGCAACCCAAAAACTAAGGCGTGTATGGAACGGGTTACGTCTAAAATTATCCGTGCCCCCCATGCCAGCGGGCGCGGTGCTTGCATATTTTTTGCGCTCAGTATGCCAAGTGGCAGGGCTAAAATTGCGGCAATAAGTGAGCCTAAGGTCGCTATTTTTAAAGTGGTCCAAGTGGCTTCAATTAAACCATAAAGATATTTAACTTCAACAGCTTTTTGGTTTTCAACTCGCAACACGCGGCCATCATCACTCTTGTATTCAAGCTTAGGATTGCCCAGCCAAACATCTACAAAACTAGGCCGCGATAATTCTGAAACCGTTGTCACTAAATTGCGCCAAGGATTGCGGCCTAACGATAAATCATCAGCCATCACCAAGCTTGCCGCGCAAGCAACTAGCAGCGCTGCGTACACTACAAAATAGCATCGCAGCCGCAGCTGCGATGACGTTATTAGCATACGCTCTCCACTTGCGGGCGCACTATTTACGCGGTGCTTGAAGCTTTCCAGTGGCAAGACCGGCATCTTTTATCGGCGCATAGTAGCTATTGTCTTTAGTTATAAAGCCAGTGTAGTTAGCTGGTAGTAGATTCGGTTGTGCTTTTAATGCTTCACCAACACCCTCAAGTGCACGCTGCAGCATGGCCACAAAAATCGGCTGTTTAGCGAGTCCAGCGCTTACGGCAATAGCGTCATTTGGCAGGGGAGCCGAAGTCCAAATTATTTTGCTATCCTCAGCTTTGATTAAGCCTTGCGCAATCATGGCATCCCGATTGCGATTGTAATCAGCACCAGCATCTAACTCGCCACGTGTTACCTGCGTTTCTATGGCTTGGTGCTTGGTATAAAGCACTTTGCTAAAAAATGTATCAGGGTCAATACCCATTTTTTGAAATTGGTGTGTAGGAATTAAATAACCGCTAGTCGAACCCTTGTCACCAAAGGCAAAGGTTTTGCCTTTCATGTCTTCGATTTTATTAATGCCACTTTTGGGGCTAGTAATCATAATTGCAAAATACTCAGGCTTGCCGTTGTACAAAATCGTGGATACCGCCTGTGCACCGGCTTGGTTATTAGCCAAAACATAGCCCCACGGCCCCATAAGCGCTATATCTGTTTCGCCTGCCGCGAGCGACTTCGCCAGCCCTTCCCAAGAATCCACGGTACGCAACACTACTTTACGGTTTAGCTTTGCTGCCAAGTAATCGGCAAGGGGGCGATAGGTGGTGTCGTTTTTCTCTTTATCCGGTTGGAATAAACCCACGCCAAATTGTAGAGGTGGCGCATCAGCCGCTTCGGCTAACTGCACAAAGGTCGAGGCCACACAACAGAGTGCTACTGCAAGTTTTTTAAAAAAAGTCATTGGGAAGAAGATATATCAAAAGGTTTAGAAAACTTCAATTGCAGTTTATACGAAATTGACCAATATTTAGATGCACGGCAATTTGGTGCGGCAAAAAATATTTTCAGTTCGGTGATAGTTACCCCACCTTAAAAACGATAAGCAGGTAGTCCAGCAATTTTGATTTACACACTGGATAAATTACAGTGCCCATTTTTCTATTTTAAGGAGT
>JANMDR010000311.1:0-12844 GCA_031376425.1 Betaproteobacteria bacterium
CAATTGCTCTTTTCACCGAAAATCGGTGGGGTAGGCCTCAACGTAACTTATACATTAAACAACTAGACGCCGCATTTTTCATGCTAGCGCAAAACCCTGCGTTAGGATTTTCCTGCGAAGATATTAGAGACGGATATAAAAAATTTCCGCAAGGCAGTCACATAATTTTCTATAAATACAGCACTTTAGCCAATATTTTAGTGGTGCGTATCTTACACAAGAGCATGGATTACGATTCGCAACTGAGGCGATAACGCTGGCACCACTTGGGCTTAGATGGGCGTCGCGACCATTCCATCAAACTCCAGATAGCGCAAAGGCAAATGATCGGTACAGGAATGAATTGACGTTTCCCCCTAGCGGGAAATCTAATCACGAATACGTTCAAATCTGCGCTAGCATGATGGTTTAGGCTAACTCAAAAACCGCCATGTCACCTCCACCTGTAATTTACCGCCCGGCAACCATCGAAGACGCCCTATCTATTAAGGTTCTAGCCGTGCAAGTGTCTCTTGACACTTATGCTGTCGATGGCATGCGCGCTGACTTAGCGCGTGAGGCTTTAGGTATGTATGACGAGGCCGCTATTGCCGCTGCTATCACTACATCCCCAAAACAATTTATTGTAGCCGAGCAGAATGCGCATTTAGTGGGTTTCACTGAAATTGCGCTCACAGCAACCGGCCCGCACCCGAGCTTGATTAATGGCTTAGAGTGTAGAAGGCTGTATGTACAAAGGTACTTCAAGCGCATGGGAATTGGGCAACAACTGCTGCATAATGCTGAACTTGTTGCAGCGCAGTCTTCGGCATCTTGCGTATGGCTAAAGACTTGGATCAACAACACCGCTGCCATCACATTTTATCAAGCAATGGGCTACGCTGACATTGGCAGAACGCAATACTGCTTTGAAGGTGCCGCGTTTGAAAATATCATTTTCCACAAAGCTATTAACTAAAAAAACTCGCATTGCTAACCGACTACTTGATACCCAATATGAAACTCCGTGCCGTCACTATTACTTTACTGCCATTGCTATTTGCAAATAATGCCTATGCCGACGAAGGCATGTGGACATTTGATAATTTGCCCGCCGCCCAGTTAAAGAGCGCTTACAATTTTGTTGCCGATAAACCGTGGATAGATCATGTAATGCGGGCTGCAGTAAGCTTAGGTGGTTGCTCAGCATCCTTTATTTCATACACTGGTTTAGTGATGACCAATCAGCACTGCGTTGCGGGTTGCTTGCAGCAGATATCGACTGCGCAAAAAAATTACCTTATCGATGGACATTTGGCGCGCAAGCCAGAGCAAGAAATTAGCTGCCCTACGCAAGAAGTAACCCGTCTTGACGCAATTATCGACGTTACCCAAGCTGTACTAAGCGCTACACAAAATCTAACGGGTGAAGCTTACAAAGCTACACAAAACCAGATCAAGGCAAAAATAAGCAGTGATTGTGTGGGTGATAAAAAAGCCACGTTGCGCTGTAGTGTCGTGTCGCTTTATCAAGGAGGGCAATATCATTTGTATCGCTATTATCGGTACTCTGACGTCCGCTTGGTTTGGGCGCCAGAAGCCGCAGCTACCCGATTTGGTGGTGATCCGGATAATTTTAACTTCCCCCGTTTTAGTCTTGATGCTGCTATGTTACGCGCCTACGAAAACGGTAAGCCAGCGATAGTTCGTGATTTTTTCACCATGAATAAAAATGGTGCGGCCGTGGACGATTTAGTATTTGCTGTCGGCACCCCTGGTCGCACTAATCGCCTGCTTACTGTGGCCGAGCTAGAGACCTTACGCGATATCCGTCTGCTTGAACGCTTGCGCGATAATTCTGAGTACCGTGGCCTACTCACACAATATCGGCAGTTAGGCGTAGAACAAGCCCGCATGGCAGGCAATGACTTATATGGGATAGAAAATGCGCTTAAAGTAACTAACGGGCAAATGCAGGCCTTGCTTTCACCCGCCTTGCTAGCTCGCAAACGCAGTGAAGAAGAGGCGCTGCAGCAGTTTGTTGCAGCTAACCCGGTGCTCCGCGAAAAAATAGGCAACTCGTGGTTAGCCATTGCTAATGCCCAACTCATTGCCCGAACTTTATACAAAGAATATGGCGCTATCGAAGGTGCCACTGCGTTTCAATCTCGCTACTTTACCCATGCACGCGCCTTGGTGCGCGGCGTGGCAGCACGGGCATTGAAGGATGGTGAGCGCCTGCCAGAGTTCAACAACACCGCCCTACCCCAGCTTGAACGCCAACTGTTTTCACCAGCGCCAATTTATCCTGAGTTTGAAAAATTGAAGCTTACTTTCTCCCTCACAAAACTGCGGGAATGGCTAGGTAGTGATGACCCTATTGTGCAACAGATATTAGGCAAAAATTCACCCGCACAAGTCGCGCAGCAATTGGTAGACGGCACTAAACTAGGTGATGTAGCACTGCGGAAAACCCTATGGAACGGCGATATGGCCGCAATTGAACAATCTAACGATACCTTCATTTTGTTAGCCCGCGCTATAGATGCGCAAGCGCGCGCAATACGCGCCCGCTATGAAAACGAAGTTACTGCCGTAGAGCAGAAGAACGCAGAACTTATTGCGATGGCACGTTTTGCACAAAACGGCACCATGGTGTATCCAGATGCCACTGGCACCTTACGCTTGAGTTTTGGCAAGGTTGCGGGCTTTACCGAGCGCGGCAAAGCCGTTGCGCCGTTTACCACCATCGCTGGTGCCTTCGCCCGTGATACCGGCGCTCAGCCGTACGCACTATCCAAACAGTGGCTAGATGCAAAGGCAAAATTGCAGCTTAGCCAACCTTATAATTTCACAACCAATAATGACATTATTGGCGGTAACTCCGGCAGCCCTCTGATTAATCGTAATGCGGAAATTGTGGGCTTGGCATTCGACGGTAACGCGCACTCAATCGGCAACGCGTTTGGCTTTGATGCAAGCGTCAGCCGCACCATTGGCGTTACCAGTGGCGGCTTATTGGAGGCGCTGAAAAACATCTACGACGCGACTGAATTACTCAACGAGATATCAATCAAATAGCTAGTAGCAGCCTTTAAGCAAATTTCACTAAAAACTCTGCATTAAAAATGTGAGAATCTATAATCACCACTCATGTCACACTCAAAACTTCTTACCGCTCCCGAGGCGGCACAATGGCTTGCAAAAACCGTTACCGGTGCGCTGCACACCAATAGCCGCAACCTTAAATCAGGCGA
Source organism: Betaproteobacteria bacterium (assembly GCA_031376425.1). Classification (GTDB taxonomy): domain Bacteria; phylum Pseudomonadota; class Gammaproteobacteria; order Burkholderiales; family Usitatibacteraceae; genus JANMDR01. The sequence continues at coordinate 3,237 of JANMDR010000311.1, forward strand.
TGCCTTTATCGCCTTACCTGGCCACAATACCGATGGTCGCAATTACATCACAGCGGCGCTGGCCGCTGGCGCTTCGGCCTGCTTAGTAGAAGCCAATGATGTAGCGCAATTTGGGTTTGATGATGCGCGTATTGCATGGGTGGCTGATTTAAAACGGCATCTAGGATTCATTGCCCACACTTTTTATGGCGAACCGAGCAGCCATTTAAAGATAATCGCCAGCACGGGCACCAATGGTAAAACCAGCACGGCGTGGTGGATGGCGCAGGCGCTTAGTAAGCTCAATATACCTTGCGGTGTCATCGGCACCTTGGGTGTTGGTGCGCCGGGAAGCACCATATCTACCGGCTTAACAACACCTGATGCGGTAACCATGCACCACACCCTGCGCAGTTTTGCTGATGCTGGCTATGCTGCTTGTGCGCTGGAAGCTTCGTCCATAGGGCTTATTGAGCAACGTCTGAACGGCGTTGAAATTGATGTCGCGCTATTTACGAATTTCACCCAAGACCACTTGGATTATCACGGCAGTATGGCGCATTACTGGGACGCTAAGCGCATACTTTTTTCATGGCCGAGCTTGAAAGCTGCGGTGCTAAATATCGACGACGCCAAGGGCGAACAATTACAGAGTGAATTAGCAAATTCAACGCTTGATTTATGGTCAGTATCTACGTCTCGCCCCGCACGCTTGCAGGCCAAAAACATTGTTTACACAAACAGTGGCATGACGTTTGCAGTGGTTGAAGACAATAAAACGGTTACGGTAAACAGCACCCTAATTGGTGAATACAACGTTAGCAATATATTGCTAGTGCTTGGCGGTTTGCGTGCGCAAGGGTTTAGCCTTGAAGATGCCGCTAATGTAGCATCGCGCCTAACGCCAGTGCCAGGCCGGCTTGAACCGGTGTTATTCGATAGCCCCAATGCACCCAAAGTAGTAGTTGATTATGCCCATACGCCAGATGCGCTAGAAAAAGTGTTGCAAGCATTGCGCCCCGTGGCCGAAGGCCGTAATGGCCGGCTATGGTGCGTATTTGGCTGCGGTGGTAATCGCGATGCTAGCAAGCGACCAAAGATGGGAGGCATTGCCGCGCGCTTGGCTGATTGCACCATTATCACAAGTGATAACCCGCGTTTGGAATCACCCGCAACGATATTGGCGCAGGTAACTGAAGGCGCAAAACAAGAACAGCTAACGCTGAAAAATATTACTGTCATAGAAGATCGTAGCGCCGCTATCGCCCACGCGATTGCACATGCCAGTTCCTACGACATTATTCTACTCGCTGGAAAAGGCCATGAAGACTACCAAGACATAGGCGGAGTGAAGCGCCCCTTTTCTGACTTTATTGCTGCGCAAGCTGCACTTAAAAACCGCTTAGAAGCGACATCTTCATGAATATAACTGGCAAAAAAATTCTTATCTTAGGGCTGGGTGAAAGTGGCTTGGCAATGGCACAGTGGTGCGCATTAAAAGGTGCGCAGATAGCCGTGTGGGATTCACGCGTAACGCCGCCGCACGCGCGGACGCTTGCGGACACCGTACCAACTGCTACACGCGTTAATGGTGTGCTACAGCTAGCAGCATTAGACGGCGTTAACCTCATTCTTAAAAGCCCAGGGTTATCCCCTCAGGATGAACGCATCGCCTCGTTGCTAGTTGCCGCGTCACAGCGCGATATTGACGTAGGCAACGAGCTGGATGTTTTTATTGCTGCTTTGGCAGAGCTAAAGGCAACCCAAAACTACGCACCACAAATTATCGCCATCACCGGCACTAACGGTAAAACCACTACAACATCACTCACCACCTTATTAGTTGCCAGCACAGGAAAAACCGTGGCAATGGCTGGAAACATTGGCCCCACCCTGCTTGGCACCTTGATGCAAAGGCTTACCAACTTGCCTGAAGTATGGGTGCTAGAGCTGTCTAGTTTTCAGTTAGATGGCGTTGAACACTTTAACCCCGATGCCGCCACTATTTTAAACATCACCCAAGATCATCTGGATTGGCACGGCAGCATGGAAGCCTACATTGCCGCTAAGGCACGCATATTCGGCACCAACACCCTTGCCGTGGTGAATCGCGACGAAAATTTTTCAGCGCAACTCCCTACGCGCCAAATTAGCTTCGGCCTAAACCCACCGCCACGCCTTGGCGACTTTGGCTTAATTAGCCTGAAGGATGCCAACGAGTCCCTATGGCTTGCCCATCGCGGCACTAATACTGATTTAAATAACCACATCACCGCGCTCATGCCCGCCAATGCCCTACGTATTAAGGGTCGCCACAATGCCGCCAACGCCCTTGCGGCCTTAGCACTTGCCAGCGCCATTGGCTGCCCCACATCACCTAACATGCCACCCATGCTGCCTGCGTTACGCGAGTATAGGGGTGAGCCGCATCGGGTGCAGCTAATTCGCACGATCAATGGCATAGAGTTTTATGACGATAGCAAAGGCACTAATGTAGGTGCAACAGTTGCCGCGCTAGAAGGCTTGGGTTTAGATAAAGCACCGGGGAAATTAGTGCTAATTTTGGGGGGGGATGGCAAAGGTCAAGACTTTTCGCCATTAACCGCGCCACTTGCACAGTATGCGCGTGCTATCGCCACCATTGGCCGCGATGCAGCAGCCATAGAAGCGATTATTTCTGGTGTACCAACATTGCACCACCAAACCCTTGAAGCTGCGGTTAAATGGTGCTTCTCACAAGCACAGCAGGGCGATGCCGTGTTGCTCAGCCCCGCATGTGCCAGCTTGGATATGTTTCGTAATTACGCACATCGCGCTGATGTGTTTGTGCAAGCGGCAGAAGAAATCGCAAATGATTGTGGCCTAGTATGAAGCACCTTATTAAGCACATTCATTTTGTCGGTATTGGCGGCGCAGGTATGAGCGCCATCGCCGAAATTCTCCATAATCTTGGTTATGTCGTATCAGGTTCTGATGCTTACGAAAGCCCTGTTACCGCCCGCCTTCAAGCATTAGGGCTAACGGTTTTTATTGGTCATGCGGCAGCGCATATCGTGGGAGCGCAAGCGGTGGTAACTTCTACCGCAGTAAAATCTGACAACCCCGAAGTGCTTGCTGCACGTGCCAACCGCATACCCGTTGTGGCACGTGCCGTGTTGCTTGCAGAACTAATGCGCTTAAAACAAGGCGTTGCCATTGCTGGCACCCACGGCAAAACCACCACCACCTCACTTGTTGCCAGCGTACTCGCCGAAGCAGGTGCTGATCCCACCTTCGTCATCGGTGGCAAATTACAGAGCGCGGGTGCCAATTCCCGTTTAGGTGCGGGCGACTATATTGTGGTGGAGGCCGATGAAAGCGATGCCTCATTTCTCTATCTGAACCCCATCATTAGCGTGGTGACTAATATCGACGCTGACCACATGGAAACCTACGACCATGATTTAGCCAAACTGCATGATGCGTTTATCGCGTTTTTGCATCGCTTGCCATTTTATGGCCGGGCGATATTGTGCTTGGACGATGCTGGCATTCAAGCCATTTTGCCAAAGCTTGAGCGTCCAGTCATTACCTACGGCTTCGCTGCAGAGGCTGACATTCGTGCGAGCAATATTAACGCCTTAGCGGGTGGCAAAATGCAATTTAGCGTGCACAGAAAAGGCCGTGCCGATTTAGCCATCACCCTCAACTTAGCCGGTGAGCACAATGTGCGCAATGCGCTTGCCGCCATTACCGTAGCCACGGTATTAGATTTAGCCGATGTGCCGATAAGCCGCGCCCTACAAGGCTTTGCCGGAGTAGGTAGGCGTTTTGAGCACTACGGTGAAATTGCAATTACAGGTGGCAGCTTCACCCTAATAGACGACTACGGCCATCACCCCGCAGAAATCGCCGCCGTACTTGCCGCCGCACGCGGTGCCTATCCAAAACGCCGCTTAGTAGTCGCCTTCCAACCCCATCGCTACACCCGCACGCGCGATTGCTTTAGTGACTTTGTGGCCGTCTTAAGTAAATTTGATTGCGTACTACTTACCGAAGTTTACGCGGCAAGTGAAGAAGTAATCGCTGGTGCCGACGGCAAAGCATTAGCCGCAGCCACACCCCACGCCCTATTCGTTGAGGACGTACATCTACTACCAAGTAAAATCATCAACGCCGCACGAAGCGGCGATGTGGTGATTGTGATGGGCGCAGGGTCTATTGGCGAAGTAGCGGCGCAAATAGTACTGCAAAAGTAATTATGAGTTTTGCGCCATAACCGACACTTCCTCATACGGCTGCACCAGCACCCAGCCTTGGCCTGCAAACTTCATTTGCACACTTTCACCGCTTGTTCTACCGAACAGCGAACCAATTGAAACATCGGTATGCATACTCGGTGTTAGATTGCCACTCCATGCAACCGTGGCATTGGGGTCGGTAAACACCGCACTGGCAGGTCCTACCTTAAGCAATAAAGGTTCGCCATGGGTGGTAATCGCTGCTAGGCCATTGCCTGAAATTTTAACGTTAAACAATCCACCCGTCATAAATCCGGCAACACTTTTTATCATCGTGATATCAGTGTCCAAGCTCATTTCAATCGCCAACACATCATTGCCGTTTACGCAAATGCTTTCACCCTGCAGGGCAATTACATGCACCCGCTTATTGGCGTCCGCCAAATAGACGCGGCCTCGGCCTTCCATCTTCATCAAGCTCATACCTTCACCGGTAACGGCTTTTTTAAACAAGCCACCAAGGCCATCGGCCATCATGCTTTTGCGGCTAAATTTAATCTCGCCGGTACGCGCCACCATTGAACCGGCTTTGGCATAAACAGCGCCATCTAGGTTAATCTGCAAGGTAGATTTATTTTCGATTTCAAACATACCTGCGTTTTGATCTTGGTCTGTGTGTGCTGCGATAAAGTCATTTAATGTGGTTTGCGCCATGATTTTTCCTATGAATGTAAAGCACTACGATAATTGCATTAAAATTGTTGCTATGAAAATAAACAACATACCACGTACAAGCATTTGGGCAATAGAGCCTACATTAGAATCTTCCTTAAACAATGCTTCGAACTCTAACCACGCAGTCGGCATTATCGACCAAACTTTGTTACCGTTTGGTGTCGAAGTCCGTATTTTACGCTCAGTAGAGGATGTTGCCGAGGCCATATTTGCCATGCGGGTTCGCGGTGCACCCTTAATTGGCGTTACCGCCGCCTTTGGCTTGGCATTGGCGATGCGCGATGATCCTTCATTTGAAAATTTAACTGCCAAAGCCGCCCTACTTGCCGCTACACGCCCGACTGCCGTTAATTTAGCGTGGGCACTCCATAAAGTCACAAGTGTACTCATTACCGCCCCCGCACCACTGCGGGCGGAATTAGCGTGGCGCACCGCCAAAGAAATTGCCGCAAACGATATCGCCACGAACTTTGCGATTGGTCAGCATGGTTTAAAAATTATTGCTGCGCTGCATAGCAAATTGCAGCGCCCGGTGAATATTCTTACCCATTGCAATGCCGGTTGGGTGGCGACGGTTGATTGGGGCACCGCCCTATCGCCGATCTATCAAGCCCATGATGCCGGCATTCCCGTGCATGTTTGGGTGGAAGAAACCCGGCCACGTAACCAAGGTTTGCTCACCGCTTGGGAGCTACGCGAACACGGGGTAGCGCATACCTATATTGTGGACAATGCCGGTGGGCATTTTATGCAACATGGTAAGGTAGACATCGTGATAGTAGGCGCGGATCGCGTATCCGGCGTGGGCGATGTCGCCAACAAAATTGGTACCTATCAAAAAGCACTGGCTGCACACGATAACAATATTCCGTTCTATGCCGCGCTACCGCTAAGCACAATTGATTGGACTTTAAATGATGCGCTTGCAGATATTGAAATTGAAGAACGCAATGCCGCAGAAATCCGCACACTACGCGGTGTTTCAGCAAATGGGGTGGCAGAAAACTTTACAATTTTAGATGCTGCCTCACCCGTGGCAAATCCGGGGTTTGATGTGACACCGGCAAGATTGGTAACGGGAATTATTACTGAACGGGGAGTTACAAGTGTAGGTGAGTTGCATCAATGGCAATCCTAGCGGCAATTTTTATAACTCCAAACGACTAAATTCCCTATGAATAATCTCTATCTGCGCCACAAAATTATTGAAACCGCTCGCGCCATGAATAGCCTTGGCATTAATGTTGGCAAATCCGGCAATGTGAGCGCACGTGCACCACTGGCACGCCTTACCCAAAAGCTAGACCGTGGTTTTTACATCACCCCTACCGGCATTCCTTATACGCAAACGCAGCCCGAGCACATTGTTTCTATGGCGCTTGACGGCTCATTTGAAGGGACTACATTGCCGTCTTCCGAATGGCGCTTCCATCGCGACATCTATTTTCGGCGGCCAGAAGTGCAGGCGATTGTGCACACGCATTCGAGCTACGCCACGTCGCTTGCCTGCTTAGGCCGCGACATTCCTGCGTTTCACTATATGATTGCTGCGGCAGGGGGGGCAGATATTCGCTGTGCACCCTACGCTACCTTTGGCACGCAAGAATTATCTGACTTTGCGCTAGAGGCGCTGCAAGGCCGCAATGCCTGTCTTTTAGCGCAACACGGCGTAGTTGCAGTGGGCACAACGCTTGAAAAAGCCTTGGGTTTGGCGGTGGAAGTAGAAAACCTCGCCCGCATGTATTGGCAAGCGCTGCAAATTGGTAAGCCCACAATTTTATCGGATGCCGAAATGGCGACGGTGATCGAGAAATTTGCAACTTATGGTCAGCAAAGCCCAGTGCAGGATTAAGGTAGGCAGAATTAACGCAGCTCCGGATTAGCGCTGCTGCAACACCTGCACATGCGCCGCCGCACAGGCTCCAAGGGCTGCGACGTCATAACCCCCTTCCAATACCGAAATAACGCGCCCTAGCCCACCTGCACGCGTCCGTGTGATGATTTGCTGCGTGATCCACACAAAATCATCTACGTTCAAATTAAAATACGCCATCGGATCATCCTTATGCGCATCAAATCCCGCGCTGATGAAGATGATATCCGGGTCAAAGGCGGCCAAGGGTTGCCACCATGTCGCATCAATGGCAGCGCGAAATTGCGCACTATTGGTTTGGGCTGGTAATGGCGTGTGAATGATATTAGCGGCAGGGATGCTGGCTTTTGAAACCGGATAGTAGGGAAATTGAAACGATGAAAACAGCATAATTCGCTCATCCCCTTGCACAATATCTTCGGTGCCATTGCCGTGGTGTACATCGAAGTCTAAAATGGCGACCCGCTTAATTTCGGAGCTTTGCAGTGCATGATCTAAGGCATAGGCAGCACCCACCGCCACATTATTAAAAAAGCAAAACCCCATCGCCTGCGCGCGCGTAGCGTGGTGCCCACAGGGCCGTACCGCGCAAAACACATTATGCGCAGTGCGCTGCATAACCAACTCAACAGCATCAATCACCGCACCTGCGGCATAGCGGGCAGCGTCAAGTGAATAAGGGTTCATGGAGGTATCGGGGTCCAGATAGGCGTAATCCGTAACTGGTGATGCGCCAAAAACTTTCTCTACATGCGCAGTAGTATGCGCAGCACCCAATGCCTCGCGCGATGCCATTGTTGCTTCATGCCACTGCAAATCTGCCCGATTTGGCAGCGCCCTTAATGCCGCTAACACCGACTCCAAACGCTGCGGTGATTCCGGATGATTGCGCCCCATTTCATGCATTAAGCAGATTGGGTGCGTGATGATGGCGGTGGGACTGACGAGTTTAGGCATGGTGATATTCTATTAGGCACTAGAGAGCCTCTATTTTCGTGCAGCTTCGGCTTTCGAACAAGTCATGGCGTCGCGCCCCGTACTGCCTAGGCTACCGTCATTATTCATTTGGCCGGCGTTATTTTTTATCACATAACAACCGCCGTTTACTTTAAATACTGCGCTCCGCGTGCCACCATTATTTTGCGACTCAACCACCGATGGTGCCGCACTCTTACCAACGCTGTCGAGGGCCTCCTTCATATTCTGAAACGCGGTTTTTTTGGCTGGCGCTACATCTTCTGGTTCGCGCTGGCCTTGCACAACAATTTCATCCACACGTTGCACCAAGGGCTGTGCCGTTTGTGCGTTCGCCGCTGATGCTGCAATAGGTGCTGCAGTTGGTATTTTGTCCGCAATATTCGTGCTTGCTTTAGTTTGTGCGGCCTTGGCGCGGAGTGGATCAACGCGGGTGTTTTTAGACTCGCGCACTACTGCCTCTAACGCAGTTTCAGCATTTGCCAAGCGTGCCTGCAATAAGGGCAAGATCGCTAGCCATACAAATATACTAATCGCAAAGTGTAGGCATCTATTCACCGCGCACTCCACCCATCGTAAACTGACCAACGAGGCTAGGGCTTTTCACACATACCCCGTTCTTCCAAAAACAGGCTCTAACTATGCCTTCAGTATCTGTATAGAACGCTTTGGCAGTGCTCAGGTTTGGGCCAACGCGGTCTAACCCTTCCCGCATCTTCTGGAACGGGGGTTTTTCAGGCGGCGTAACATCTTCTGGTTCGCGCTGACCTTCTACTATTATTTCTTCAACGTACTGTTGATATCTGGGGCGCTCGCTTAATTGCAGTTGCGCAACCGCTTCCTCGCTAATCATTTCTTTAGATTTTTTTTCATGACTACGACGCTCACTTTGGCTAACAAGGGGTGCATTGATGACAGGTTTTGATAAGGGATTTTTAGATTCACGCACAATGGCTTCAACGGCGGTTTCAGCGTGGAGCATTCCTGATTGCATAGCGGCGAGTAACCCTGTACATCCCGATATTATGATGAAAACACGGGAGATGGAGGTGGATGGGAATATGGGTGGAATTGTGCGCATTGTTTGCTTTGACAAGCAGGTTTAGGCAAAAGTTCCGACCACATAGGGTGTTGAAAACCCACTATTTACGGGCGTCTACGAGTATTTTAATACGAGTATCTTAAGGGCAGCTTAGGATTGATCTTAAATTTCTGCCACAGCTGCTAGCAACGCGGCTTGTCGATACTTGGGTAATTTCAGTACGACTAGGCGATACGCTTGCGTAACAAGGGCGTTGACTTCGGCTTGACTCACTTTGCTTAAATCGTTGATTGCAACCCATTTTGCCCGCGCCAAATAGGGGGCTGGAATAAAACCTTCGCGCTCGGTCATCGCTAAAAATAGATCATCATCTACTTTAAAGCCAAGATGGCTTTTGCCGTCCGACGAGATGGATGCTACACAGAACATTTTTTCAAAAATGGTATACACGAAATCGGTTTCCCATTTACGCGCACCGACTACTTCAGGCAAGCTGGCGCAGTGAGCTTGGGTTTTTTTAATGGTTGCCGCACCTTTCGCTTTTGCCATCGCCTTTGACATTGGAGTTCCGCCTTTACTTCGCTACTTTAACAGGCGCTGCTGCTTCTTTTGCGCTTGAAATTGCCACCGCTGCCATCGATGCGGGTGGCACCACCTGCACAAAAGTTTCACCCGGCTTAATCAAACCAAGCTCCACGCGCGCACGCTCTTCTACCGCCTCCAAGCCCTCTTTCAAATCACGCACTTCCGCATCTAGCGCGCCATTGCGGGCGGTGAGGGTGGC
>JANMDR010000190.1:0-3907 GCA_031376425.1 Betaproteobacteria bacterium
ACGACGAAGCCGCGATTAAGCTATTATATTTAGGCTTACGCAATAATGACCAGCGCTGGACAATGCCAATCAAAAACTGTAAACAAGCAATAATTCATTTGATGATCCACTATTAAAAGCAGTTTAACCACGCCTAGCAAAAACTAAAAACACAAAATTCGGGATAGCCTCGACGGCTATCACAACAGCCGTGCCGATAAAGATATTGACACCTATCAGCGCATGGCAAAAGGCGGCAAAGCCGGTGCCGCCAAGCGCTGGGGCAACGTCACCCCTAATGCAAATACTGCCAGTAGAGCCAATACCGATAATGCCCACCTTAATACCAACCTTAATACCAACCCTATAAGCGAGGCATACCCACCCTATTGTGACCCCGATTGCGACCCCCATTGTGCCCCCGATACCAGCCCCAATGCTAAACAAGAACCAAACCCTAATTCCCAATACCCAATACCTAAGAACCAGAAGAAAGACCCTACTGAGCAAGATTTAGAGAGGACGCAGGAAAACAGTCCGAAAGTGTCGTCTAATTCCCAAAATTTGCATTCTGAGGGCTTAAAAACCACCGCTGGTGAAATCTGCGCGGCCCTAAAAACCCAAGGCATCACGGGCCTAAACCTAAGCTACCAACCGCTGCTAGAAGCAATTGCCCAAGGTTGCAATTTGCGTGATTTCACCCATGCCGTGGAGGTTGCAAAAGAGGCAAAGAAAACCACCTTCCCCTACATAGTCGGCATCGCCAAACGCGCGATGACTGATGCTAAAAATCGTTTGGCTAGCCCATCAAAATTTAAGACTAGAAATGGCTCCGTTCAATTCACTGCTGACATTCTGACTGGCAGGGTTAAACTCCCCAAAACACAGGATTCACGAGACATTACCTCTGAGTGCCACATTCTTTATTGAAGTATTATTTACCGAAATAGCATAACCCCTCAAGAATTATCGCCATCCTCAAGCCACCGACACCATCCGCACGCGTGGCGCTATTGCGCAAAACAATTCGTAGGCAATGGTGCCTGCTGCTTGCGCCACTTCGTCGGCACTTAAATCTTGCCCCCATAGCGTTACTTTGCTGCCTACTTGTGCTTTGGGTATGGGGCTAAGGTCTACGGCTAGCATATCCATTGAAACTCGGCCAACGGTTCTGGTGCGAATGCCATCTACTAATATTGGTGTGCCAGTGTTATTGCCACCTGGCGCATGGCGCGGATAGCCATCGGCGTAGCCGCAGGCGACGATGCCGATACGCATCGGTTGATTGGCAACATAGGTAGCGCCATAGCCTACCGCATCGCCACGGCGTAGTTCCTGAATGGCAATAATTTCACTGCTGAAGGTCATGGCCGGTTTTAGGTTTAATTCAGTAGCGCTCTCGTCAGTAAAAGGTGAGGAGCCGTAAAGCATGATGCCGGGACGCACCCAGTCTTGATGGGCAATGCTGTGGCGCAAGGTGGCGGCAGAATTTGCCATGCTCACTTTAAATTCACGTACATCCAAAACCTTTTTTGCAACAAGGAGTACCTCGGAAAACCTTGTAACTTGGCGCTCTACGGCAAACTCCCCCGCGCTGCCTTCGGCGTCAGCAGAGGCAAAATGCGTCATCAAGGTAAGATTGCGGATATTGGCGTTACGGTTCGCCGCGTTTAAAATGACTTCTACCGCTTGTAGCGCATCGGCGGAATCACAGCCGAAGCCCAAGCGATTCATGCCGGTATTAAATTTTAAAAACACGTCCAGCGGTTGGCTTAAACTTGCATTGGCTAACTGTTGCAAACAGGCGGCATCGTGAATGCCGGCCATCAATTGTAGGTGGGCAAACTGTTTTAATTCGCTCGCTTCAAAAAAGCCTTCGAGCATTAAAATTGGTGAGGATATGCCCCGCGCCCGTAAAATTTCCGCGCTTTCTAATTCTAAAGTAGCAAAACCATCGGCATCGTGCAGTGCCGCCGCTACCCGTTCAACGCCGTGACCATAGGCGTTCGCTTTTACGACTGCGAGTGCGCTGGCGTTAGGGGCTAACTCTTTGGCACGCCGATAATTATGGCGTAATGCGGAAGCGGAAATTTCTGCTCTGATGGGTCTGGCCATAGTCGATTATCACTCAAAATTAAAGCTTACCAACTTCGTTTAATACTACAAATGACTTACCTCACCCCAACTTAAAATCTCCGCACCGTTTCGCGTATCACCGGCAATGATTTTGAGCTTATTCATTCCTGTATTTGGTATGGGAATGCTAGCGGCTGTGGCAATCGGCATATTTGTAGCCCAGCGATAAATTGCGCCTAACAACCCGCCGTGGCAAACAATTAGGATTGGACGTTGTGCGACATCGGCGCTGAGGTTACGCTGCTGCACACACACATCTTCAAGCGCATTCACCACGCGATGATGAAAGCTGCGACGGCTTTCCCCATCGGGGATGCAGTAATCAGGGTCGGTCTCATGTATTTTTGAAAATGACCCTGGATAATGGGTATCAATTTCGGCATAGGTCATGCCTTCGGCAATGCCGTAGCTACGTTCGCGAAAACTTGCCGTGGTAGCCACGTCTAGTTTTAACCCTGCCGCTAAAATACGCGCCGTATGATGGGCGCGGCCAGCATCACTGCTGATAACACGGTGAATTTTATGGTGTTCGGCAATGGCATCATCGTGATGTTGCGCCTCTAACAGCCGCGCTAAGGCCTGCGCTTGGGCGATACCGGTGGCAGTGAGGGGACTATCGCCGTGGCCTTGAATACGGCCTTGGATATTCCATTCAGTCTCACCGTGCCGCACAATCCAGAGCGTCACATCGCTGGCATTCATACTTTACTAAGTACTTTAATTCCGCCCATATAAGGCTGCAACACCGTTGGAATGCGCACACTGCCATCGGCTTGCTGGTAGTTTTCAAGTATCGCTACTAAGGTGCGGCCTACCGCTAAACCAGAGCCATTAATGGTGTGCAGCATCTGGGTTTTACCGGCTGCATCGCGAAAGCGCGCCTGCATGCGCCGTGCCTGAAACGCCTCAAAATTTGAGCAAGATGAAATTTCGCGATAGGTATTTTGCGCAGGAAGCCACACTTCCAAATCATAAGTTTGCGCGGCAGAAAACCCCATATCGCCAGTACAAAGCAGCATGGTTCGGTAAGGTAGTTCAAGCTTATCTAAAATAGCCTCAGCGTGACGCGTTAGCGCTTCGTGGGCAGCAGCAGATTCATCAGGGTGCACAATTTGCACTAGCTCAACTTTATCAAACTGGTGTTGGCGAATCATGCCGCGCGTGTCTTTGCCATAAGTACCTGCTTCTGCCCTAAAACAGGGCGTGTGCGCACAGTACGTATGGGGCAAGGTGTTTAATTCAACGATGCTATCACGCACAAAATTAGTGACGGGCACTTCGGCCGTTGGAATCAAAAACGCATCGCGCCCTTCAATTTTAAAGCCATCATCACGAAATTTTTCTAGGTTGGTTACCCCATCAATGCAGTGTTCGCCCACCATATAGGGAACGTACACCTCGGTATAGCCGTGCTCCATCGTATGTACATCAAGCATAAATTGTGCGAGTGCACGATGCAGCCGCGCCACCCCACCGCGCAGCACCGAGAACCTTGCCCCGCTTAGCTTTGCAGCCGTTTCGAAATCAATGCCACCCAAGCCTTCGCCAATATCGGTGTGATCTTTGGGGGTGAAATCAAATACCGGTGGCGTACCTTTACGGCGAATTTCTACGTTGTCATCGGCAGATTTTCCCATTGGCACGCCATCGCGGGGGATATTGGGAATGGTGCGTAAAAATTGGCTTAACTTTTCTTGCAATACACCTAGGGAATCTTCGCAGTTTTTAAGCGCGTCGCCCAAGCCACCTACTTCTGCCATGACGGCTGACGTGTCTTCACCCTTACCCTTTA
>JANMDR010000021.1:0-7589 GCA_031376425.1 Betaproteobacteria bacterium
CCCCCCATGCTCGGCTGTTGCCCATTGCACGTACAGTGCCGCTGGAGCGTTTGCGGGGGCGGCTTAGCGCAAAGTTAGAAGCGCGTGTGCAAGCAGATATTTTTGATGAGGCTTATCAGAATCGGTATACCACGCAAGATCACAGACTATCTGTTGACACACCAGAAAACCGTTTTGTAAAAATGGTGGTGATGCGCTGTAGTGCAACACTAATCAGAATCATCAAATTGGCACGCGATAAGCAGAAAGCTCCAGAGGAGGGTGGTCGGCTTTCGGCAAGCTTCTTTTTGGAATTGGCTTCTTGGAAAGCGCCATTGGATCGGCTGGTTAATCAGCCATTTTTTGCGGAAGTGGGCGAGTTTGCAGGGATGGCAAGCGAGTCTTTGGTGCTACATCAGCGCCCAGGCTATGCAGGCGTATATCGCGTTTGGCACGAGTTAAAAGCATATCTTGATGCCTTCGGTTCGAACGCGGCTGTATCAATGAAATCAGTGGCAGACCTGTATGAGGTTTGGTGTTTTTTAGAAGTGAAAGGAATGCTATTAACACTTGGCTTTGCTGAGTTGGCTGCTAAAAAAGCGAGTATCACTGGTGCAGGTTTAGAAATGAAATTGGTCAACGGTGAAACCTCCGCGTTTAATTTATACCGCCACGCGGACAAGTTATGTATTCGCTTATCGCACGAGCCAAGCTTTGGAAAAAACAGCAGTCCCGAAGTAGGGCAAATTTATTCTTGGACAACTAAACAAAGGCCAGATTTATTTCTGGAAGCTACTTTTGCAGATGGCCGCACCATGCGTTGGATATTTGATGCTAAGTATCGTGTATGGGATGAAAACGGCATTGACATGGCTCCTGATGATGCGATAAATCAAATGCACCGATATCGCGATGCATTAATTCACCTCGACAAAATTGGCGATGGTTGGAAAGAAAAGAGCCGCCCGGTTTTGGGGGCATTTGTGCTTTACCCCGGCTGGTTTGATGAGCAAGATTTATCCAACCCTTATGATAAATCCATCGATGAAGTGGGTATTGGCGCTTTTCCGCTACTACCTAATCGTCCTAATGTATGGTTGAAGGCATTTTTGGAACAACAATTTGGAAATCCCGCTTCTTCAAAGAAATATATTAGGCCAGAGGCCGATAAATTTCTGGTTGAGGATTCAACGCGCATGGCGGTAACTGGCGCGTACTTGCGGCAGTACAATGATTTGGCGCTAGTGGCAAGCGTAGCGCCTGGAAGCGGTAGGGATGCTAACTACATGAGAAAATTTAGAGATAGCACAGCTGGTTGGTATCACATTCCTGTGGACACGATCTTAAAAAAGTCTAGCTCGCATCATGTAATGCAAGAAACACGCCATTGTGCGCTGGTAGTTGCCGGTACAAGTAAAAACCATCGTACTATAGAATTTTTGTACGAAGTCATCTCTATTGAAATTAAAGCACGGTCTGCGCTAACCGTTGAACAAGCTGGTAAACTTTCTGATAATAACGAGAAATACTGGTTAATAAAACTAGGTAGCTCACGCAGAATCGGTACTAGCATAGTCGTTTCAGGCATGCGCACATTCCGTGTTTTTCATACATCAGCCCATGACTTATTGGCTCACAAAACATGGGACAATTTATCGAAACGATATGTAGCTTTAGTGTGAACGTCTGTCCTGACAAATTATAGACGAGGCTTAAACTTAGAGCTTCGTAGATCATCCCTCCTCAACCTACATCATCCTAAAATGATGCAAAAAAGTTCTACTGACTGGCAAAATGTCTGGATGATTTTTTAGATGAATCGTTGCCGTTTCGCTTGCGGCGCGTCTTACTTGGTCTATGGCGCACAGATTCACCACTACCGCGCGGTGTGATTGCACGAATTGTTCGGGGTCTAGTTGTGCGCTTAGGGCATTGAGTGGGGTGCGGATTAGTCCGTGGTTAGCTTGGCCGTTGTTATCGTGCCATACCACTGTTGTGTATTTGTCTTCGGCACGCAGAAAATCAATTTCCTCAACGGCAACAATGCGCAGAGACCGACCTACCGCGACTCGCAGCCAACGGGTGTAGCTTAACGGTGCGCTTTTTAAGAGTGTTGCCGATATGCGTTCCAGCAGAGCATCGGTGTCGGGAAGGAGGTGCGCATTGGGTGTAATGGGCGCGTTGTTGGCGTTGTGGGTTGTGGATAAGCGGTTCTTTAAGCGCGTTACGGTATCTGCCAAGCGGGCGTATTCGATAGGCTTGATTAGATAATCAAGTGCGCCCTGATCAAAGGCCTGCACGGCGTAGCGATCAAACGCGGTGACGAAGACAATATGGGCGCGGCGGCCTATAAATCGAGCGGCTTCTATGCCTGATAGTCCCGGCATATGCACATCGAGAAAACACACATCGGGCTTTAGAGCCTCAAAGCTTTCTACCGCGTCGCGGCCATTTCTAGCGGAGGCAACTATTTGTAGCTCTGGCCATAGTTGCGTTAGCAAGCGTTGCAGTGATTCGCGTAAGAGGGGTTCGTCATCGGCGATGAGTGCTGTTGTTGGTGTTAGTTTCATAACGAGCTAGGAAGGGCAGGGAAGCGAATTTGCGCGCGCGTACCATGCGGGAGGGTAGCAGAAAGTGTGAGTGTGGCTTGATCACCAAAGGCTAGGCGCAAGCGCTCGCGAAGATTTGTAAGGCCGGTTCCTGTTGTTTGATTTGTTGGTGTATTGGCGTCACCACTACCACCACTACCATTGACAATACCGCTACCAGTGTCCAGAACTTCGGCATGCCAAATACCCTCATGCAAAACGACAGAAACATCAATTTTGCCACCATCTTCAGTTGGGTCAATGCCGTGGCGCACCGCGTTTTCAACTAAGGTAAGTAACGATAATGGCGGGCAGGTGAAGGCAGTGGTATCACCTCTGGCTTCGACGCTAAAGCGTAGTCGGTCGGGCATGCGTACCTGCATAATTTCTAAATATGCGCGCACTAAATCAAGCTCCTGCGCGATGGTAGCTATCGGCGCATTGATGCGCGGTACGGCAGCACGCAGGTAGGCAATTAAGCTATCTAGCACTGTTGCTGCTTGTGGCGAGCCGGTGGTCACTAGCTCCCGCACGTTGGCTAAGGTATTGAACAGAAAATGCGGTTCGACTTGTGCTTGAAGCAAGCGCAGACTTGCATTGAGCGCTTGTTTCTCAAAGTTACTACGTTCAAGAGCAAACGCGAGCGCCTGATTTTGTGCCTCGTTGCTAATTTGCTTGAATAAGGCCGCCGCGGCAATCCATGGTCCAACTAGCATCCCTAAAAACGTAAAGGTGCCAAAGCCACTCAATCGGTCTGAATTGCGCCACCACGCCTCAGGTAAGCCCAGGTTAGTTACTGTATAGCCGACCCAAATTGCAATAGGCATGATGGCTGCTACACCCGCCACCTGCAAGGCCCAACGTGCCAGCCAGTTTGGAAGTTGCTGTGGCCAGCGTTCAAATAAACCAAAAACGGCAAGTGCACATAAACCGAAAAACACCAATCGGCCAATGAGAATCCAATAGGATATTGACCAGCCATACGCAAAGAGTATGAAGATAATGGCAGCAGTAATGAGCATCACGCGCAACCGACGCCAGCCGAAGATGCGCTTTACCGTACTGCCCAGCCATGTACTTTGTGAAGAATTCATCCTTGCAAAGATACCAGCGCAACGCTAAAAGCACCAAGGAAAATATTTGCTTTGTGCTGGAATTACCCCGTTAAAAGCTCGTTTTTACAGCGTTTTAACACTAGTCCCGCGTGTTTCGGGGCTGCCTATCGTGCTTCGCGCTTCTCCGACGTAGCTTGTCGCAAAGGTCTATGCGGATAGCGAATGCTCTGCGATCCTTGCGTCATTAAACGGGTGAACAACCGTTAAATAAATAGGGTGGCATCGGTCTTAGTTGATAGCCATGATGCGCACTGCGGAATAGTTAATTTAATTTCAAAAAAAGGATATTTTGAATGAACCAGCCAAGACCTTATTCATTTCGCCTTTATTGCACGGTAATCGCATGTTTGGGTGAAATTTTGCACCTAGCTTGGGAGTACTTTCACGGTGGAGTGGTGGCCCACAATATTCTGGCTCGCGCAGACCTGCCCGCATTTTCAAATTGGTGGGGCTTACTCTTGATTCCGACGCTCACGTGGTTTCTCACGGGATTAATTGAGCGTCAGACCATACAGCATGTAGCACCACGTACACGCCGTTGGCAAAGTTTGGCGGGGTTTGCCGGTGCTTTGTTGCTCGGCGCGGCGTTATCGCTTGCCTTCGTCATGAAGCAAGGTAACTTAGCCGCAGCACTGTTTATGGGCATTTTTTTACTTAGTGTCTTGATACCGCTGTATCGACCAGAATATTTGCTGGGTTTTGTGTTTGGGATGACGTTTACCTTCGGTTCTGTTTTGCCCACAGCGATCGGTATTGCCGTGATGGTAGTAACGGCGACTATCCATTTGCTCATCTACCCACTGCTTATGCGGATATGGCGTGGGTGGCGCGCACGGGAAGGAGTGGGCAGCAAATAGATATTGGCAACGAGAAGCAAAATCCCCAAGCCCTTAAAAACGTTTAACTCTGAAAGAACAAAATGACAGCCACCGCATTAACACCTTCTAAACCCAGCCAATTTTTATCACGCGCCGCGATGTTTTGGCTTGGTGTTGTCATTGTTGGGCAATGGCTTTTCTTTTTTTACATCTTTCGCTTTTACGGCATATCCACACTACAGGGTAATTTTCAGGTGTGGGCAAAGCATAAGGGACTTATTAATGGCTATATTGCAAGTGACCCTTCGGGTAATGCTGCCTTTGGGGCGCATGCAGTGCTTGCGAGTATCGTTGCGCTATGTGGCGTATTGCAGTTAATTCCTTATATTCGCACACATGCGCCCCGTTTTCACCGCTGGAATGGGCGGGTGTTTTTGCTGGCAATATTAACGGCTACCTTAAGCGGCTTTGCGCTGGTTTGGTGGCGCGGGACATATCTAAATATTGTCAGTGCGCTCGCAGTTAGCTTAAATGGTGTGTTGATCATTGCTTTCGGCACAGTAGCATGGCGCACGGTACGCGCCCATAATTTTGCCGCACACCGACGCTGGGCGCTGCGCACTTTCATGGTGGCCTGCGGCGTGTGGTTTCAACGTTTAGGTTATTTTTCTTGGTTCATGATAATGCAAGGTCCGGTGGGTGTTGGTAAAAAAATGGATGGCGCATTCGATATTTTTATTGGTTTTGCCTGTTACTTATTACCACTTGCCGTGCTTGAACTTTACCTGCGTGCCAAAGAAAGTAGCAGCACGAAATTGCGCACTTTTGCCGCAAGCGTAATTTGCTTTTTTACAAGTTTAATGGTGGTGGGTATCGTTGCTCAGGTTGTGTTGGTTTGGTTGCCGTTGCTTAAGAAGCTTTAGGGGGACTAAAAATCACTTCAAAATTGCATCGAACCTTTCGCGTTACCCAACTGCTGTTCAAATGATAGTTTAGCGTCGCTGTGAATAAAATTTACTTTACCAATTGCGATCAAACTTCTATATGCATAATGCAGGAATTACCTATCTAAACATAGGTGATTCTGGCATATTGAGGTATTACAATCCCTGAATACTCACGCAAAAAGGAACGCAAACTAACATAAACGGGCAAAAAATAGCAATGGTATAATGGCAATATCCGATTTTCACACAGAATACTATGAAATATTTCCACCTGTTGCTCACTAGGTTTCAAATTCTGTTGTTCGGACTGAGCGTTGTTATGGGGGGCGAAATTTACGCTGCCACCAGCACAAAACCTATGCCCATTAAGCAGCTTTTTGGTTCAACGACAGATATTAAATGCGATATCAATCCGGGCGACGGCTATTTACGTTGCTCTAAAATTCCCTTAAATGGCGAAACCTATTCCAATGATTTCTATTGTAGCGGTACGACACGCGGTGACAATTTAGTTTATTACGCGACAGGTAGCATGCCTTGTTATGGCCCGAGCTTAGAGGGTTCATTTTCACGACCTAGTGTGCAATGCGCAATCGTCACAAACGCTGGCGGCATTGATGCCGCCGTTTGTATGCCCGATGATGCTACTAAGGTAGTTTGCACATCCCGTGGCGCACCAGAAAATGATTCGTCTTGCGCATGGTTTCCGCCTGGTGCTGGCCGAAGCTACACCGCTATTAGTAGCGGCTATAACAATTCGCTCTCCCTTGATGTGCAATACGTAAACACACCATTCGAGCGAAAAACAGTCTTGATTAAATCCTATCAGGATGTGGGCACACTTTCGCTACAACTATCGTGGAATGTAAGCGGCATGGCAGTCTACGGCGTCGTGCCGGCTGGTTGCGATTATCTCAGTGACAATGTTTGTTTGATGAATGCGCCACTTACGGGTCCGGAGTGTAGCTTGGCTCCGGCGGGCGGTGGGGGAGGCACACTAGCAGTAGAGCCAGCCCAAGCATGTCGCATTGTTATTGGTGCCCTCGCGCCCGCGGCCGTGGGTGATATTGAAAGCAGCTTAAGTATTACCCAGGGTGCTTTTGCGCCAGTAATAATTACGGTTCGTGGCACTGTTGTCGCTCGCGCAAATATTGAGGTCACACCGCCCCCTCCAGCTCAATTAGATTTTGGTGCTGTTTCGATAGCGTCGAGTACATTGCGCATTGGTGAGTTTGTAAATATTGGGCCATTTTCAACCCAGCGTAAATTTGTGCGCATCAAGCCGCAAACCCCGCCTAGTCCATTTACCTTGATAAGAGAAATTACTTACGATGAGGTAAGTGCTACTAGCGGAGCCAGTTATATTGATGCCTGTTATCTCGGTGGATACGAAACTTATGGTGAAGTAATTTTTGTGGGGAGCCGTTGTAATTATGAGGTGAAATATTCTCCTAGTAGAACTGGCGACGAATTTGGAGAACTGCAAGTGTGCACGTCGAGTCGTGACTACTATGCCCAAAGCATTGGTGACTATAGCAATGGCTATAGCGATGGCCCCACCAACGAAGATTGCACCAACCCTGAGAATCTCCCCTTCGTCGTCAAATTAAAAGGTACCGGCGTTGCCTCGCTGTCTCAGTATGTATTCGATCGCTCTGCCACCACCAACCCGTTCAATTTCGGCACCGTTGCCGTGGGCGATGCCGTTCCCACGCAAATTGTTAACATCACCAACACCGGCACTGGCACTGAGAACTTTGTCCTTGATTTACAAAATGCGGCCTTCTACATTGCCAGCAATGATTGTCCCGCACAACTCCCCCCCCTGTCTGCCGTAACCTGTATGGTCACAATCGGCTTTGACCCCCAAGTTGCGCAAAGCTATACCGGTTCTCTGGATTTGCGGGTGGGCAACGCCATCGTTGCTACCGTCCCCATTACTGGTATTGCCACTTCTTCATCAGTTGGTATCCTCACGCTCTCACCCGATCCATTAAATCTAGGTAGCGCCACCTTAGGAACAGTAGGTTTAGCCAAGAGCGTTACCCTCACTAATACCGGCACCGCCCCCCTCATTATCGCCAGCTACCGCACTGATCGTTCCGCCTTCATCATTCCCGGCAGCAGTTGTCCAGCCAGTCT